>JALYWI010000018.1 GCA_030852785.1 Actinomycetota bacterium
CCCCGGCACGGATCCCCCCGGCGGAGGCTCCGCCGAGCCGGGCGAGGACGCCGCGGCCTACCCGTTCGAGGTCGGCTACGTCCCCGCCGGCTATCGGCTCTCCGCGATCGGCGCCGGGACCGACGAGCCCGAGTGGGATCCCGAGATGGGCTCCGACCAGCCCTACACCGTCATCGACGTCGACGGCATCACCGCGATCGCACGCGTCGCGCCGTGGGAACCCATGGAAAGCGAGTTCCAATGGGCGTCAGGGTCAGGGGACCACTCACCTGAACTGTTCGCACTCGAGGACGGCCGCAATGCGGCATTCGGTGACGCTCAGGACGCGATGACCACCACCGAGGTGACCACGTGGAACGACCTCGTCGTCGAGGTCGATCGAGGCACCGCGTTGGTCGTCGCCGGTGACCTGCCGAAGGAGACGCTCGTCGAGGTCGCCGAGGGGATCGACCCGGCGATCGAGCGCACCGCAGCGCCCGTCGTCGCCGACGCGCCCGACTCGTGGACGGTGCTCGGCTCGGTGCAACCCGACGGCGTGGTGGCCCTCGCCACCGAGGTGCGGCCACGGACCCCGGCGGTCCCCGGCCCCGCCGGCGCGTACGCCGTCGGTTACGACCGGCCGCTCCTGCCCGGAAGCGACGGCGGCCTGACCGACACGCTCGCGGTGATGACGCTGCCGGGCGCCAGCATCGATCTCGACGCGCTCACGGTGCAGCGCCCTCACGGCGGAGAGCTGGTCGGCGCGGTCACCGTGGACGTCGACGGGCGCCCCGGTCATGTCACCGATTCCTACGCTCGCTTCGGTGGGCGCGTCCGCTCGCTCGCCAAACGTGGCGAGGACGGAGCGCTGATCGTCGTGACCGCATCGACCGCGTCACGCCTCGACGCGGACGAGCTGGCCCGTGTCGCCGCGTCGGTCCGCCGTCTCGACGGCGACGCGTGGGACCAGGCCATCGTCGACGTGTTCGGTGGTCCGGGGCTCCAGCCCGACGCCGGCGAGGCCGCCATAGCGACGGGGTCGTTCGGCGACGTCGGCTGGCTGCTGCAGACCCGGACCTACGAGGTCGCCGAGGGCATCGTCGGTGCCACCGCCGGCACGTTCGTGAACGTCGACGAGTGCCTCAAGCTGTCGACACGTCAGCGTCTGTGCAACGCCTCGGGCTTCGGCGGTTCCGGGGGAGGGATCTCGGTCTGGAACAGGTCCAGTCCGGAGTTCGATGAGCTGGGCGTGCCACCGTTCGTCACGATCACGTCGAACGACCCGGCTGCGGTGACGGCCCGTCTCACCCTCGGCGACGAGGTCCACGACGTCGGGCTGCACCCGGTCCCCGGTGGCGCGCAAGGAAACCTCACCGCGGGGATCGCGGCGATCGATGTGCCGCCCGGGATCATCCCGACGTGCCATCCCGACCCGTCCGAGCTGCCCGAACCACCCGCCGGGATCACCGCGGGGCGGATCGACCTGCTCGACGAGCAGGGCGCGGTGATCGGCTGCATCGGCATGTGAGCGTGCCCCGTGAGCGTTCGCCGCGTCGCTGTGGCAGGGTGCTCGCATGCAGGTCCACCTCGTCGACGGCACCTACGAGCTCTTCCGGTACTTCTATTCGCCGGGCGGTGGCCACGCCAACGCAGCCGGCGAGCAGGTCGGCGCCGTGCGCGGCGTGCTGCGATCCATGGTCGGCATGCTCGACGAGGGCGCCACGCACCTGGGTGTCGCGACCGATCACGTCATCACGTCGTTCCGCAACGACCTGTGGCCCGGCTACAAGACCGGCGAGGGCATCGACCCGGAGCTCCACGCGCAGTTCCCCTGGCTCGAGGACGCGCTGCGCGCCCTCGGGGTGACCGTGTGGGCGATGGTCGAGGTCGAGGCCGACGACGCCCTCGGTGCCGCGGCGCTCGTCGCGTCGGCCGACGACCGCGTCGCACGGGCGATCATCTGCACGCCGGACAAGGACCTGGCCCAGTGCGTCGGCGGGAAGGTCGTGCAGTTCGACCGCCGGGCCGGTCAGTTCCGCGACACCGCGGCCGTGCAGGAGAAGTACGGCGTGCCGCCGGTGTCGATCCCGGACTGGCTCGCCCTCGTCGGCGACACCGCGGACGGCTTTCCGGGTCTGCCCGGCTGGGGCGCGAAGACCGCAGCGGCGGTGCTGCGGTCCTACGTGCACCTCGAGGCGATTCCGCACGCACCCGGGCAGTGGGACGTGACGGGTGTGCGAGGCGCGGCCAAGCTCGCCGCGACGTTGGCGGACCACTACGACGACGCGCTGCTGTTCAAGCGTCTGGCGACGCTCGACACCGCGGTCGAGGTCGGCACGGTCGACGAGTGGCGCTGGTCGGGACCCACGGCCGAGCTCGCCGGGTGGTGCGACCGTCTGGACTGCCCGGACGTGCTCCGCAAGGCCGAGAAGCTGGCCGCTGCCCTCACCTGAACGGATCGGCGTGAACGGATCGGTCTGAGCTGGATCGAACTGACGAGCCCGAACTCGTCGGCGGCGATCAGGTGCCGGCGACCTCGTCGAAGATCTGCGTGAACTCCAGCGGCGGCGGCTGGTCGACCTGGTCGTAGGTGCACTCGGTCGGTGACTTGTCGGGACGCCAGCGCACGAACCTGGCCGGGTGACGGAATCGACCCGCGGTGAAGTTCTCGTAGGTGACCTCGGCGACGAGCTCGCAGCGCACCGGCACCCAGTCGGCGTCCTTGCCGGCCGACCAACGGCTCTGCGCGCCGGGCATCCGGACCGTGCCGTCGAGGCTCTCGTGTGCGGGTGTGATCCAGGGGTGCCCGATCGAACCGCCCTCCTCGAAGGGGGCGAGCTCACCGACGAGCGTGCGGCGACGTGACGCGGCGAACGCGCTGCACACACCGACGTGGTGCAGCCGCTGCGTGGCGGTGTCGGTGGAGTCGTAGAGACCGAGGAGCAGCGAACCGATGCCGTCCTCCTTGTGGAAGCGGTACCCGGCGACCACGCAGTCCGCGGTGCGGTGGTGCTTCACCTTGAGCTGCACCCGCTTGTCCTCGACGTAGGGACCGTCGATCGCCTTGGCCATGACGCCGTCGAACCCGGATCCCTCGAAGCGCTCGAACCAGTCCTGGGCGACGGTCGCGTCGCTCGACGAGGGCGTCACGTGCAGCGGTGCAGTCACCCCGGAGAGCGCGTCCGCCAGGATCTTCCGGCGGTCGCGGAACGGTCGCTGGCGCAGGTCGTCGTCACCGAGGGCGAGGATGTCGAACGCGACGAAGCTGGCCGGTGTCTCGACAGCGAGCTTCTGGACACGCGAGTCCGCAGGATGGATGCGCTGGCCGAGCATGTCGAAGTCGAGCCCGGTGGTGGTCGGCACCACCAGCTCGCCGTCGATCACGCAGCGATCGGGGAGCTGCTCGCGCAGTGGAGCGAGCAGCTCGGGGAAGTAGCGGGTGAACGGCTTCTGGTTCCGACTGCCGAGCTCGATCTCGTCGCCGTCCTTGAAGACGATGCAGCGGAAGCCGTCCCACTTCGGCTCGTAGAGGTAGTCGCCGACCGGGAGCTCACGCGACGCCTTCGCCAACATCGGGCGCACAGGGGGCATCACAGGTAGCCGCACCGCTCCGTTCTACACCCCTCCCGCATCCAGACGGTCAGCCAGCCGCTCGACGAGGCGGACCGGGTCGTCGTCGACGAGCAGCGCGGCGCGCATCCGCTCCTTCGCCAGTCCCACCTCGACGGTGTGCTCCAGGAAGGCCAGCAGGTGGTCGTAGTAACCGGCGACGTTGAGCAGCCCGACGGGTCGGTCGTGCAGACCCAGGTAGCCCCAGCACACCACCTCGAACAGTTCGTCGAGGGTGCCGACACCCCCGGGGAGCGCCAGGTAGCCACCTGCGAGCTCGAGCATCATCGTCTTGCGCATGGTGATGGTCTCGACCTGGCGCAGCTCCGAGAGGCCCTCGTGCGCGATCTCGCGGTCGGACAGCTCGTCGGAGAGCACCCCGATCACGTGCGAGCCGCCGGCGAGCGCGGCATCGGCCACCCGTCCCATCAGACCGACCCGTGCCCCGCCGTAGACCACGTCGAGGTCACGCGCCGCGAGTGCCTCGCCGATCGCGTCCGCGGACTCGGCGAAGATCGGATCGTCGCCGAGGCGGGATGCGCAGTAGACCGCGACGCGGGGTCGTCGGTTCAGCCGGGCGTCGTCCACGACGACGAGTGTGCCTCGGCGCGTGCCGCGCGTGCCTCTCGTTCGAGCTGGTCGAGACGGGTGAGCAGCACCTCGATCTGCTCCTGCAGCTGCGCCTGGATCGACGCGGCTCGTTGGTCGGCGATCTTCACGTCCTCGGCGACGGCCGCCTCGAGTCGCTCCAGCTCCACCGACGCGGTCCGGCTGATCTCGTCGACGATGGCGCGCATCTCGCGCTCGAGCGACGTCATGTTGTCCGTCGTCACGTGCTCGAGCTCCTTCAGGTTGTCGGTCCAGCGGTCGTTGGTGATCGTGACCAGGCCGGTCAGGGTCGAGTTGAGCGCGTCGACGTTCTTGGTGGTCGTGTGCTCGAGGCTCTCGAGGTCCTTCTCGACGCCGCCCTGCATCGCGCCGGCGGCACGCGTGGCGACCGCCTCGACACGGGGGACCAACAACATGGTGCTGGCAGCGAGCGGCAGCACCGCGAGGCCCAGGGTGAGCGCCACCGTCGACGCCGTGCTGTGCTGGGACTGGTCATCGGCACGGTGGTGCCGCCGACGATCCACGACGGCACACACCACGGCGAAGATGCCGAAGGGGATCGCGGCGAAGAACCACACCACGGTGAGGCCGCACACGACGGCCAGCACGGCGATCGCGACGGCCGTGGTGGCCAGTGGCGTGGCGCGTGCGCGCTCGGGTCGGACTGCGGTGGTCGTCGAGGTCATCGTCTGCTCCGGAAGGCGAGAGGTTCTCGGGGTATCCATCGGCCGGCGGACGCCTGGATCGAGGATCCGGGGCGCCCGATCCGGCGTTTTTGGGTGGATCCTGTTGCGCAGGTACCGTTCGACCCCATGGAACACCCCATTCGGGAACGGGTCGAAGACCTCGCGAAGCGCCGCGAACTCGCGCTGCAGCCGGGTTCGGAGCGATCGGTCGCACGCCAGCACGAACGCGGCAAGATGCTCGCCCGGGAGCGCGTCGAGTACCTGCTCGACGACGGCTCCTTCCACGAGCTCGACATGCTGGCCCGGCACCGCGCCGGTGAGGCACTGCCGGACCGCCCCTACGGCGACGGCGTGATCACCGGCTGGGGCACGATCGACGGCCGCAAGGTCTTCGTGTTCAGCCAGGACTTCACCGTCTACGGCGGTGCGCTCGGCGGCGTGTTCGCCGAGAAGATCATGAAGCTGATGGACCTGGCCATGAAGGTCGGTGCACCGGTCATCGGTCTGAACGACGGCGCCGGCGCCCGCATCCAGGAGGGCGTCGTCTCCCTGGCCAGCTACGGCGGCATCTTCTACCGGAACGTCAAGGCATCCGGCGTCACCCCGCAGATCTCGGTGATCATGGGCCCGTGCGCCGGCGGTGCCGTCTACAGCCCGATCATGACCGACTTCATCTTCATGGTCGACCAGACGAGCTACATGTTCATCACCGGTCCCGACGTGGTGAAGCAGGTGACGGGCGAGGACGTCTCGCAGCAGGACCTCGGCGGCGCCCGGGTGCACACCGGCACGTCCGGCGTGGCCCAGTTCATCTCGCCGGACGACCGCGCCGCGCTGGACGACGTGCGCTACCTGCTGTCGTTCCTGCCCTCCAACAACCTGGAGGAGCCGCCGTTCGAGGCGAGCGACGACCCGGCCGACCGCCGCTGCGAGGAGCTGTACGACCTGATCCCCGCCTCGGCGAACCAGCCGTACGACATGCGCGACGTCGTGCGCACGGTCGCGGACGATGGCGAGTTCTTCGAGTACGCACCCACCTGGGC
>JALYWI010000043.1 GCA_030852785.1 Actinomycetota bacterium
GGCGTGGCCCGGCTCGGCGTGCGCGGCGACCGGTGCGATCGACCTGTCGGCTTCGCCGACGGACCGCGCACCGCACGTGCTGCTCGGCCCCACCTGCTGACCCGGCCCGGTCCGCTGACCCGGTCAACGGGACTCCCTGCGGGTGCCTCAGGCCGAGGCGGTCACCGGGATGCCCTCGGCGCCGTCGCCGAGGTCGGCGTACAGCGTCGAGCGCTGCCGCAACGTGCGGCCCAGCGGCTCGACGAGCGCACGGAAGTCGTCGGCCGACACATCGGTCCCGTGGGACGCCCCTGCGGCACGCGAGATGTTCTCGTCCATCAGGGTGCCGCCCAGGTCGTTGACGCCCGCCTGCAGCAGCTGACGGATGCCGTCGAGGCCGAGCTTCACCCAGGATCCCTGGATGTTGTCGATCCAGCCGTCGTACGCGATGCGCGCCACGGCGTGCATCAACAGCACCTCGCGGAAGGTCGGTCCACGGCGTGAACGGCGCTGCAGGTACAGCGGGGTGGCCATGTGCACGAACGGCAGGCCGACGAACTCGGTGAAGCCGCCGGTCTCCTTCTGCAGGTCGCGGGTGATGATCAGGTGCTTGGCCCAGCTGCGCGGCTGCTCGATCGAACCGAACATGATCGTGACGTTGGAGCGCAGGCCCACGGAGTGGGCGATGCGATGTGCTTCGATCCACTCGCCGGTGTCGATCTTGTCGGGGCAGAGCACGGCGCGCACGTCGTCGTCGAGGATCTCCGCCGCGGTGCCGGGCAACGACTTGAGCCCCGCGTCCATGAGGCGCCGCAGGTAGGCATCCAGGGGCTCGCCGAGCCGCTTCGCGCCCTCGGTCACCTCGAGTGCGGTGAAGGCGTGCAGGTGCATCTCGGGCACCGCTGCCTTCACGGCGTGGCAGACGTCGACGTAGTAGTCGCCGTCGAAGCTCGGGTGGATCCCGCCGACCAGGCACACCTCGGTCGCGCCGACCTCGTGGGCCTCACGCACACGCTCCTGCATGTCCTCGAGGGTCAGCAGGTACGGCGTGCCACGCAGGTTCAGGCTCAGCGGGCCCTTGGAGAAGCCGCAGAACTTGCACTTGAAGGTGCAGACGTTCGTGTAGTTGATGTTGCGGTTCCGCACGAAGGTGACGACGTCGCCGACGGCGCGGCGACGCAGCTCGTCGGCCATCTCGGCCACCGCGGCGACCTCGGGTCCACGTGCCGAGAACAGGGCGACGATCTCGTCCTCGCCGACCTCCTGACCGGCGCGGACACCTTCGAGCACCTCGGCGACGCGGCCACCGGACGGCCGTCGCGACGAGGCGGCCGGCACGAGCAGCGGCGGGGACACCGGCGCGCCCGAGTACCAGGCGGTCGAGGAGTGGGTCCGATCGGCGATCTGGATGACCTCGGCGCCGGTGCCAGCCTCGGTGTTGGCGGTCATCTTCTCGGGGAACATCGCGCCCGGGTCGTCGCGGCCGAGGCCTTCGGCGTCGGAGCGGTCCATGACCGGGAAGCGGGTGCGCTCGTCGAGCCAGCGCTCCGGGGCGAGCGCCCACTCGGGGTAGATCGTGAGCCGCGGTGCGAGCACGAAGCCGTGGTCCTCGGTGACCTCACGCAGGCGGTCGAGCGCCGGCCAGGGCCGCTCGGGGTTCACGTGGTCCGCGGTCAGGGGCGACACGCCGCCCCAGTCGTCGATGCCGGCGTCGAGCAGCACACCGAAGTCGTCGGACAGGTTCGGCGGGGCCTGCAGGTGCACCTCGGGCGGCAGGATGAGCCGGGCGAGTGCGATGGCCTCGAGGTAGACGTCCGACGGGCACGGCTCCGAGCGGTGCATGGCGGTGCCGTCCTTCGGCAGGAAGTTCTGGACGATCACCTCCTGCACGTGGCCGTGACGGGCGTGCGACTCGGCGATCGCGACCAGCGCGTCGATGCGGTCCTGTCGGGACTCGCCGATGCCGACGAGGATGCCGGTGGTGAAGGGGATCTGCAGCTCACCCGCCGCCTCGAGCGTGGCGAGTCGCCGGGCCGGCACCTTGTCGGGTGCACCGCGGTGGCACTCCAGGTCCGGGTTGAGCGACTCGATCATCATGCCCTGCGACGGCGACACCGCACGCAGCCGGGCGAGCTCGTCGCGGCTGAGCGCACCGGCGTTCGCGTGCGGCAGCAGACCGGTCTCGGTGAGCACCAGCTCGCACATGGCGACCAGGTAGTCGACGGTGCTGGTGTAGCCGTGCTCGGCGAGCCACTCGGCGGCGACGGGGTAGCGGGCCTCGGGACGTTCGCCGAGGGTGAAGAGCGCCTCGTGGCACCCGGCTCGGGCGCCCTGGCGGGCGATCGCCAGGACCTCGCTCGGCGACAGGTACGGCGACTCCAGGCGGGCGGGCGGCTGTGCGAAGGTGCAGTACCCGCAGCGGTCCTGGCAGAGCTTGGTCAGCGGGATGAACACCTTGGGCGAATAGGTCACCCGTGTGCCGGTGGTCGAGTTGCGCACGTCCCGCGCCGCGGCGAGCAGCTCCTGCGCGCCGAGGTTCGAGAGGTCGGAGAGGTCGATCACGCGGGGTGCTCCTTCGGAAGCGGTGACGTGGTGTCGCGGTCGGTGTCGCGGTCGGCGGCCGGGGTGGTCGTCGTGCCGCTGGACGCGCCGGGCCCGGCGGTCCGGTCGGTGGTGCGGTCGGAGTCGGCGTGGGCGTGGGCGTCGACGGTCCTGCCCGGGCGGCTGGTGATGTCGCCGGGTCCGTAGCCGTGCTCGCACGTCCAGCAGTAGAAGCCGAGATCGACCTCGGTGCCGCAGGGCTCGTGCACCAGCTGCGTGGGCGGGCCGCCCTCGATGGTCCAGCGGTCGCCCCACTGCATGAGCGCCACGAGGATGGGGGAGAGCTCCATGCCCATCTTCGTCAGGCGGTACTCGTAGCGGACCGGTCGGTCCTGGTACGCCCGCTTGACCAGCACGCCGTGCTCGACCAGGCGTCGCAGGCGATCGGCCAGCACCGCCCGTGGGATGTCGAGGTCGCGGCGGAACTCGTCGAAGCGACGCAGCCCGCGGAACGAGTCGCGCAGGATCAGGATCGTCCAGCGATCACCGACGATCTCGAGCGACGCGGCGATGGAGCACGCGTCCGGCCCGACGCGGTCGTCGACTCCGTCCGACGCGCCGTCGTGCATCTCGACGACATCGCTCGTGGTCCTCTGGTCGTCCCCCGTGACCGGCATCGGGCAGACCGTAGCCGGGTTCAGATCACGAACCAACTCGGTTCGCCCGATGAACCGACCGACCCGCGCCACGATCGCCGATGGCGCCGTCGACCGCTCGTAGGCTGACGCGTCCAGCACGCGGACCATGAGGAAGCACCGATGAGCGAACCGACCGAACCGATCGAACCCCCGAGCGGCCCCGCCGCGAAGAGCTCCGACTCCTCGAACGCGACGGTCGTGGGCCTGGTGATCGTCGTGCTGCTCGGCGCGCTCGCCCTGGTCGCGATCCTGATGTTCCGCGACCAGAACGACGACGAGGTGGTGACCGGTGACGACGGCGTCGAGACGACGGCACCCGAGCCCGACGTGACCGAACCGGAGGAGCCCGTGACCAGCGAACCGCTCGGAGCCGACAGCCCGCTCGTCGGCATGACCGAGCTCGAGGTGCGTGAGCGCTACGTCTCGGTCCGGGTGGTCGAGGTCGACGGCGAGCCCCTGCCGGCGACGATGGACCTGCAGCCCGGTCGCATCAACCTGGCGCTCGAGGGCGACACGGTCGTCGGCGCCACCGTCGAGGGCTGCGACGAGCTCGGCGACGACGCTGCGCCGTGGATGGCCCAGGCCTGCGATCCCGATCCCGACTCCGACGGGCCGAACGCCTCGGGCAAGCTGCTCGCCGACCCCGCCGGTGGCGACGAGCTCACCCTCGAGGTGGGCACCCAGGGCGACCAGTACCACCAGGGCATGACGGTCCGCCCGGCGAGCGACGAGACGATCGTCCGCACGACCGACGGCACCCCGCTCACGGCCGACGAGCTGCGGCCCGACGACGTCGTGTTCGTCTGGACCGGCGCCTGCCGAGAGTCCTCACCGGTGCAGTGCGACATCCACGCGATCGTCGTGGACCGCGGCTGACGCCGGCGCAGCCCTCTAGAGCGAGGCGGCGCGGGTCTCGAGCACGCCGAGCAGCTCGTCGAAGCTCTTCTCGAACGCGGTGACACCTTCGGCCTCGAGCACGCGGGCCACCTCGTCGAGGTCGACCAGCTCACCGAGCAGGTGCCAGGTGGCGCGTGCGGCGTCGAGGTCGGCATCGACGGTGCGGGCCACGGTGCCGTGGTCGTCGAAGGCCTCGAGCGTGGCGTCGGGCAGCGTGTTGACGCTGTTCGGTCCGATCAGGCTGTCGACGTAGAGCGTGTCGGGGAAGTCCGGGTTCTTGGTCGACGTCGACGCCCACAGCGGACGCTGCACACGGGCGCCCTTGGCGGCGAGCGCCTCCCAACGGGGACCCTGGAAGGTCTCGAGGAAGGTGCCGTAGGCGAGCTGGCCCTGGGCGACCGCGGCGCGTCCGATCAGCGCGAGCGCCTCGTCGCTGCCGACCGCGGCGAGTCGACGGTCGACCTCGGTGTCGACCCGGCTGATGAAGAAGCTCGCGACGGAGCTGATGTGTGACAGGTCGGTCGCCCCGGCGGCGACGGCGTCCTCGAGGCCGGCGATGTACGCCTCCATCACATCGGCGTAGCGGGCCAGGCTGAAGATGAGCGTCACGTTGATGCTGCGACCCTCGCCGATCATCGTGCGGATGGCCGGCACGCCCTCGGCGGTCGCCGGGATCTTCACGTAGAGGTTGGGACGGTCGATGCGGTCCCACAGCTGCCGGGCCTGTGCCTCGGTCGCCTCGCGGTCCCGCGCGAACGCCGGGCTCACCTCGACCGAGACGTAGCCGTCCTCGCCGCCCGAGGACTCGTGCAGCGGCGCGAGCAGGTCGAGGGCGTCGACGATGTCGGTGACGACGAGCTCCCAGTAGGCGTCCTCGACCGAGGTGCCGGCAGCGACCAGCTCACTCAGCTGCGCGGTGTACTCGTCGCCCGACGCGATCGCCTTCTGGAAGATGGACGGGTTCGAGGTGATGCCGCGCACGCCGCGGTCGACCCACCGCTGGATCTCACCGGAGTGGATCCAGCTGCGCTTGAGGTTGTCGAGCCACGGGCTCTGCCCCTGGTCGGTGGAGAGGTCGTGGAGGGTACCCATGCCCCCGACTGTAGATGCCCACCGCCCGGTGCGAACCGGGCGGGGGTCACACCCTCAGAGCAGTCCGCGGACCTTCTCGGCGACGTGGTCCGCAGTGATGCCGAGCTGCTCGAGCACGACGCCACCGGGTGCCGAGGCGCCGAAGCGGTCGATGCCGACCGAGGCGTCCGCGTAGCGGGACCAGCCCAGCGTCACGCCCGCCTCGACCGAGACCGTCGGCACGCCGTCGGGCAGCACGCTCGATCGGTACGCCTCGTCCTGCGCCTCGAAGAGCTCCCACGACGGCAGCGACACGACCCGGGTCGGCACGCCACCGGCCGCGAGCGACTCGGCAGCGGCGACGGCCACGGCGACCTCGGTGCCCGTGGCGACCACGATGGCGGCGGGATCCTCGGCGTCGTGCACGACGTAACCGCCGCGGGCGACGCCCTCGATCGCACGCTCGGCGGTCGTCGCGAGCACCGGGGTGTTCTGACGGCTCAGGATCAGCGCGACCGGGCCGGTGCCGTCGACGATGGCCTTCCACGCACCGGCGACCTCGTTGCCGTCCGCGGGGCGGATGACGGTCAGGTCGGGGATCAGCCGCAGCGACATGACGTGCTCGATCGGCTGGTGGGTCGGGCCGTCCTCGCCGACGCCGACGGAGTCGTGGGTCCACACGAACACGGCCTTCGCCTGGGAGATCGCCGCGAGGCGGACCGCCGGACGCATGTAGTCCGAGAACACCAGGAACGTGCCACCGACGGGCAGCACACCGCCGTGCAGCGCGGCACCCACGAGCGCCGAGCCCATGGCGTGCTCACGGATGCCGAAGGCGATCTGCGGGCCGCCGGGCTCCTCGGAGGACAGCAGCGACTCGCCCTTGAGGGTCAGACCGACGTTGCCGGTCAGGTCCGCACCGCCGGCGACCAGGCCGGGCACCACGGGGTAGATCGCGTTGAGCACCTGCTGCGACGCGACCCGGGTGGCCGGCTTCTCGTCGGTGCCGAAGGTGGGCAGCGCGGACTCCCAGCCCGGCAGTCCGACCGCACCGAGGGTCGCCTCCCACTCGGCCTCGCGGCCGGCGAGCGCTGCGTGGGCCCGCTCGTTCCAGTCGGCACGGGGGACCGCGCCACGCGACCCGGCCTCCCGGTACAGCTCGACGACCTCGGCGGGCACGTGGAACGGCTCGTCGGGGAAGTCCATGACGGCCTTGGTCGCGGTGATCTCTGCCTCACCGAAGGCGAGCCCGTGGGCCGCGGCGTCGTCGGTGTGGTCGGGGGAGGGGAACCCGATGTGGGTGCGCAGGACGATCAGCGAGGGCTGGTCCTCGTTGTCGCGGGCGGCGACGAGCGCGGCTTCGAGGGCGTCGAGGTCCTCACCCGCTTCGCCGACCTCGATGACCTGCCAGCCGTAGGACTCGAAGCGCCGCACGGCGTCGTCGCTGAGCGCCAGCTCGGTGGGGCCGTCGATCGAGATGTGGTTGTCGTCGTAGACGTAGACGATGCGACCCAGGCCCAGGTGGCCGGCGAGCGACGCGGCCTCGTGGCTGACACCCTCGGAGAGGTCGCCGTCGGAGACGATGCCGTAGATGTGGTGGTCGACGACGTCCGCGCCGAAGCGTGCACGCAGCGACTGCTCGGCGATCGCCATGCCGACGCCGTTCGCGAAGCCCTGGCCGAGCGGCCCGGTGGTCACCTCGACACCCGCGGTGTGGTGCACCTCGGGGTGGCCCGGCGTGGCCGAACCCCACTGGCGGAACTCCTTGAGGTCGTCGAGCTCCAGGCCGTAACCGGTCAGGTAGAGCATCGAGTACTGCAGGATCGACGCGTGACCGGCGCTCAGGATGAAGCGGTCGCGGTTCGGCCAGTCCGGCGCGGCGGCGTCGTAGCGCATGATCCGGGTCCACAGCACGTGTGCCAGCGGCGCCAGGGCCATCGCAGTGCCCTGGTGACCGGAGCGGGCGGCGTGCGGAGCGTCCATCGACAGCCCTCGGACGACCTTGATCGCCAGCTGCTCCAGCGCTGATCCGGCCTCCGGTGCGACCTCTGCTGCTGCCATGTGTGTCCAACTTCCTGGTGCGACGACCCGGCGATCGTAGCGACCGCCGTGGAGCCCACCGAAATGCGCCGGTCTCGGGGCGACGCACGGCGACGCTCAACCGACCGGCTGCACCACCAGGCTCGAGGTCACACGGCGGTTCCGACCCCCGAGCGGCACGAACTCGGCGCCCACCACGACACCGGCGACCGGACGGGCGTCCATCGCCTCGGCGACCGCACCGGCGTCGACGTCGGACCGCCCGTGGAAGCGCTCGCCGCGCGTCGCGGACATCACCACGAACGCGCCGGTGGCGTGCACCGCCCCCGTCGCCGCCTGTCCGATCAGCTCCGGTTCGACCGCCGAGGGGTCACGCACCTCGAAGCGGACCGCACCGCCGACGTCGACCGCGCCGCCGACGGCCAGTCCGCCGCTCGCGGCGTCCATGCCCAGCACCGGCAGCTGGTCCGAGGCACCCGAGCCGCCGGTCTCCTCGTCGAACACATCGCGGCCCTCGTGCCCGTCACGCGCCACACCCAGGTACACACCGGCCCCGGCGAGCGTCAGCTCCTCGGGCGTGAGGGCGCCGAGCACCTCGTCGAGTCGTGTGCGGGCCGGTCGACCCGCCAGGCCGGTCACGACCGTGACGTCGGTGCCCACCGGTCCCGACACCTCGGTCACGGTCATGACG
>JALYWI010000052.1 GCA_030852785.1 Actinomycetota bacterium
GCGCGGCCGCGACGCTCGAGACTGCCGGTGCGGCAGCGACCATCGCTGGGGCCGGCGCGACCGGTACGACCGGAGATGACGCCGGCGCCGACGCCACCGCCGACGCCGACAAGCTCGCGAGCGCGGCGGCTGCCTACATCGGCGTCCAGGGCAGCGAGCTGCTCCAGGAGTGCGTGCAGTTCCACGGCGGCATCGGCGTCACGTTCGAACACGATCTGCACCTGTTCCTGCGTCGCCACACGCTCAACCGGGCGCTGTGGGGCACACCCGCCGAGCACCGGCGGCGCATCGCTGCGGCGCTCGAGGACGAGGTACGCCGGGCCGAGTCGGCCGAGGGGATCCGTTCGGTGCTCGGTGACGGACGGGCCGCGTGAGCGACGAACCGCTCGACGACTTCCGCGCCCGGGTCCGCAGCTTCCTGCGCAGCGAGGTGGGTCCGGCCCGTCCCAACGCCGCGGTGAGCCTCCGCAACGTCGGGAGCGACGAGGACGAGCTGCGAGACGTCGAACGCGACCGTGCGCTGCAGCGCATGTTCTTCGACGCCGGTCTGGCCGGCATCACCGTCGCGCCGGAGTACGGGGGGCAGGGGCTCTCGGTCGAGCACCAGCGTGTCCTCAACCAGGAGCTGTCCGGGTTCGACTTCCCGGGTCGGATCCAGGTGCCGAACATGTCGCCGTGCATGGCGGTCCTGTTGGACTTCGGCACCGAGGAGCAGAAGCGCCGACACGTCCCGGCGATCCTCCGCGGCGAGGAGCTCTGGATGCAGTTCCTGTCCGAGCCGAGCGGCGGCTCCGACGTCGCCGGTGCGCTGACCACCGCGATGCGCGACGGCGACGAGTGGGTCCTCAACGGCTCGAAGGTCTGGACGACCGGCGCGTGGTGGTCGAACTGGGGTCTGTGCCTGGCCCGCACCAACTGGGACGTGCCCAAGCACCGTGGGCTGTCGGTCTTCATCTTCCCGATCGACGCCGAGGGCATCGAGGTCCAGCGGATCGAGATGCTCAACGGCAACATGGACTTCTGCCAGGAGTACCTGACCGACGTCCGGGTGCCCGACAGCGACCGTGTCGGCGACGTCGACGACGGCTGGACCGTCGGGCTGCGGTGGATGTTCCACGAGCGCATGGCGTCGAACTCGCCGTACGTCACGCTGCCCGCCGAGCACTCGACGACGTCGGTCGACAGCCACGCGATCCGCCGCATCGCGATCGACGCCGGACGCGGCGACGACGAGTCGGCCCAGGACCTCATCGGCGAGGCCGAGCTGCTCGGCCTGGTGGGCGGTGCACTCGCCGCGCGGGTCGGCCACGGTGTGTCCATCGGTGCGATGTCGGATCAGTCCTCGGCGATCGCCCGGCTCTTCGGCGGACTGAGCGTCGCCCGCCGCCATACGATCGCCTTCGACCTCGCCATGAGCGCGGGTGCGGTGTGGTCCGACGACGACGGCGAGCTCGTCGGTCGCGGCGAGGACTTCCTGATGCGCCAGGCCGCCTGCATCGGCGGCGGCACCATCGAGATGGCCGCCAACATCATCAGCGAACGGGTGCTCGGCATGCCGCGCGAGATGAGCCTGGATCGCGACCGACCGTTCCGAGACGTGCCGAGGGGCGCGACGCAGGCCTGAGATCAGCAGCGGCCCACGTCACCCGTGCCGCCGCACCAACCGAGGGGGAGCCATGAGAGTCGTCATCGTCGGAGCGTCGAGCGGCCTGGGACGCTGCGTGTCCATCGGACTCGCGGCCGCCGGCCACGACGTGGCCCTGCTGGCCCGACGCAAGGACCGCCTGGACGGCACGGTCGCCGAGATCACCGCCGGCGATGCGCCGGGCACCGCCGTGGCGGTCGCGTGCGACGTCGTCGACGAGGACGGCTGTCGCGCCGCGATCGGTGAGGCGGCCGGACAGCTCGGCGGGATCGACGCACTCATCTACGCGACGGGCGTCGGCGTGCTGGGTCACCTCGCCGAGATGGACGCAGCCACCTGGACCTCGACCCTGTTGACCAATGTCGTGGGCGCGGCGACCGCCACACGGGCGGCGCTCCCCCACCTGCAGGCCTCGGACGGCCGGGCGATCTACTTCTCGTCGGTGTCGGCATCGATGACCCCCGCCTGGCCGGGGCTCGGTGCCTACATCACGAGCAAGGCCGCGCTCGACAAGATGATCGAGGCGTGGCGGATCGAGCACCCCGAGGTCGGCTTCACCCGCTTGATCGTCGGCGACTGCGGCGGCGGCGAGGGCGACTCCGCGATCGGCTTCACGCAGGGCTGGGACATGGACCTGGCCGTCCAGGTCGGTCGGACCTGGTACGAGAAGGGCTACATCGCCGGCGCGCTGCTCGACGTGCAGGACCTGATCGATGCCGTCGACGGCGTGATCGGCCTGGGGGCCTCGGCAGTCGTGCCGACGATGGCCGTGCTGCCGCGTGTGCCACGAGCGCCCGTGTGAACGTCGCCGGATCGACGCGTGCTCGGTTGCACGCCCGACCGACCGCACGCCCGGCCGAACGTTTCCCGATCGGGCGCGGGTCCACCTGCCGATATGTTGATGTCAGTGGTCTGCCACGAAAGTGCGCGACCACGCGACCACGAGGAGCGGCGTTGGTGCTGCGGAGCTACGACAACAGCGGACGACGCGAACAGGCCGCCGCGACCAAGGACCGCATCGTGTCGGCCGGGGCCGACCTGTTGCGTGAGTCGTCGGTGCGCGACTGGCGCAGCGTGACGGTGCGCTCCGTCGCCGAGCGGGCCGGCACCAGCGAGCGGACGATCTACCGGCACTTCGGCAGCGAAAAGGGCTTGCGCGACGCGATCATGGAGCGCCACGAGCGCCAGGCGGGCATCGACCTGACCACCGTCGGGATCGACGACCTGGCCGACGTCGCCGCCAGGGTGCTGGCGTTCGTCTCGGAGTACCCGCCGACGCCGGAGCCGCCGCTCGACCCGACGCTGCACGAGACCGACGCACGTCGACGCGCCGCGCTGCTGCGAGCGGTGGCCGAGAGCGCGCCGGGTCGGACCCCCGACGAGCACCTGCGGGCCGCGGCGACGATCGATCTGATCTGGAGCATCAGCGCCTACGAACGCCTGCTCGGCGGCTGGCAGCTCGACAGCGACGCCGCCATCGAGGCGGTCCGCTGGGGCATCGGGCTGGTGGTCGCCGACATGACCACTCCCCCGGCCCCGCGCGACGACCAGGGAGGTGCGCAGCGATGATGTTCGGACTGCGGTTCGACCTGCGTCACCCCGGGTTCAGCCCGGTCACCCCCAGCGAGCGCTACCGGGCATGTGTCGACATGTGCGAGTGGGCCGACCAGCGGGGCGCGTTCTTCGTGGGGCTGAGCGAGCACCACGGCTCCGAGGACGGCTACCTCCCCTCGCCGCTGCCGCTCGCCGCGGCGATCGCGGCGCGGACCCAGCACGTCATGATCACGATCGGTGCGCTCATCGCTCCGTTCCACGACCCGATCCGTCTGGCCGAGGACGTGGCGGTCGTCGACCTGATCAGCGGTGGGCGCCTCGCCCTGATCATCGGTGGGGGCTACGTGCCCAGCGAGTTCGACATGTTCGGCGTGCCGATGTCGGAACGCCCCCGTCGTGTCACCGAGGCGGTGGCGACGCTGCGCGCCGCGTGGACGGGCGAGCCCTTCGAGCACGGCGACCGGACCGTCACCGTGCGACCGACCCCGACCACCGAGACCGGGCCGATGCTGCTGCTCGGCGGCACCTCCGAGGGCGCAGCACGTCGCGCCGCTCGGATCGCGGACGGGTTCGTGCCGTCGGACCTCGCCTGCTGGGCGCACTACCGCGACGAGTGCGTGGTACTCGGCCAGCCCGATCCTGGACCCGGGCGCGCCGAGGCCGGCGGTGAGATCGTCGTGCTCGCGGACGACCCGGAGTCCGCCTGGGACGAGCTCGGCGCCTACTTCCTCCACGAGACCAACGCCTATGCACGGTGGCAGCAGGAGTCGGGGCTCCCGTCGCCGTACCGAGCCACCGGCGACGTCGACGAGCTCCGCGCCGGCAGCCAGTACCGGATCCTCACACCCGAGCAGTACCGCTGCGAGCTGGAACCGCTCGGCGACGAGGCCGCGGTGATCATGCACCCCATGGTCGGTGGCATCCCGCCCGAGCTCGCCTGGCGCCACCTGCACCTGTTCGAAGCGACGTTCCTGCAGTGACCACCGCCCGAGACGGGCGCCGTCGAGACGTCCCACCTGGAGGGACGCAGCAATCCCTCAAAATACTGACCTACTAACATCGAAATCGGCGCACCGGGGGGTTCTGGGCGTCGGAACAGGGGAGGCAGACCATGCAGATGGACGACATGATCCTGGTCAGCATCGACGACCACATGATCGAACCGCCGGACCTGTTCGAGCGTCACGTCCCGGCCAAGTGGCGGGACCAGGCGCCGAAGGTGGTCCGCACCGACGCCGGGGTCGACGAGTGGCACTTCCAGGGGTCCGCCACCTCGACGCCCTTCGGCATGGCGGCGACCGTCGGCTGGCCGCGTGAGGAGTGGGGCTTCAACCCGGGGGCGTACTCCGAGCTGCGTCCCGGCTGCTTCGACGTGCACCAACGGGTCCGCGACATGGACGCGAACGGCGTGCTCGCCTCGCTGAACTTCCCGACCATGGCCGGCTTCAGCGCCCGCACCTTCAACGAGGGCGAGGACAAGGACATCGCCCTCATCATGATGCAGGCCTACAACGACTGGGCGATCGACGAGTGGTGCGCCGCCTACCCCGGCCGGTTCATCCCGCTCGGCATGGTCCCCAACTGGGACCCGGAGCTCGCCGCGACCGAGGTGCACCGTCTGGCGAAGAAGGGCTGCCGCTCGATCAGCTTCCTCGAGACACCCCACGTGTACGGCCTGCCGAGCTTCATGTCGGGTCACTGGGACCCGATGCTCAAGGCCATCTGCGACACGAACATGGTGCTGTCGCTGCACATCGGCGCCGGCTTCGAGGTCATCCGTCGGCCGGCGGAGGCGCCGGTGGACCACCTGATGGTGCTCGCCACACAGATCGCCGCGATCACCGCGCAGGACCTGCTCTTCGGTCCCACGTTGCGCAACTTTCCGGAGCTACGGGTCGCCCTGTCAGAGGGCGGCATCGGTTGGGTGCCGTTCTACCTGGACCGCATCGACCGGCATTGGACCAACCAGTCCTGGCTGCACGACGGCACCGAGTTCGGCGGCAAGCTGCCCTCCGAGGTCTTCCGCGAGCACTTCCTCGCCTGCTTCATCACCGACCCGTCCGGGCTGCTGCTGCGTGACCGCATCGGTATCGACATCATCGCCTGGGAGTGCGACTACCCCCACACCGATACGACGTGGCCGGAGTCGCCGGAGTTCACCTGGACGGAGTTCCAGGACGCGGAGTGCCGAGAGGACGAAATCCACAAGATGACGTGGCAGAACGCCTGTCGCTTCTTCGACTGGGACCCCTTCGTTCACACCTCGAAGGAGGACGCGACCGTCGGCGCGCTGCGGGCCCGCTCCGCCGATGTCGACGTCACTCGCATGTCACGCGCCGAGTGGCGGGTGCAGAACGAGGCCGCCGGGATCGGCGTCTTCTGAGCCGGTCTCCGTCGCCGTACGGGTGTCCCAGAGCGGCACAGCGGCCACACGCGGCAGAGCCTCGCGGAGGCGTCCGAGGTCCGGCCGATTGAACGAAGTGGCGTGGATCTGGTCGATCTCCGACCAATAGCGCGCCACTTCGCCGGACAGAGGCAGCTCCCCAGAACGCCGGATCTGAGATGGTCATGTTCGGGGCTCGTGGACCTGCTCGAGCCGAGCTGCGATCTCCTCGATGGTCGACGCGGACGAAGCGACCGACATCACGAGGTCGACGACGTCGTCGTTCGTCGCAGCTGTGACGCTGGCGTCGTTGATCTCCAAGAAGACGGCGGTGGCGAGCCAGCCCAGCCGCTCGTTGCCATCGATGAGCGCATGGTTGGCGACGATCGACTGGAGCAGCGCAGCGGCTTTCGACCAGACCGTCGGATAAGCATCGTCGCCACCGACGCTGGTCTGGGGGCGGGCAACGGCTGAACCGAGGAGGCCTGCATCGCGGATCGGCGCCGGATCGCCGAGCAACCGCTGTGCGAGTCCGATGACATCGTCGAGATCCAGGAACTCGACCCGGTCACTCACCGCCCGAGGCGCTCGATGGCATCCGCATGCACGTCAAGGATCAGCTCGGTCGCATCGGAGACCCTTGACCGGTGCTCGCTCCTCGCGATGTAGTCACGGATCGCCCGACGGGCAGCGTCCTGCATCGAGATGCCCTCGGCAGCGGCTCGCTCCCTGAGTGCTTCCTGGTCGTGCTCATCGAGGCGCAGTGTCATGGCCATCAGGGCATGGTATCACTTTGATACCAGGTCGGTTCCCATTCGCCGGGCTCCACTGATCTCCGTTTCGTCGCAACTCGGCTTCGGGACATACCCCACGGACCAGCGCGCGTTGACGCTCGACGCTTCCGCGGAAGCGTCGCGCGTGCGAACAGGGGGCGGTTCTACGAAAGGGAGGAACCGCTAGCCGGTGGTGGCGAGGTAGGCGTCCTCGATGCGGTCCAGCTGACCGGCCACCTCGTCCGCCGTGCCGGACAGCACGATCTGGCCGCGCTCCATCACGTAGACGCGATCGGCGATGGTCAACGCCTTGCGGACGTGCTGTTCGACCAGCAACACGCCGACGCCCGAGTCGGCCGCGTCGCGCACCGCCTGCAGCAGGTTCGCGACCACGAGCGGGGCGAGTCCGAGCGACAATTCGTCGGCCAGGAGCACCTTGGGATGGCGACCAAGCGCACGTGCCAGCGCCAGCATCTGCTGCTCGCCGCCCGAACAGAGCCCGGCACGTCGGCCCATGAGCCGCTCGAGCTGCGGGAAGTTCTCGAACGCCGTGGCGGCCGCGACGCCAGCGAGCTTCAGGTTGTCCGACACGGTCATGTCCATGATGACCGAGCGCTCCTCGGTCAGGAAGCCGAGACCCTGTCGGCAACGAACGTGCATCGGTGACGTCGTGGCCTCACCGAGGAACCGGACCTCGCCCTCGAGCGGTGACAACTCCCCCGCCAGGCTGAGCAACGTGGTGGTCTTGCCGGCTCCGTTGGCGCCGAGCAGCGCGACGACCTCGCCGGCGTCGACCCGCAGATCGACATCCCGCACGACGGCCATCTTCCCGTACCCGACCGACAGTCCCTTGGCCTCGATCAGCGTCTCGGTCACGAGCTCACCACCTCTGGGTCGTCGTGCAGCACGCCGTCGGTGACCTCGACGACGGCGGCGTCGTCGTCATGCTCGGCGTGGCCGAGGTACGCGTCGCGCACCGCATCGCTGCGGCGGATCTCGTCGGGGGTGCCGGTCGCGATCACGCTGCCGAAGTCGATCACCACGATGCGGTCGCACGTGGACATCACGAGGGGCACGTCGTGCTCGACGAGCAGGACGCCCATGTTCCGTTCATCGGCGAGGCGACGGATGAGCAGGGCCAGCTCGGCGCTCTCGTTCTCGTCGAGTCCGGCGGCAGGTTCGTCGAGCATCGCCACCGACGGGCCCGACGCGACGGTCCGGGCGATGCCCACCAAGCGGCGCCGGCCGTAGGGCAGCTCCTCGGGCGTCTTGTCGAGATCTGCCTCGAGGTCGAAGCCGTGGATCGCAGCGAGCGCCGTGGCCGACAGCTCGTGACGTCCCGGCCAGATCAGGTCGGTGAGCCACGACAGCCGTGACGCATCCGAGTCGCTGCCGGCACGCAGGTTCTCCTCGACGCTGACGTCGTCGAAGAGCTCGAGCGACTGGAACGAGCGTCGAAGCCCCCGACGGGCACGCTTGGTGGCGCTCAGGCCGTCGATGCGGTCGTCGTCGAGCTGGATCGTGCCCTCGCTCTGCACGAAGCCGGTGACCGCGTCGATCAGCGTCGTCTTGCCCGCTCCGTTGGGCCCGATCAGTCCGACGACCTCGCCGGGTCGCACCTCGAGCGACACGTCGTGCACCGCGACGACTGACCCGAACCGCACGGTGAGCCCCGAGATCGACAGCGTGGCACCGGGCACGGGCTCGACCTCGGGCGTCGGCAACGGTGGACGTTGCGGGCGCCGTGCGACGAGCCGGAGCTTCTCCCACATGGCCCGGGGATGGGCCAGGACATCGGCGACGCCGTTCTGGTGGACGATCAGGATCACGAAGACGAGCAGCGAGCCGAGGATGAGGTCCCACTGCTCGCCGAGGCCGATCCAGTCCTCGATCACGCGCGTGCCGAGACCGCCGATGGCGTTCACCCCGGCGAAGACGGCACCGACCACGAACCCGAGTCCGCCGATCACCGCGTAGCCGAGGCTGTTGATCGACGAGAAGACGTTGAAGTCGGTGTAGGTGACCACCTGGCCCCGGAACCCGACCAGGATGCCGGCGACGGCCGCCAGACCGGCCGACACGGCGAAGGCGTACAGCTTCACCCCGAAGACCGAGATGCCGAGTGACGACGCCGCGCGTTCGTTGGTCCGCACCGCGATGAGGCGGTGACCGGTGCGCGAGCGACGCAGGTTGGCCACGAGCAGCGACAGCAGCACGAAGCACACGAGGCTCACCGCCGCCCAGGCATGGGGGTGGTTGAACGCGTCGACCTGGACGCCGAACAGCTCGATCGCGCCGATGCGGGTCCCACCGTCGAGCGGATCACCGAGGTAGTTCGGGTTGGCGAACACCACCTCGGACACCAGGAAGCCGAGACCGAGCGTGACCACCGCCAGGTTCACCCCACGGGTGCGCAGCGCGGGCACCGCGACGATGAGTCCCACCGGGATGGCGAGCGCCACGCCGGCCAGGATCGCGAGCTCTGCGGGCAGACCGGCCCGCACGAAACGTCCGGCGATCAACGCGCCGATCCCTGCCAGCGCCCATTGCGCCAGCGAGATCTGACCGGCGTAACCGGTGAGGACCACGATCGACAGCACCATGACCCCGGTGGCGAGCGAGATGTAGGTGGCCTGGGCCCACGAGGCGTCCATGACGCCGAACAGCAGCGCAGCCACGGCCGCCGCTCCGAGCAGCACCCCGCGCACGTTGATCTGGCCGGTACCGAGCTTGGGAAGTCGAGCCGCCACGTGCGAGCGCAGCGGCAGACCACGGCCGCGGACCACCACCACCACGAAGATCACGAGGAACGCCGGCAGTCGGTTCAGGCCGGTGATCATGTCCTGGCCGAGCAGGTCGGTCAGGTCGCCGCCGTAGAGCGTGGCCATCGACTCGCCGACGCCGATGATCAGTCCGCCGAGGAGCGTCAACGGGAACGACTGGAACCCGCCGAGCAGCGCGGCGCCCAGACCGGCGACGGTCACCACGATCGTGAAGGTCACCGCGGACAATCCCGTCAGCGGCGCGGCGAGCACCGCGGCGAGCCCGCCGAGCACGCCGCCCATCGTCCAGGTGAGACCGGCCAGGAATCCCGGTGACCACCCGAGCGTCTGCACCGCACGTTCGTTCTGCGCGCTCGCGCTGATCGCCAGACCGACCCGGGTGTAGCGCGTCCAGGCCCACAGCCCGAAGGTGATCAGCAGCGTGATGGCGACCAGGTAGATCCGCGCCTCCTGGAGCACGAAGTCGCCGACACGGAACACGTCATCGGGCAGGTAGGCGTCGACCGGCCGGTTCGCCGCACCCCAGCGCTTCAGGACGATCGACTGGAGCAGACCCAGCAATCCGATCGTGGCGATGACCCGGATGATCGGCGCCGCCTTGCGCAACGCGCGCAGCACCGTCGCCTGGAACGCCAACGAGACAGCTCCACCGGCGACGACCGCCACCACGATCGCGGGCAACGCCGCCCACCCGCGTTCGTCGACGAACTCGACGAACGCGATGTAGGCGGCGAAGGTCCCGATCGCACCCTGCGCGAAGTTGACCAGTCCGGAGCCGCGATAGATCAGGACCGCGCCCTGGGCGAACAGGGCGTAGGTCGCCCCGGCGCCGAGGCCGATGATGAGGAACTGGACGAATGCCTGCACTGCTCAGGACCGTTCCGACGCTGCGAGGCAGCGTCTCAGCACGAATCCGCCGGGGCGCCGAACGGCGAGCCGCACAACACCTCGTCGAAGCTCAACTCGCTCGCCTCGACGAAGTTGCCGTCGAACTCACCCTCGGCATCGGGGTCCCAGTTGTAGGTCGCCCAGCGGTCGATGCCGGCCCGGGAGAAGAGACCCGGATGGCTCTCGTTCGGGGTCCAGTTGTCGCCACCGAACATGTCCAGCATGGGCACGTCGGTCGCGGCGTCGAGCATGGTGCGGATCCCGTCGCTGGTGAACTCGGTCATGTCGGCGTCACGGATCATCTTCAGGAGCGCATAGAGCCCGATCCACGACCGCACCGGACTGGCCTTGAGGTTGACCGCTTCCAGGCTCTCCTCGCCGGACGCTGCGAGGTCGGCGCGCATGGCGTCGTACACCGGCAGATCCGCTGTCGGCGGAGCGAACGACCAGGCGAAGACCATCTGCTCGGCGTAGTCGCCGAGCTCGGCGATGTTGTTGTGGGAGAAGGTCCCCAGGCTGGATCCGAGCGTCAGGTCGCTGCCCAACTGCTCGCCGGCCTTCACGATCTGCACCGCCTCCTGCTCACCGACGGCGAGCGTGGCACCGGTGGCGCCGGACTCCTGGGCGCTGAGGATGAACTGGCTGAAGTCGGTGGTGCCGGCCGGCACGGGGATGTCCTCGGTGAAGGTGGCGTCACCCTCGTAGATGTCCTCGAGGATGCCGATGAGCGCCGAGGCCTCGGCCTGGCCGACGCGGATCGCGGCGATCTCGGTCTTGCCGGCGTCGATCAGGGCCTGCGGCAACAGGAAGGTCACGCCGGTGCCCGATGCGTCGATCGGGTAGGAGTTCGGGTCGTTCCAGTCCTGCGGGGCCACGTTGCCGGCCATCCGAGGGATGCCGGCGGCGACCATGGCCTCGGCGACGTCGCCCTGAGCGGCCAGGCCCTGGTCGTTGACGGTCACGACGACGCCTGCATCGGCGATCGTCCTGACGCATCCGACGGCCGCCTCGGGGTTGGCCTTGTCGTCACACGTGGTGACCTGGATGCAGGAGCCGTTCGCCCCGCCTCGGGCGTTGAACGCCTCGGCAGCTGCCTCGAGCGCCAGCGCCTGATCCTCGAGCGAGATGACCGGCGACTCGAAGGTCGTCATCAGCCCGATGTGGAGCGGTGCCGCGGCCTCGTCGCAGGGGCCGTCGTCCCAGAGACCGATCGCCTCGTAGTCGATGTCGGCCGGTGCAGGGTCCGAGCCGGAGCCCCCGCCCCCGCCCGAGTCCGCGTCGCCGTCGTCGCTGCTGCATGCTGCGGCGACCATGGTCACCGACACGAGCACGACCAGCAGTCTGCCGAACGTCTTCCACATGGTTGGGTCCCCCCTGGGTCCTTGGATCCGTGAGATCTCTCGGAGCACGTCCCCTTGCTCCGCCCGGCACTGTAGAGCACTGCCGAGTTAATCAGGTCAATATTTCCGAACTCTACGCGATTGTGTCCTGCTCTGCGGGAAAACTCGGTTCGTCGGCGCCTCCCCCGTGGGCCCGGGCCAACAGGTTCTCGGCCAGGCGCATGTGCGCGGCGTCGACCAGGCGGCCGTCGCGCCCGATGGCGCCGACGCCCGAGGCCTCTGCCGCTCGGTAGTCCTCGACCGCGGCGCGAGCGGCGGTCACCTCGTCGGCCGTCGGCGAGAACACGTCATGGGCGATCGGGATCTGGCTCGGATGGATCGCCCACTTGCCGTCGAAGCCGAGCAGGGCCGCGTGCTCGGCGCTGCGTCGGTAGCCATCTGGATCCTGGTAGGCCGGGTACGGCGCGTCGATCGCGTGGATGCCGGCGGCCCTCGCGGCGGTCAGGACCTGCACCCGGGCGAAGTGCCAGAAGTCGCCGGGATAGTCACCCAACGGGTCGAAGTTGCCGTCGACACGGGCCTGCTGCGAGGCCGACAGGTCACCTGCGCCGAAGATGATCGCCTCGAGACGCGGGCTCGACCGCGCGATCGCGACGGCGTCCGCGAGCCCGGCGGACTCCTCGATCAGCACCTCGAGCCCCACGCGGTGCGGCGTGCGCATCTTCGACTCGAGCTGCGAGAGCAGCACGTCGACCCACCACACATCACGGGCCGAGCGGGCCTTGGGCACGATCAGCACGTCGAGGTGCTCGCCCGCGCCGGTGACCACCTCGATGATGTCGTCGTGGCACCAGGGTGTCTCGATCCCGTTGACGCGCACCGCCCGGACCGTGCGGCCCCAGTCGAGCTCGCGCAACGCGGCGACCGCGATGCCCCGTGCCGCCTCCTTCGCCGAGGGCGCGCAGGCGTCCTCGAGGTCGAGGAACACCAGATCGGCGCCCGAGCGTGCCGCCTTCTCGCACATCGACTCGCTGCTCGCCGGTGTGGCGAGCTCGGCCCTGCGGCTCCGGGGTGGTGCCATCGACTCGCTCCTCTCCATCAGATCACCCCGCGCGCCGAGAGCGCGGCGCGCTCCTCGGTGCCCAGGCCGAGCAGTTCGGCGTACACGTCGTCGTTGTCCGCACCCAGCTCCGGTCCGAGCCGGCCGATGGTCGCGGGGGTCGCACTCAACCGAGCGACCGGTGACTGGACCCTGACCCGCCCCAGGTGCTCGTCGTCGACCTCGACGAAGGTGCCCCGGGCGCGCAGGTGCTCGTCGTCGAGCAGTTGGCGGCCGTCGTAGACCGGAGCGACCGCGACATCGGCGGCGAGCAGCACCTCGAGGGCCTCGGCGAGGGGACGCTGGCGGATCCAGTCGGCGACGACATGATCGATCTCGCCGGCGCGCGCCTGACGACGCAGCGGGTCGAGCACGTCGGGGTCCTCGGCCAGGTCGTCACGGCCGATCGTGCGGAAGAGCCGCACCGCGACACTCGGCGACGCGCTCGAGACGGCCAACCAGCGGTCGTCCGCCGTCGCGTAGGCGTTGCGGGGAGCGCTCGCGTCCAACCGGTTGCCGACGCGGCCCGGCACGACGCCGAGCTGATCGACCGACAGCGTGTTCCACTCCATCAGGCGAGCGAGCGGCTCGATCAGGTTCACGTCGATGAGCTGCCCCTCACGCGCCTGGCCACCGGAGGGTGAGGCGCTGCCGATGTCGCGGTGGTACAGCGCCGCCATCACCGCGAACGCCGCGGCCATCGACGCGACGCCGTCGGCGAGCATGAACGGCGGCAACGTCGGTGGCCCGTCGGGTTGTCCGGTCAGGTGGGCGAAGCCGCTCATGGCCTCGGCCAGGGTTCCGTAGCCGGGCCGGTCCGCCGCAGGGCCGCCGGCGCCGTAGCCCGAGACGTGGCACATGACGACCGCGGGGTGCGCCGCGTGCACCGATTCCCAGTCGATGCCCCACCGCTGCAGGGCACTCGGGCGGTTGCCGACGATGAGCACGTCGCAGCCGTCGACCAACCGGTGGAACAGCTCCTGGCCCTCGGCGCAGCGGAGGTCGAGTGTGACGCACCGCTTGTTGCGGGTCACGCTCTTCCACATCAGCCCGACATCGTGCTTGCGTGCTCCCCAGGTGCGCATCGGATCGCCGGTGCCGGGCGGCTCCACCTTGATCACCTCGGCGCCGAACTCCCCGAGCTGCGTGCCCACCATGGGACCGGCCGCGAGCGTCGCGGCCTCGATCACCCGGAGTCCGGCGAGCGGCAGCGGCGGCACGGCCCGATCAGCCCTCGGATCGAACGGCGTCGGGCCGAACGGCGTCGGGCCGAACGGCGTCGGGTCGAGCGAGGCCGAGGTGGTCCCGCAGCGTCGTGCCCTCGTAGCTCGTCCGGAACAGCTCACGGCGTTGCAGCTCCGGTACCACCATCCGGACCATGTCCTCGTATGCGCCGGGTGTGTGGGTGGCGGCGATCACGAACCCGTCGCACGCGTCGCTGGTGAACCACTCCTCCATCTGATCGGCGACCTCGACGCCGGTCCCGACGAACCGCGGTCCCTGCAACAGGGTGGCGCGGTGTCCGGCGAGGTCGCCGAGGGTCACCCGCTCCCCGATGTGCTGTCGCAGGTTCTGCACGAGCCCACGGATCCCCGACACCGACTCGACCAGCTCGTCGGTGATCTCGGCGTCGAGTCCGAGCGTCGAGAAGTCGTGGTTCATGAGCTCCGACAGCAGCGTCAGCGACGCGGTCGGGTCGACGAGGTCCTCGAGGAAGACCTGCTCGCGCTCCTCGGCCTGGGCGTGCGATTCGCCGACGACGGTGTACGCCATCGGCAGCATCTTCACCCGGTCGGGGTCACGCCCGAACTCGGCGATGCGGTCCTTCTGGTCCTTGTAGTGCGCCCGGGCGACCTCGATGCCGGGGTCCCCGGTGAAGATGAGCTCGGCCCACCGAGCGGCGAAGTCGCGACCCCGTCCCGAGGAACCGGCCTGCAGCAGCACCGGCTGTCCCTGCGGGGTGCGCGGCACGGTGAGCGGGCCCCGCACGTCGAACCACTCGCCGTGGTGGTGCAGCTCGTGGACCTTGTCGGGGTCGGCGAAGGTGCCGCCGACGCGATCGAGCACCAGTGCGTCGTCCTCCCAGGTGTCCCAGAGCCCGGTCGTGGCCTCGAGGAACTCATCCGCGCGGTCGTAGCGGGCGTTGTGGTCGAGGATGGCGTCGACGCCGTAGTTCTGCGCTTCGCCGTCGTTCACCGACGTCACGACGTTCCATGCGGCTCGGCCGCCGGTCAGGTGGTCGAGCGTCGCGAACGTCCGGGCGACGTGGTACGGCGAGTAGTAGGTCGTCGAGTAGGTCGCCCCGAGACCGATGCGCTCGGTCACGCCGGCGATCAGGCCCAGCACGATGCTCAGGTCGAGCTTCACCGGTCGGGCACCCAGACGGACCGCATCGGCGACCGAGCCGCCGTAGATGCCCGGCATGGCGAGGCGGTCGTCGAAGAACATCATGTCGAAGCAGCCCTCTTCGAGGATCCGCCCGAGCTTCTGGTAGTAGCGCTGGTCGAGGAAGCCGTGTTCGGTCGCGGGGTGCCGCCAGGAGCCCGAGTAGACGGTGACGTTCCCGGCCTGCATGAACGCGACGAGCGACATCTCGCCGCGGCGTCCGTCGCTCCGATGGCCGGCCCCGGTCCGGTCGGTCATGCTCGCTCCCCTCCGTCGAGCACGCCGACCACCGTCAGGGTGTGGCGAGAACGACGTTTCCGTCCTGGTAGAAGGACAGTAGCAGGAGCCGGATGGCCGCGCACCGGGTTCTCCGGCCGGTCAGGTCCCCAGGCCGTCGATCAGCACGCTCCAGAGACCCTCGGCGGAGGATTCCGGGGCGTCGAGCGGCGATGCCGAGATGGTGTCGGCGAAGGTGTTGAACATCACGGCCTGCAGCACCACGCCGGTGATCCGTCGGTGATCGAGCCCCGGTCGGATCGCGCCGGCCGCGGCGGCGTCGTCGAGCAGCCCCTCGTAGACCGTCACCAGCGGCGCGAAGGCCCGCGCCGCCTCGGTCGGGTGGCGCGTCAGCAGCTGCTGGGCGAAGTCGGCCATGACGGACGCGGCGTTGGCGGTGTCGTCCTTGCCCGGTCGCGAGGGACGGCAGATCCGGTAGTACTCGCTGGTGAAGACGTGCAGACGCTCCAACGGATCGCCCAGCGGTTCGATCTGCCCGAGGACCTGCTCCGCGGAGCTGCGCACCGACTCCTCGAACAGCGCCAGCAGCAGCTCGTGTTTGCCGGCGAAGTACTGGTAGAAGCTGCGCAGCGACTGACCGGAGCGCTCGACGACCTCCTGCACGGTGAACTCGCGCTCCGGCGAGCTGCGCATGAGCTCCATCGCCGCGTCGAGGAAGCGCTGCACCCGCTGCTCCGCTCGCACACGTGCCGGGTCGAGCGAGCGGGCGACCGCCATCTCCCGCCAGGTGGTCGTGTCCGTCGGGATCTCGTTCGCCATGGGGCAAGGCTACCCACGCCGGGCGAGAGCGCCGTTCTCGTCGACCAGAACCCCGAGGTCCTGGGTCACACGGCCGGCTCGACCACCACGTCGATGGCCGCGGCACCGCTGTCGGGCACGCGGGGCTGCCGCCAGACCTCGACGGGGAACGAGACGTTCACCAGCGAGTAGCAGAGCCACAGCAGGCGCTCCGAGTCGTCGGGCAGGCTGTCCAGCGGCGTGCGGTCGCAGTACTCGATCGCGGCTTCGAGGCGCGGCATCGCCGCGTCGTAGAACGCCTGGAGCTCGTCCATGGAGCTCGCCAGGCGCTTCGCGTAGCGCTCCGCCTCGGTCCGCAACGCCCAGTCGGCGTGCGGCTGCAGGTCGGCGAACTCGCCGGGCAGGGTGGTTGCGTTCGTGTCACCGCTCATGATGCCTCCGAGATCCTGACCGGACTGACGCTGCGCTGCTGGTCCTCGTGGTCCTCGACGAACCCCCGCGCGGTGCGGTGGAGGTGGCGAAGGAGGATCTCCTGGTCGTTGAGCGGGAACTCCGTGACCGCCCTGGACTCCAACATGGTCTGCGTCGCTTCCAGGGTGTTGCCGTCCTGCAACGCGTACTCCTTGAACGTGACCGCCGCGAGCTCCTGCGCCAGGCGTTCGCGCGCCGTCGTCGGCGGCACGAAGTAGAGGGTGCCCTCGAAGATGTGCGTGCGGTGCGAGGTCGGCCAGTAGTGGTACGTGAGGTACCAGTTCGGGGCCCAGACCAGCAGCATGAAGTTCGGGAACAGCACGAAGGTGTCGATTCCCCATGACGGGCTGCGGGCCGGGTTCAGACCGGGTGGCAGCTCGTCGATGCCGATGTCGGGGCGGTCCCAGGGCCCGAAGAGACCGCTGCGGAGCGCCCGCTCGATCGGCTTGACCATGTTCAGGTCCTTCGGCGGCGACATGCCACCCCATGACGAGACCATGCCGTGCGGACCGTCGATGTCGTAGGACAGGCCCTCGAAGCCGTACCCGGCGAGCTTGCGTGACTCGTCCGCCACGGCCTGCTTCGCGTGCAGCACGGGTGCGTGGTAGAACTCCGCGAACGCGTCGATGAAGAGCTTCCAGTTGCTGCCGACCTCTGCCCGGTACTTGTGCACCTGGGTCATCCGCTCGAACGGGTAGCCGACCAGACCGGCCCCGAGATCACCCAGGTACTCCGACGCCGAGACGGTGTTGTCGGGGTCCAGGTTCACGAACACGAACCCTTCCCACACCTCGCACTGCACGGGTACCAACCCGTAGTCGGCCTTGTCGAAGTCGAAGAACTCCTCCTCCTGCTGGACGAAGGTCAGGTCGCCGTCGGTGCCGTAGCGCCACCCGTGGTACTTGCAGGTGAACTGGCGGCAGGTGCCCTCGACCTCTTCGTTCGGGTAGTCGTTCCACACCAGTTTGTTGCCGCGGTGGCGACAGATGTTGTGGAACGCCCGGACCTCGCCGTCGACGCCACGCACGATCACGACCGAGGTGCGGGCCGCGTCGATCTCACGGGTGAAGTAGCTGCCGTTGCGGGGCAGCTGCTCGACGCGTCCGACATTCAGCCACGTGCGACGGAAGATCGCATCACGCTCGAGCTCGTAGTGCTCCGGCGAGATCGAGTCCTCGTACGACACGGGCGCGGTGCCGAGCTCCGGGTAGTGCTCGGTCCAGCTCCCCTCGGCGGGCTTCGGGAAGTGTGCCATGTGCATCGCTCCTGGTCGGCGGTGTGGACAGATCGTCGTGCGCTGCGAACGATAGCAGACGTTCCGGCGGAGGAGAATGCCATTTCCGCCCCGGATCCGTTCCGCCGGGATACGTGCTGCTGCGAGTCGCGCTGCTGCGATCGGCGCCGGGTGCGGTCCTCAGTCCGGTCGCAGGTCCTCGTCGAGCTCCATGGCGACCGAGCCGATGAACATCGCCAGGGTGTCGTAGGCACCGACGGTGAAGATCACGTCCATCAGCTGCTTCGGGTCGAGCTGCCCGGCGAGCGTCGCCCAGGTCGGCTCGGAGATGGCCGCGTCCGCGACGAGCTCGTCGACGGCACGCACCATCGCCGCGTCGAGTGCGTCCCAGCCGGGGGCGTCGGGGCCCTCGGCCACACGCGCGACGTCCTCGCCGCTCACTCCGACGTCGGCGGCGATGACCACGTGCTGGGCCCACTCGTACTCGCAGTCACGCACCGCGGCGACGCGCAGGATCAGCAGCTCGCGCTGACGCCTCGAGAGGGTGGTGCCGAACTGCACCTGACCGTTGAAGGCGTGGTAGGCGGCGGTGAGCTCGGGGTGGTGCGCGAGCGTCCCGAGCACGTGCATCCCCTGCGGGCGGTCGTCGCGGCGTTCCGGCAACGGGTGGCGGGGGTTGGCCGGTCGGAGTGCCGCCAGCGCGTCGCGCATGCCGGGCGGCCAGTCCTCGGGCGGGATGGGATCCAGTCGCGCCACGGACCCTCAGCCTCCCTCGACGGCGACGAGCTCGCCGTCGCGCAGCCGGTCCCGCAACACGAACTTCTGCACCTTGCCCGACGGCGTGCGGGGCAGCTCGTCCACGACGTGGATCGACTCCGGCCACTTCTGGCGCGCCAACCCGGCATCGTCGAGGTGGCGGCGCATCGACTCGAGCGACGGCGCGTCGTGTCCGGGGCGCACGAGCAGCACGGCGGCGGCACGCTCGCCGAGACGCTGGTCGGGGGCGGCCACGACGCTCACCTCGGCGACCCCGTCCATCGACGCGACCAGCTCCTCGATCTCGCGTGCGCTGATGTTCTCTCCCCCGCGGATGATGATGTCCGAGGTGCGATCCGTGATGGTCAGGCAGCCCTCGTCGTCGAGCACGCCGATGTCGCCGGTGTGGTACCAGCCCTCGTCGTCGACGACCCGGGCGGTGAGCTCCGGGTCGGTGTACCCGATGAACAGGTCGGGCCCACGGCTCAGGATCTGCCCCTCGTCGTCGAGTCGCAGCTCGACACCCGGCAGTGGGTGGCCGTCGGTGCGCAGCCGTCGGTGCTCCGGTTCGTCGATCGTGCAACCGGTGATCGACGGATGCTCGGTGCTGCCGTAGGAGCGGAACGCCGCGATGCCGAGATCCCGTGCGCGTGAGGTGACGGCCTCTGGCACGGGTGACCCGCCGAGCCCTGCGAACGGCATGAGCTCGAGATGGGCGTCGGTGAAGTCCGGGTGGTCGAGCAGACTCGTCAGGAAGTAGGTGGACCCACCGGACATGCCCAGGCGCTCGTCGAGCATCAGGCGCAACACCTCGGTCGGATCCCACACGTCGACCAGGTTCACCGGTCGCCACCGCAGCAGCGGCACCACGAGTGCGTTGAGCATGCCGATGAAGTGACCGACCGGCGCGCCGGTGATCGCGTCGGGACCGCCGACGGGGAACATCCCGTCGAGCTGGCGCGCCTCGAACGCCAGGGTGTCATGGGAGTGCACCACGCCCTTGGGGTGCTGCGTGGTGCCCGAGGTGAACCCGATGAGCGCCGGGTCCGACGCGTCGACCGGCGCGGGTGCGGTGAGCGGATCGGCGTCGAGCAGGTCGAGGAACGACGACGCGCCGGCCGGGAGGCCCGCCGCCGGCACACCCGTCGGGTCCTCACCCACCACGATCCAGTGCTCGACGTCGGTCGACGCGAGCACCGTCTCCCAGGTGGACAGGTGGTCGACGTGACCGAAGCGCTCCGGGGTGATCACCGCCGCGGGTCTGGTCACCTGCGCGATGTGCTGCACCTCTCGCGCACCGTAGAAGTGCACGACGGGCACCACGACCGCACCCAGGTAGATCGCTCCCCAGAACGCCACGGCGGCCTCGGCCCAGTTCGGCATCTGCACGACGACCACGTCGCCCGCGCCCACGCCTCGGGCCCGCAACGAGGTCGCGAACGATCGCGCCGACCGGTCGATCTGGGCGAAGGTGCCCGACCACGGACGGGTCCGGGATCGGACGTGGAAGGCGGCGTCACCCATGCCGCCGAGTCCGTCCTCGACGACCTGACCGAGGGACCGACCTTGCCACTGGCCTTCTCGGCGATAGCGCTCTGCGAGCTCCTCGGGCACGCTGCGCAGTCCCCACCCGCGCTCGTCCAGCATCCGCGACTCCTGGTCCACCGTGCCTCCTCTGGACCGCACGAACCCCCTGCCGTGCGCCCGGATCGCGGCCGACGTTAGCCGTCGTGCGCGCTCTCGCCAATGCCATTGCTGGATTGTGAGAACGCCATTATCGTCCGCTGCCGTGGCCGTCTCTCCCCCTGCTCCGGAACGCTCGACGCGGGATCACGGCTTCCATCGCGTCCCGGTCGCCGAGGTGGTGCACGAGACGGCCGACGCCGCGTCGTTCGTGCTCGACGTGCCCGCCGAGCTCGCCCGGACCTTCGACTACCGCGCCGGGCAGTTCTGCACCTTCCGCGTGGTGCTCGACGGGGTGGCCCACCTGCGCTGCTACTCGATGTCGTCCGCGCCGGAGAGCGGCGACCGGCTGACGGTCACCGTCAAGCGTGTGCCCGGCGGGCTGGTCTCGAACTGGCTCATCGACCACGTCGGCGCCGGCGACACCGTCGAGGTGACCGCACCGGCAGGTGTCTACGTGCTCACCGCATCGCACGGTCCCCTGGTCGCGTTCGCTGCGGGCAGCGGGATCACGCCGATCATCTCGCTCGTGCGGTCGGCCCTGGCGACGACGGAGCGAGAGCTGCACCTGCTCTACGCCAACCGCGACCCCGAGTCGACGATCTTCCGCGACGAGCTCGACCGCCTCGCCGCCGGGTCGGGCGGGCGACTGCACGTCCGGCACCGCTGGGACGTCGAGCACGGCTTCGTCGACGCCGCGACGGTCTCGGGCCTGCTCGACGAGCTCGACCCGGACGCCCGGGCCGACGCCGAGGTCTACGTCTGCGGACCGACCCCCTTCATGGACCTGGTCGACGCATCGGTCCTGGCCGCCGGCATCGACGCGTCGCGTGTGCACATCGAACGCTTCACCCCCACCGGTCCCTCTGACAACCGCATCGCCGAACGCCCCCGCGCCGAGCCGGACGCGCCGGCAGCGTCCCGAACGGTCGTCATCGAGATCGACGGTCGGTCCGGCAGCACCGAGCACCGCGAGGGCACGACCGTGCTGCAGACCGCACGACAGCTCGGACTCGACCCCCCGTACTCGTGCGAATCGGGCAGCTGCGCCACCTGCATGGCCAAGCTGACCGAGGGCACGGTGACCATGCACGTGAACGACGCCCTCACCGACGCCGAGGTCGAGGAAGGGTGGGTGCTGACGTGCCAGTCGGTCCCCACCTCCCCGACCGTGCACGTCGTCTACGGGTTCGACTGATCCAGGAGGGCAAGTGACCGCACCACCGACCACCCCGTCCACGACCGACGTGATCGAGCTGACGCAGACCCTGGCGCGCTACGCCGTGGGCATGACCAAGGGCGACGTCGACGCCGTCGTCGACACCTTCACCCCCGACGGCACCTACTCCGCCTTCGGCGACACCTACGCCCTCGCCGACTTCCCCACCCTGGTCGTCGCAGCCCCGTCCGGACTGTTCATGGTCGGACCGCCCGCGCTCACCGTCGACGGCGACGGGGGCACCGGGGAGCAACCCCTGTGCTTCGTCGACCAGACCGACCACGAGATGCGCATCGGTTGGTACACCGACACCTATCGACGCACCGAGCAGGGGTGGCGCATCCGGACACGATCGATGACCTTCCTGCGACGCAGCGGTGCTCGCGACGGTGGACGGGCGCACGATCCCACACGGCCGGCGCCGGGCGCCTGATGCACCTCGATGAGTTCCGGATCTCGCTCGACGCCTGGCTCGACGAGCACGCCGATGCGCTGGCCCCGCCGCCCGGGGCGACGGCGACCATGGACGGCGAGATGGCGCAGCTGTCGACGGTGAAGCGCCTCACCTTCGACGCGGGATGGATGCGGTGGGGCTGGCCCGAGCGCGTCGGCGGCCTCGGCGGTTCGCCGTTGCTGCGCGGCTACCTGGGCGAGGCGCTCACGGCCCGTGGACTCGTGGAGCCGGGGCTCTACTCGATGACCGAGGTGCTGGCGCCGACGATGATCGACTACGCCCCCGCGGAGCTCGCGGCGACGATGGTGCCGAGGCTCCTGCGCGGGGACGAGACCTGGTGCCAGGGGTTCTCCGAGCCGGGCACGGGGTCGAACCTCGCCTCGTTGAGCTGCCGGGCGACCCGGGTGGAGCGCGACGGCACCGTGGCGTGGCGCGTCGACGGGCAGAAGGTCTGGACGAGCCTCGCCCAGTACGCACAGCGCTGCGTCCTCCTGGTCCGGACCGGCACCCAGGACGAGGCGCACCGGGGCATCACCGCACTCTTCGTCGACATGGACGCCCCCGGCATCACCGTGCGACCCATCGAGACCATGCACGGCCGCCCCGAGTTCAGCGAGGTGTTCTTCGACGGCGTCGAGGTGCCCGACGACCGCCTGCTCGGTGCGCCGGGTCAGGGCTGGGCCGTGGCGATGGACCTGCTGCCCTTCGAGCGCAGCACCGCGCTGTGGCACCGCGGCGCGTTCCTGCAACGACGACTCGAGGACCTGGTCCGCGCAGCACCCGAGGGAGCACTGCGCCCCGACGAGGTCGGACGGGCGACCGTCGACCTGTTCGCACTCCGGGCCCGCTCCCGCGCCACGTTGCGTCGGCTCGACGCCGGCGAGCACCTGGGCGCCGAGACATCGATCGACAAGATCATGCTGGCGACGTGCGAACAGCAGGTCTTCGACCTGGCCGCCGCCGCACTGGCCGAGGGCGTCGCGCTCGGCGACGACCCCGACGACGAGCACTGGCGGGCCGAGTACCTCTACTCACGAGCGGCGACGATCTACGGCGGCAGCGCCGAGATCCAACGCAACATCGTGGCGCGCCGACTGCTCGACCTGGGAGCCGACCGATGACCGACGCTTTGGCCGCGGAACCGGCGGCACTCGACGCGGACGAGCTCGACATCCTGCGACTCGCGCTGCGCCGAGCGGCCGGCACCGTGACCGGTGAGGCGCTCGACCGGGCGTTGGCCGACATCGGATGGCTCGACGCCGTGGCGCTCGCTCCTCGCGTCGCGGTCGCGGCGGTCTTCGACGCACAGGGCGCTGCGGGATCGACCTCGGCGGCGCTCGACGGGTTGCTGCTGGCGTCGCTCGGGATCGACGCGTCATCCGATGTCGGCGTCGTGATGCCCGCCTTCGGCAGCGGCGAACCGCCGCTCCGGGTCGCACCGGCGGGCGTGGGCTCGACCGTGCACGGCCTGGGGTCGGCGCGACTGCGCGACGCCCGCGCCGCGGTCCTGGTCGCCCGGGCCGACAACACCTCCGACGACACCTCCGACGACCGAACGCGGTGCACGACGGTGCCGATGGATGCGCTCGAACGCCGAGAGGTGACCGGTCTCGACCCCCGCCTCGGGCTGGTCGAGGTGCGCGGCACCGTCGGGACCGACGACTGGCAGGTCCACGACGGATCGTGGGACACCGCCGTGGCCCGTTGTCGCCTGGCGCTGGGTCACGAGCTGGTCGGCACGATGCGGACCATGCTGGCGCTCGCTCGGGACCATGCCGTGGAGCGTGTGCAGTTCGACCGACCGATCGCCGGCTTCCAGGCGGTGCGACACCGTCTGGCCGAGTCGCTCGTCGCCATCGAGGCTGCGGAGGCCGCGCTCGACGGCGCCTGGGAGCTCGGCTCCCCCACCGCCGCGATGATCGCCAAGGCGGCCTGCGGTCACAGCGCCGCGACCGTGCGCCGCCACTGCCAACAGGTCCTCGCCGGCATCGGCTTCACCACCGAGCACGACCTGCACCGCTTCGTGCGCCGCTCGATCGTGCTCGACGGGTTGTTCGGCGATGCCCGCACGCTGACCGCCGCGATCGGCGCCGGTGCGCTCGACCAGGGTCACCTACCGCCGCTGGTCCCGCTGTGAGCCGCGCCGAGCCAGCGGTTCGCGTTCGCCGGTACCGCTCAGGTGGGCAGGGCGGCCTCGCCATGCTCGAGACGTTCCAGCAGCGAGCGGACGAACTCGCGGGCGTCGGCGTGGCCCGTCGTGAGGCCGATCGACTGCTCGATCGACATGATCTGCGACAGCCCCGTCATGGCGAGCAGCGCGACGGTCGGCGGCAGCGCCTCGGCGTCGATGCCCAGCGCCTCGAAGCGTGCCGCGACCGCGTCGCTCTGCAGCCGGCGGTAGCGCTCGCCGTACTCGGCGAGCTCGGCCCGGATCTCCTTGCGATGGTTCGCGAGGGCGGCGAACTCCAGGTTGAACCGGGATCCGAGCGGGTTCGAGGTGAGCTCCCAGATCGCGGTCAACGACCCGTCGAGCTCGAGCGCCCTGGCGACCCGCTCCAGGCCCTGCTCCGCTCGCCGGCGGAACACCTCGGCGAACAGCTCGTCCATGGTGCGGAAGTAGTAGTGCACGAGCTGTGGGCTCACCTCGGCCCGAGCGCCCAGACGCCGCGAGGTCACCGCCGGGTAGCCCTCGTCGAGGAGCATCTCCTCGGCGACGTCGAGCAGGTGGGTCCGCGAGGCGGAGTCCGTGGTGCCGATGCGTCGGGTGGTCGCCATGACGAACACGTTGCCACGCTCCGGAGCTCCGTGCTAAGCAGTCGCCCAGCACTCGTTGGGCGACTGCACAGCACCGGGGGGAGCGGCACCGCCGCCGGGCTCCGTCGCACCGCCCGCGGGATGGACCACACAGGGGGAATGCAGTGACCGACTACGACCAGGTCGACTTCTTCACCGATGCCTCGTTGCTCGAGGATCCGTATCCGTTCTTCGAGCACCTGCGCTCGAAGTGCCCGATCACCCCGACGTCGGACTACGGCGTCCTGGCGGTGACCGGTTGGGACGAGGCCTCGGAGATCTACCGGGACGTCAGCACGTTCTCGTCGTGCAACTCGGTGATCGGCCCGTTCGCCGAGTTCCCGGTGCCGCTCGAGGGCGACGACGTCGGCGCCATCATCGACGAGTACCGCGACCACCTCCCCATGAACGAGCACATGGTCACGATGGACCCGCCGATGCACACCCAGGAGCGGGCGCTGCTGATGCGGCTGCTGACACCGCGTCGCCTGAAGGAGAACGAGGCGTTCATGTGGAAGGCGGCGGATCGTCAGCTCGACGAGTTCCTCGCCAACGGACGCTGCGAGTTCATCCGCGAGTACGCCCAGCCGTTCGCGATGTTCGCGGTCGCCGACGTGCTCGGCGTGCCCGAGGAGGACCAGGGTGAGTTCCGGCGCTTCTTCGGCATGAGCCAGCCGCCCGGCATGGTCAACCAGGACGACGTCCGCGACGACGAGCCGCTCAACAAGCTCGACTCGCTCGACGAGTGGTTCGCGACCTACATCGAGGACCGTCGGGCCAACCCGCGCAAGGACGTGCTCACCGACCTGGCCCTGGGCACCTATCCCGACGGCTCGGTCCCCGAGGTGGTCAACGTGGTCCGCAGCGCGACGTTCCTCTTCGCCGCCGGCCAGGAGACCACCGCCAAGCTGCTCGCGACGTGTCTGCTGCACCTCGCCGAGAACCCCGAGGTGCAGGACGAGCTGCGCGCCGAACGGGAGCTCATCCCCGAGTTCATCGAAGAGGCACTCCGCCTGGAGAGCCCGGTCAAGGCCGACTTCCGACTGGCCCGGACGACCACCACGGTCGGCGGGGTCGAGATCAAGGCCGGCACCCCCGTCATGCTGCTCAACGGCGCGGCCAACCGAGATCCGCGGCGCTTCGAGTGCCCCGAGGAGTTCCGCATCCGTCGCCCGAACTCCCGGGAGCACGTGGCGTTCGGCCGTGGCCACCACTCCTGTCCGGGCGGGCCGCTGGCCCGTGTCGAGGGGCGCGTCAGCCTGGAGCGGATCCTCGACCGCACCCGTGACATCCGGCTGTCCGAGGAGCACCACGGCACACCCGGCGACCGCCGACTCGACTACGAACCCACGTGGATCCTGCGTGGCCTCACGAACCTCCACATCGAGTTCACCCCGGTCGAGGTGGCCTCATGAGCGGGCACGTCGCCGTCGTCACCGGCGGAGCGTCCGGCATCGGGCTCGGCGTGTCGCGCCGCCTCGCTGCGGACGGCAACCAGGTCGCGGTGCTGGATCTCGACCTCGGCGCCGCCGAAGCCGCCGCGCAGCAGATCGTCGACGAGGGCGGCACTGCCATCGGCCTGGCAGCCGACGTCGCCGACCGCGCCGCGGTGGCGAGCGCCTACGACGCGGTGCGCAGCCAGCTCGGGCCGGTCGGCATCGTGGTCACGAGCGCCGGTGTCGAGTCCTTCGACGCCGCGGCCGACATCTCCGCGGAGCTCTGGGACCGGATGATCGCCGTCAACCTGACCGGCACGTTCACCTGCCTGCAGCTCGCCATCCCCGACATGGTCGAGGCCGGGTGGGGACGGATGGTGACCATCTCGTCGTCGAGCGCCCAGTCGGGAGCTGGCCGCATGGCGCACTACGTGGCGGCGAAGGGCGGTGTGATCTCGCTGACCAAGGCGCTCGCCAAGGAGCTGGCACCGCACCACGTCACCGTGAACACGATCCCGCCGACCGTGGTCGACACGCCCATGGCGCGCGGCGCCGAGGCGACCGGCGCGGTGCCGCCCATCGAGACGCTCGCCGGCTTCATCCCGTTGGGCCGCGCCGGCACACCCGACGACATCGCCTCGGCCTGCTCATGGCTGTGCAGCGACGGCGGCGAGTACGTCACCGGCCAGGTCATCGGCGTCAACGGCGGCATGTACATCTGATCCTTCGTGCGGGCGCGACCGCGCCTGCACCGAGACCGAACCGGGGAGACAACGAGATGCACGATCGCGGCGCCGCGGTACCCATACGGGTCGTCCAGTGGACGACCGGCAACGTCGGCACGCAGTCGGTGCGGGCGATCGTCGACAACCCCGGGCTCGAGCTGGTCGGGTGCTACGCCTGGTCCGACGCCAAGGTCGGCGTCGACGTCGGCGAGCTCGTCGGCCTCGACCCGCTGGGCATCGGCGCCACCGACGACGTCGACGCGCTGCTCGCGCTCGAGCCGGACTGCGTCGTCTACAACCCGATGTGGCCCTCGGTCGACGAGCTCGAGACCATCCTGGCCGCGGGTGTGAACGTCGTGACCACCGCAGCGTTCATCAACGGCAACCGCCTCGGCGCGGAGCGCGATCGGCTCGTCGCGGCCTGCACACGAGGCGGCTCGTCGCTCTTCGGCACCGGTGTCAGCCCCGGCTTCGCCGAGCTCGTCGCCGTCACGGTGGCGGGCATCTGCAGCCGGATCGACAAGGTCCTCGTCGCGGAGACCGCGGACACGACCTTCTACGACTCCCCCGACACCGAACGCCCCGCCGGCTTCGGGCGCCCCATCGACGACCCCGATCTGCCGGCGATGGCCCGGAGCGGCACCGCGGTGTTCGGCGAGGCGGTGGCGATGGTCGCCGACGTGCTGGGTGTCGCGCTCGACGAGATCGTCTGCGAGACGGAGTTCGCGCAGACGACCGAGGACGTCGAGATGGCGTCGTGGACGATCCCCGCCGGACACGTCGCCGGTGTGTCCGCGAGCTGGCAGGGGCGGGTGGGTGACCGCACGGTCGTCGAGTTGAGCGTGCGGTGGAAGAAGGGCGCGACCCTCGAGCCCGACTGGGTCATCGAACGTGACGGCTGGACGATCGTCGTCGAGGGCCTGCCGACGGTGACCGCGGCGCTCGACTTCCTGCCGCCGCCGGACTTCGAGGGCGAGACGCTCGAGGACTTCATGGCCATCGGCCACATCATCACCGCGGTCCCGGCGCTCAACGCGGTGCCCGTGGTGGTCGCCGCGCCACCGGGAATCCTGACCTATGCCGACATGGCTCAGGCCCACCCCCGTGGCTGGGTGCGTCCATGACGGTGCAGGCCGCCGCGCCGACCACGCCGCCCACCGATCCCGAGCTGCGCGCCGAGATCATCGAGACGGTGCGGCGCTTCGTGGCGCGTGACGTGATCCCCGCCGCGACCGAGCTCGAACACCGTGACGAGTTCCCCGAAGCCCTCGTCGAGACCATGCGCGAGCTCGGGCTGTTCGGCGTGACGATCCCCGAGCGCTTCGGCGGGCTGGGACTCGACCTGCTGACCTACGTCGGGGTGATCGAGGAGCTGGCCTACGGCTGGATGAGCCTGACCGGGATCATCAACACCCACACCATGGCGGCGACCCTGCTCCTGCGTCACGGCACCGAGGAGCAGTGCGAACGGCTCCTGCCGACGATGGCGACGGGTCAGGTCCGTGGCGCCATGTCGCTGTCCGAGCCCGACGCCGGCAGCGACACACGCAACATCGCGTGCCGGGCGGTGCGCGACGGCGACGAGTACGTCGTCGACGGCACCAAGGCGTGGGTCACCAACGGCGAACGGGCCGGGATCGTCGCGCTGGTGGCGCGGACCGACGAGGGCATCTCGACCTTCGTCGTCGAGAAGGAACCGGGGCGCACCTCGGGCGGCATCACCGTCGGACCCCACATCGGCAAGCTCGGGTACCGCGGGACCGAGACCGTCGAGATGTCGTACGCCGGGCACCGTGTGCCGGCGGCGAACCTGGTCGGCGAAGCGGGACGCGGCCTTCCGCAGATCCTCGGGGTGCTCGAGATCGGCCGCATCAACATCGCGTCGCGCGCCGTGGGCGTCGCCCGTGCGGCGTTCGACGCGGCGATGGCCTACGCCCAGGAGCGCGAGACCTTCGGCAAGCCGATCGCCGAGCACCAGGCGATCCAGATGAAGTTGGCCGACATGGCCACCCGTCTCGAGGCCGCACGACTCCTGACGCGCAACGCGGCGGAGCGCAAGGCCGCCGGGCTGCGCTGCGACGTCGAAGCGGGCATGGCGAAGCTGTTCGCGAGCGAGACGGCGATGGAGCTGGCGACGGAGTGCATGCGGATCCACGGCGGGGTCGGCTACACGACGGATCTGCCCGTCGAGCGCTACTACCGCGATGCGCCGCTCATGGTCATCGGTGAGGGCACGAACGAGATCCAGCGGCTCGTGATCGCCCGCGGGCTGCTCGCCCGCTCCCGCGAATCGACCTGACCCCACCGCACGCTCCAGGACATACGGGTCGCCATCGACACACGTTGTCGATGACGACCCCTATTTCCGGGTGGTCAGCTGGCCGACGAAGTGGCGCAGTTCTGGTCGACCAGCGACCGCGAGCACGCCACTTCGTCGCGCACCGCCGACTCGTCAGGCGACGACGGTGTCGGCGACGCCCATGAGGCCCGCCAGGTTGCCGCCCATGATGCAGCGGATGGCGTCGTCGGGCAGCCCTGCCAACTCGTCGACGTAGCTCGCCGGATCGGCGAGCCCCTCGGGGTGCGGGTAGTCGGAACCGAACAGCACGTGACCGGTGCCGATCAGCTCGGCCAGCGCCCTCAGGTCCTCCTCCCAGAACGGACTGACGTAGACGTTCCGCTTGAAGGTCTCGACCGGGTGCTCCGAGAAGTCCTGGGGCATCTTCTTGTAGACGTCGGCCAGGTTGGCCAGCAGCGGGGCCACCCAGCTGCTGCCGTTCTCGATCACGGCGACCTTCAGCTTCGGGTGCCTCGACAGCGCACCGTGGCAGATCAGGGCCGCGACGGCGTCCTCGATCGGACGCCACTGCGACAACATGCGGAAGGCCTGGGGCTGGAACGGCAGCTTCTCGCTGTCGTTGCCCATCCAGTCGTTGGTGTAGCGGTCGTAGCCGCTGTCGGAGGAGTGCATGCCGACGAGCACGTCGGCCTCGACGACCTTCTCCCAGAACGGATCGAACTCCGGGAGCCCGAACGAACGCGGACCACGCACTCCCGACGGCGGCGCGGGCCGCACCAGGATCGCCCTGGCGCCACGCTCCACGACCCATTCGAGCTCCTCGATGGCCCGATCGACGATCGGCAGCGAGATGACCGGCGTGGCGAAGATGCGGCCCTCGTAGTCGAACTGCCACGTCTCGTACATCCACTCGTTGAGCGCGTGCACGACCGCGTGGGTGAGCTCGGGTGCGTCACGCATGCGCTCCTCGATCAGGCTCGCCAACGTGGGGAACATCAGGGCGCGGTCGATGCCCTGTTCGTCCATCAGCTCGAGGCGGGGTGCCGGCGCACGGAACGCGTCGATGGCCCGCATCGGTTCACCGAAGATCTCACGACGTGACTTGCCCTCGGGGTTGCCGAGGCGGAAGTACTCCTCCTGCGCGCCCGGGCGGGCGACGACGTCGAAGGTCGGGTTCGGGATGTACTCGCTGATCGTGCCGCGCACCGCGATCTTCGTGCGGCCCCTGACCTCGACGTAGTCGACCGCGCCGCGGTACCGGTCGGGCAGGAACTTGGTGAGCGCCTCGGTGGTCTCGTACATGTGGTTGTCGGCGTCGAAGACCGGGACGTCGAGGAAGCGTGTGGGCGGCATGTGGCACCTCCGGGATGGGGAGCGGATATCGGTGTGGGGTTGAGGGTCAGATCTCGCCCTGGAGCGACGTGAGGAAGTCACGCGTCCGTTGGCGGGAGGCGATCAGCTGGTCGCGGTCGTCGCCGATCGGCACGACCCGGATCGAGACGTCGGTGGCCCCGGCGTCGGCGAAGGACCGCAGGCGCTTCGCGACCGCCTGCTCGTCGCCCGCGGCGAGGATGTCGCCGACCTGGGTCGCGGCGCCGTGCGACAGCAGCTGCTGGTAGTTCGGTGAGACCTCGGCCTCGGACAGGAGCCGGTTGGTGCGCTCGATCGCCTGGTCGACCTGGTCGTCGTCGCAGACGCAGACCGGCACGCCGGCGACGATGCGCGGCGCCGGTCGGCCAGCGTCCGCGGCCGCGGCGTTGATGCGCGGCGCGACGTGCGACTCGATGGACCGCTCGTCGGCCATCCAGAGGATCGTGCCGTCGGTGCGCTCGCCGGCGAGGCGCAGCATCTGCGGGCCGAGCGCCGCGATCAACACCGGCGTCGGGACGACGTCGGTCACGTCGAGGGGCATGTGCACGTCGAACGACTCGTTGTGCACCTCGACGGTGCCGGGGCCGGCGAGCGCGGCCTCGATCACGTCGAGGTGGTCACGCATGGTGGCGATCGGCCGCTCGTAGGGAAGGCCGAACATCTCGTCGATGATCCAGTGGTGCGACACGCCGAGGCCCAGGCGGAGCCTCCCTCCGCACACCGCCTGGACCGACAGCGCCTGTTGGGCGAGCGCGATCGGGTGGCGTGGTTGCACGGGGACGACCGCGGTGCCGATCTCGATGTGCTCGGTCGCCGCGCCGATCACCGTCGCCGCGGTCAGCGCGTCGAACTCGTCGGGGATCTGCGGGATCCAGATCGACGAGAAGCCGGCCGCTTCGGCCCACTGTCCGTCGCGGCGCAGTCGGTCGACCTTGGTGGCGTGACGCCCCCGCTCGGGTCCGATCATCACGCCGATGCGCATGCGTGCTCCTCTGCCGAACGGTCGTCGAGGACCGGCCGATCAGGCGACGACGCCACGGGTCTTCAACTCGACGATCGCGTCCCAGTCCAGGCCGACCTCCTGGAGGATGTCGTCGCCGTGCTCGTTGAACTCGGGCGCCCGGCGGGCCTGGGGCGGTGTCTCGTCGTACTGCATGGGCGCACCGACCAGCTGGAACGGCACACCGCTCGCCGTCTCGCAGTCGACGATGTAGCCGTTGGCGACGGTCTGCGGGTCGACGGCGGCGGCGAGGGTGTCCTGCACGATCGTCCACTGTCCGCTGAAGCCCTCGAGCCGGGTGCGCCACTCCTCGGCGTCGTGCTCGGCGATGGCCGCGCCGATCTCGTCGGCCGCGGCACCGGCGTTGTCGGCGAGCGCCTGGTGATCGGCGAACCGCTCGTCGGTCGCCAGGTCGGGGCGGTCCAGCAACGCCACCAGCTCGGACCAGTAGCGGGCGGCCTGGAGACACGACAGCGCGACCGCCGTGCCGTCCTTCGCCGGATAGGTCGCGGACAGCGGATTGCGTGACGCCGAACGGGGTGGCTGCACCCAGGGCGCGCCCATCTGCAACGAGAGCGCCAGCCCGGCGCCCATCGACCAGAGGCCCACGCCGAGCAGCGAGACGTCGACGACGGTGGCTTCGCCGGTGCGTTCGCGGTGGAACAGCGCACCCATGACGGCGCCGGCGATCGCCATGCCGCCGATCGAGTCGCCGAACGCGGGTGCCGGCGGGGTGGGCACCGTCTCGGCACCGTGCTGCTGCTCGCCGACGGCCATGCCGGAGCGGTGCCAGTACGAGAGCACGTCGTAGGAACCCTTGTCGGCGTCGGGCCCGCGGTCGCCCTGGCCGCTGCCGCGCACGTAGATGATGTCGGGGTTGTACTCCCGGATCTGCTCCAGGTCGATGCCGAGCTTCCGGCGCACGCCCGGCAACTTGTTGGTCAGGAACACGTCGCAGGTCGCCGCGATCCGTCCGAGCACCTCGAGCCCCTCGGGCGTCGACAGGTCGAGGCCCAGGCTGCGCTTGCCGCGGTTGGAGTGCTCGAGCAGCACGTGCACCTTGGTGCTCATCAGCGCGAGGCCGCTCGACATGAGGCCGCGCATGGCGTCGCCCCGCTCGACGTGCTCGATCTTGATGACCTCGGCACCCAGGTCGGCCAGCAGCGCTGACGCTGCCGGGACGAACGTGTGCTCGGCCACTTCCAGGACCCGCACCCCACGCATCACGTCGGTCACTTTCGATCCCCCGTTCCTGCGCGGTCCCCCGACCGCCGCATCGCGTACCGTAGCAGACCGGCCAGTCACGTTCCCGTAGATGAGAAGAACATTCTCTCTGCTGCATGCCAGGTTCTCACGGGCCTACACTCGACCCATGGGGAACGGAGGTCGCCCGGAGCAGGCACACGGCGCCGGGCGCAGCGCCGTGGTCACCGGCGGTGCCGGAGGGCTCGGCGCCCCCACCGTCGCGCGTCTGGTCGCCGACGGCTTCGCCGTGGTGGTCCTCGACCGCCGCGCGGATCCCGACACCGTCATCGGCGTCACGACCGTCATCGGCGACGTGCTCGACGACGACGACGTCACCGCGGCGATCGATGCAGCCACCGCCGCCGGCGAGCTGTCGGTGCTGGTCAACGCGGCAGGTGGCAGCGGGCCGGGCGCCGCCACGGTCGACGGCGACGGCGAGCCCCACGACCGCGTCGCATTCGAACGGACGATCTCCTCCAACGTCGCCGGCACCTTTAACGTCGCTCGCCTCGTCGCCGCCGCAATGGCGCGGTCCACCCCGGACACGGACGGGCAGCGCGGGGTCATCGTGAACACCGCGTCCATCGCCGGGTACGAGGGCCAACGCGGACAGGTCGCCTACGCCGCGGCGAAGGCCGCCATCCTCGGCATGACGCTGCCCATGGCGCGCGACCTGGCACCGGTCGGGATCCGTGTCTGCGCCGTGGCGCCCGGTCCGATGGGCACACCGGCCATGTTGCGCCTGCGCGACCGGCTGCTCGAGGACCCGGCCGCGGGTGTCGTGCACCCGCCTCGCATGGGCCGGCCCGACGAGTTCGCCGCGCTCGTCGGCGACATCGTCGCCAACCCGTATCTCAACGGCGAGAACATCCGACTCGACGGCGCACTCCGCCTCGGAGCCGGTCCCGCATGACTCGGGCCGTCACACCGGCGACCCACGGCACGACCGACCACGAACCAGAGCAACCGAGAGGGAACCCGATGACGCAGATCGCCTTCGCACCCGATGTGTTCACCTGGCCCGCCGACGAGCCACGGCTCATCGGCGGGCGCTGCACGGAGTGCAGCTCGGTGACGTTCCCCCGGCCCGTGTCGTGCGCACGCTGCGGATCGACCGAGGTCGACGAGCACCTGCTCCCCCGCCGCGGTTCGCTGTGGACCTTCACGACGCAGGGCTTCCTGCCCAAGGAGCCCTACGCCGGCGGCGAGACACCCGAGACCTTCCGGCCCTTCGGCGTCGGGATCGTGCAGCTCGGCGACGAGGTGCGCGTCGAGGCGCGGCTCACCGAGCACGACCCGGAGGTGCTCCGCATCGGGATGGAGATGGAGCTCGCCGTGGTGCCGTTCCGGAGCGATCCCGACGGGACCGAGGTCATGACGTTCGCATTCGCACCCGCAGCAGAGGAGCACTGACGTGCACGACGTGGCGATCATCGGCGTCGGGTTGCACCCGTTCGGCCGCTTCGGCGACAAGTCCGCCATCGACATGGGCGCCGAGGCGATCCGGGCCGCCCTCGGCGACGCCGGCATCACCTGGCCGCAGGTCCAGTTCGGCTTCGGCGGCAGCTTCGAGGTCGACAACCCCGACGCCGTCACCAGCCGGCTCGGGCTCACCGGCATCCCGTTCATGGACGTGTACAACGGCTGTGCCACCGCGGCGACGGCCCTGCAGCTGACCGCGGACTCGATCCGATCGGGCCAGTACGACATCGGCGTCGCGGTCGGCATGGACAAGCACGGCCACGGTGCGTTCACCTCGGACCCCGTCGACTACGGCGCGCCGGCCTGGTACGGCGATGTCGGTCACTTCCTGACCACGAAGTTCTTCGCCATGAAGATCAACCGGTACATGCACGACCACGGGATCTCGCACGAGACCCTCGCCCGGGTCGCGAACAAGGGCTACCGCAACGGTGTGCTGAACCCGAACGCGCTGCGCCGCAAGGAGATCTCCGTCGACGACATCCTGGCGTCGCGGATGCTGAACTATCCCCTGACCCAGTACATGTTCTGCTCCCCCGACGAAGGTGCCGCCGCGGTGATCCTGTGCCGGGCCGACCTGGCCAGGAAGTACACCAGCACACCGATCTTCCTGCGGGCGACGACGCTGCGCACACGCCGCTACGGCGCCTTCGAGGTGCACGCGTCGTGGGCGGCGGTCGAACAGGACGACGCCCCCACCGTGTACGCGTCCCGCGCCGCCTACGAACAGGCCGGCATCGGCCCCGACGACGTCGACGTGATCCAGCTGCAGGACACCGACGCGGGCGCCGAGGTCATCCACATGGCCGAGAACGGCTTCTGTGCCGACGGCGACCAGGAACGCCTGATCACCGAGGGGGCCACCGAGATCGGCGGTCCGTTGCCGGTCAACACCGACGGCGGGCTCATCGCGAACGGCGAGCCGATCGGGGCGTCGGGTCTGCGGCAGGTGCACGAGCTCGTGCTCCAGCTGCGTGGCACCGCCGGTGACCGCCAGGTGCCGGGTGAGCCGAAGGTCGGCTACGCCCAGCTCTACGGCGCGCCGGGCACGGCGGGGGTGTCGATCCTGTCGCGGTGAGTCAGTCGAGCCCGGCGCGTCGACGCAGCTCGAGCTTCTCGACCTTGCCGGCGGCGTTCACGGGGATGTCCGCGACGAGCTCGACGCGTCGCGGCACCTTGTAGTTGGCCATCCGTTCACGTGACCAGGCGATGATCTCCTCGGGCGTGACCGTGGTGCCGGGCACCGGCACGACGAACGCCATGCCGACCTCGCCGAGGCGCTGATCGGGGATGCCGATGACCGCCGCCTGCGAGATCGACGGGTGACCGACCAGCGCGTTCTCGATCTCGGCGGGGTAGGCGTTGAAGCCGCCGACGATGAACATGTCCTTGGCCCGGCCCACGATGCACAACCTGCCGTCGGGGTCGACCCGGCCGATGTCGCCGGTGCGCAACCACCCGTCCGCCGAGAGCGCCTCGGCGGTGGCCCCGGGGTCGTCGAGGTAGTGCGACATGACGGTGGGGCTCTGGAGCAGGATCTCGCCCGCCTCACCGTCGGGCACGTCACGCGCGTCGCCGTCGACGATGCGCACGCCCACCCCCGGTCGGGGTCGCCCGACGGTGGTGGCGATCGCCTCGGGAGGGTCGCCCGGCTCGGTGGCGGTGGCCGTGCCCGCCTCGGAGAGCCCGTAGCCGACGAGCACCATCTCGAACGGGAGCTCGTCCATGATCCGGCGGATGAGGGGGACGGGGATGTCGGCCGCGCCGGTGACCGCGATCCGCAGGCTCGACAACGTGTGCGCGGCGTCGCCCTCGACCCCGTCGAGCAGCGACTGGTAGAGCGTCGGTGCGCCGGGCAGCACGGTGATCCGCTCGCGTGCGACCGTCTCGAGCACGTCGGCGGCGTCGAACACCGGTACGGGATACATCGTCAGGCCCGCGACGACCGACGCGAGGATGCCCGCCTTGAGGCCGAACATGTGGAAGTACGGATTGACCATCAGGTAGCGGTCGCCGTGGTGCACCCCGGTCATCGCCACCCAGTCCCGGGCGACCCCCATGGTGCCCGCGTGGGTCTGCACGACGCCCTTGGGCACGCCGGTGGTGCCCGAGGTGAACAGGATGTCGCTCGGGTCGTCGGGCGTGACCGCGGCCGTTCGCCGGTCGAGCTCGACGCGGTCGTCGTCGGTCGCGGCGCCGAGCAGATCGCTCCATGCAACCGCGTCGCCCGCGGCCGGACCCTCGACGACGACGATCGTGTCGAGCGCCGGTAGGTCGATCGAGGCCGAGCGGAGCATCGCGACGTGGTCCGCGCCGAGGAAGTCGGTGGTCGTGAAGAGCATCTTCGCCCCGCTGCGCGACAGCACGACGGCGGCCTCGTCGCCCTTGAACCGGGTGTTGACGGGCACGAGCGTCGCACCCGCCGCGCTCAGCCCGAGCACCGCAGCGATCCAACGGATCGAGTTGGGCGCCCAGATGGCGACGCGGTCATCGGGGCCGATGCCGGCGTGCACGATCGCGGCGCCGACCTGACCGACGAGCCCGGCGAGCGCCGAGTAGGTCAGTGCCTCGCCGTCCGCGACCACGGCGCCGGTGTCGCCGTGTGCCGCGACGGTCGCGGCGAACGCCGCGGGGATCGTCATCGGTGCTGCTGCGCCGGTGGCCTCGGTCATGTCGGGTCCTCCCCCTCTGCCGGGTGCTGTGTCGCCCACTGCTCCCGCAGCTCGCGCCGGAGGGCCTTGCCCGAGGGCAGACGCGGGATCGCGGCGACCCGGACGACGCTGCGCAGCCGCTTGTAACCGGCGAGCTGCTCGTCGACGAGCCCACGGAGCGTGTCGTCGTCGACCGGCACGGCCGGGTCGAGCGCGACGGCGGCGACCGGCGCCTCACCGGTGCGTGGGTCGGGCACGCCGAAGACCGCGCAGTCCTGCACACCCGGGTGGCCGAGCAGCACCGACTCGATCTCGGCGGGGGCGACCTGGTGGCCGTTGACCTTGATCATGTCCTTCGCACGGTCGGTGAGGCGGACCCAGCCCTGCGCGTCGAGCGTCGCGATGTCGCCGGTGCGGTACCAGCCGTCGTGGAACGCGTCGGCGTCGGCCGCGGCGGGCAGGTAGCCGGCCATCGTCGACGGGCTGCGTGCCTCGAGCTCACCGGGCTGCCCGTCGGGCAGGACGCGTCCCGTGAGGGTGTCGACCACGCGCAGCTCGACCCCGGCGGGCGGCGGGCCGGGGCTGTCGAGGCGCCACTCGGTCGGGCTCCGGACGGGGTTCACCGCGAGCACGGGCACCTCGCTCGCGCCGTAGGCGGCCAGGATCGGCACGCCGGTGCGCGCCGTGACCGTCTCGGCGACCGACGGGGTGACCGGCGTGGCGCCCCACATGACGTAGCGCAGCGACGACAGGTCGAACCGGTCGAGGTCCGGGTGGTGTGCGAACGCCAACACGATCGGCGCGACGGCCATCTCGAGGGTCAGGCGGTCCTGTTCGATCGTGGCGAGCTCACGTTCCAGGTCGAAGCGCCGGTGCAGTCGGACCGTCGCTCCCGCCATGACGGCGGCCAGCAGGTTCAGCAGCCCGAGGATGTGCGACGGGGGCGTCGAGATCTGGAACCGGTCGTCGGCGGACAGATCGAGGGCGTCGACCCAGTGCCGGGTCGCGGCGCGCAGCGAGCGGTGCGTGTGCCGGACCGCCTTGGGCAGTCCGGTCGTGCCGGAGCTGAACACCAGCACGACGTCGTCACCGGCGGCCACCGTCGCCGCGGGCGCGGTCCCTGCCAGACCGTCGGCTGCCACATCGCGGGCTGCCACATCGTCGGCAGCCACATCGTCCGCTGGGTCGGTCCAGGACGTGACGTCGTGCACGGCGTCGCCGCCGAGCAGCGTGCCGATGAGACCGTCGTCGTCACGGTCGACGAGTGCCCGCCGGGCTCCGGTGACCGCGAGCGAGTGCTCGACCTCTCGCTGCTTCCACGCGGGGCTCACCATGATCGACACCGCGCCGAGACGGGCGAGCCCGAGCACGGTGACGGGCAGCTCGACGCGGTTCGACATGCGCACCACCACACGCTCGCCGGGGAGCACGCCGAGCCCTGCGAGGCGCGCCGCCACCCGCCCGACCGTCCGGTCGAGCGCCGCGAAGGTGTGGTCACCCTCGTCGTCACGGATCGCGACGCGCTCACCGTGTGCGCGCGCTGCATCGCTGAGCAGCTCGTCCAGTCGGGCGTCGCCGTCGATGCCGCCGGGCGCCGACATGGTCAGGCGACGCCGACCGAGAGCACCGCCGCCGGATACTCGGGATCGTCACCCGAGATGCGCAGCCACTCCCCGAGCTCGTGGGTCAGCTCGGCCGACGTGCCGAGCAGGGCGTCGAGCACGAGCACACGCCCGTGGAAGTGGTGGTGGTCGTGCTCGGCGGTGAAGCCGATGCCGCCGAAGGCCTGCAGCGCTCGGTCACAGGCCCGTCGACCGTTGCGCCCGGCGAGCGCCTTCACCGCCGCGTCGAACCGGGCGGGAGGGTCATGGCGCAGCTCGACACCACGACGGACCATCGCGTCGATCGCGACGCAGTCGGTGGTGCCCCAGGCGAGCACGTGGCGCAGCGCCTGGAACGTGCCGATCGGACGGCCGAACTGCTCGCGCAGGCCTGCGTACTCCGTCGCGTTGGCGACGACCTGCTCGGCCGCGCCGAGGATCTCGGCGGCCAGTCCGAGTCGGCCGAGGAACGTCGAGCGACCGCGCAGTGGCGCGGCCTCGTCGTCGGTGAGCGCCGGCGTGCGGCCCTCGAGGTCCACCTCGACCTCGGCGATGCTCAGGTGACCGGCGACAGGGATCGTGGTGCGTGCCACCGCGTCGGCGTCGACTACGAACACCCCGCGACCGGGCTCGTCGAACAGCAGCGCCCGCTGCCCGACGTCGCCGAGCACCACCCACCGTCGGCCACCGCCGGGCGAGGGCCGTGGGACCGCCGCGACACACGAACCCGGGGCACGATCCGTCGCGTCGAGGAACGGCTGGGCCAGCAGCCCGCCGACGGCGGGGGTGTCCGCGAGCCGGCGGCCCTGGGCGCGCAACGTCGCGAACACCGCGCCGGCGGCCTCGTCGTCGTCGAGGCCGGGCAGCAGATCCCACCACGTCAGGTCGTCGAGCGCATCCGCTCCCCCGCCGGTGGCCATGACGCCGACCGCCGCGGCCAGGAACTCGTCCTCGGCAGCGCCGACACCCGTCCGCGCGCTCATGGCAACCCCAGGACCTGTTTGGCGATCGTGTCGAGCTGCATCTGCTGGGATCCTCCGTAGACCGTGACGATGCGCGAGAACAGGTACTCCTGGCGGCGGATCGCCACCTCGGGCGACTGCACGCCCACGGCGATGTCGGGGTCCTCGGCCAGCACCCGGTCGTGCACCGAGCGCTCGGCCTCGCACAACAGGAGCTTGTTGAACGCCGCCCGGGGTCCGAGCGTGGTGCCCGCGGCGTGCGCGGTGATGCCGTCCGCGCCGGCCGCGGTCGCCGAGCACAGGTCGAGGAACGCGTTGCCGACCGCGGTGTCGTCGCGCCCGGACGAGGCGCGGGCGCAGTCGAGCAGCTGCTGGTACTGGAAGCAGTGGCGGAACCAGGCGAAGGTCCCGCGTTCGTGGCTCAGGATGTGCATCGCGACGGCCCAACCGCCGTCGAGGGCGCCGACGATGCGGTCCGCGGGCACCCGCACGCCGTCGAAGTGCACCTCGGCGAGCTCGTCGGTGCCGTTGGCCTGTTCGATCGCTCGGACCTCGACCCCCGGTGCACGGAGGTCGACGATGAACGCCGTCAGCCCGCGGTGCCGGGACGCGGCATCGCCGGTCCGTGCGAGCAGCAGGCACCAGGTGCCGTAGCGGGCCCAGCTCGTCCAGATCTTGGCGCCGTCGATCACGTACTCGTCGCCGTCGAGCACGGCGGTGGTGCGCAGGCTCGCCAGATCGGAGCCGGCGTCGGGCTCGGAGAAACCCTGCGCCCAGAGCTGCCGACCCGAGAGGAACTCCGGCAGCAACGCCGCCACCAGGTCGGGCGGGCCGAGCGCGGCGAGCGTCGGCGCGAGCACCTCGAGGTGCTCGAACAGCGCCATGCCCTGCACGCCGTGGCGAGCCAGCGCCTCCCACATGACGGCGCGGTGGCGGATCGTGCCCCCGGAGCCACCGAGCTCGACGGGCCAGCCGACGCGGGCCCAACCCTCGTCGTACAGCTCGGCCATGAGCGTGCGCATGACCTCGACACGTCGTTCGAAGACGGGCTCGGGGCGCGTGGCGGCCACCAGCGCTGCCGGTTCGGCAGCGAGCCAGGCCTCGAGGTCACGCCGGTAGCGACCGAGGTCGATCGCCTCGTCGCCGTCGGTCACGACCGTCACTTGGGCGGGAAGCGCAGCGCGCCGTCGAGTCGGATGTTCTCGCCGTTGAGGTAGTCGTTGCGGACGATCGACTCGACCAGCTGCGCGAACTCCTCGGGTCGGCCCATCCGCTTCGGGTTGACGATGTTGGCGACCAGCGCCTCCTGCATCGCCTCGGGTGCACCCATCATCAAGGGCGTGCCCATGGTGCCGGGAGCGATGGCGCAGACCCGCACACCGATGGGCGCCATGTCGCGGGCCATCGGCAGCGTCATGCCGAGGATGGCGGCCTTCGCTGCGGCGTAGGCGAGCTGGCCGGTCTGGCCCTCGAGCCCCGCGATCGACGCGGTGTTCACCACGACGCCGCGCTGACCGTCGTCGTCGGCCTCGTGCGACGCCATCGCCGCGCAGGCCAGGCGTGTCACGTTGAACGTGCCGATGGCGTTCATCGACATCGTGTCGAGGAAACCCTGCTTGTCGTGCGGGGTGCCGTCGCGGCCGACGGTCCGCCAGGCGCCGGTGCCGCCACCGGCGACGTTGACGACGATCGACAGCGTGCCCACACCTTCGGCGGCGTCGATGGCCTCGGCGACGTCGTCGTCGTCGTTGACGTCGCCGCCCACGCCGACGACGTGGTCGCCGAGCTCCTTCGCGAGGCTGACGGCTCGCTCGGTGTCACGGTCGAAGACCGCGACACCGACCCCGAGATCGGCGAGGCGGCGTACGGTCGCTGCGCCCAGTCCACCGGCACCGCCGGTGACGATCGCAGAACGTCCCACGAGTTCCATGTGCTGCTCCTGTGTCGGTCACCCGGGCCGGTCGGCTCGGGTGTTCATCGAGTGCTGCGGGCGAGCATCCGGGCGAGGTTGGCTCGGAACTCGGGTTGGTCGAACGATTCGGACTCGGCGTCGACCGCGGCCTGCAGCGCGCTGCCGACGAGTCCTCGCAGCGTCGTGTTGAGCGCCGCCTTGGTCTCGCGCACCGACTGGGGCGGCAGTGCCGCGAGTCGGGTGGCGAGCTCGTGGGCGACCTCGAGCGAACGCCCGGTCGGGACGACCCGGTTGGCCAGGCCCAGCTCGAGCGCCTGCGCCGCGGGCAAACGGTCGCCGAGCAGCAGGAACTCCTTGGCACGCAACAGGCTGGTCAGCAGCGGCCAGGTGAGTGCACCGCCGTCCGCAGCCACGAGGCCGAGCGCGACGTGCGGATCGGCGTAGTAGGCCTGCTCCTCGATCACGACCAGGTCGCTCATCGCGGCGAGACTGCAGCCGAGTCCGACCGCCGGACCGTTCACGGCCGCGACGATCGGGACGGGCACCGAGGTCATGCCCTCGACGATGACGATCGCCTCGTCCATGATCCGCTGACGCAGTGCGGTGTCGTTCGCCATGCGGTCCAGCAGGTCGAGGTCGCCGCCGCCCGAGAAGGCACGGCCGCTGCCCGTCAGCACGATCGCCCGGACGTCGTCGTCGGCCGACAGTCGTGGCCACACCTCGGCGAGCGCGCCGTGCAGCGCCTCGTCGGTCGCGTTGAGCGAGTCCGGACGGTTCAGCGTGACGACGGCGACCCCGTCGTCGACGTCGACGAGCAGCACTGCCTCGGCGGTCATCTCTGCGGTGCTCTCTGCGTCATCCTTCGGCACGAACTCATCCTTCGGCACGAACTTGGTCCTTCCTGGCGGGCACGACCGGCGGCGCCTGCTTCCAGTTCGGCACGCCGTCGGACTCGAGCGCGGCCGGGAAGCCGTCGTCGTGCACCTGCGCCCAGTGGGAGTGGTTCAGCTCGTGCAGCGTGAAGCAGGCGTTCAGCGCGTTGTAGAAGCCCATGTTGTCGACGCTCTGGTTGACCGCCTCCTTGACGAGCAGCGCCGCCATGGTCGGCGTCCCGGCGATGCGCCTCGCGAACTCGAGGGTGCGATCTGCGAGCTCGTCGGCGGGGAAGATCTTCGAGACCATGCCCAGCTGGTGTGCCTCGTCGACCGAGAGCGAGTCGCCGGTGAGCAGCAGCTCCTTGGCCTTGCGGGGACCGAACTCCCAGGGGTGGGCGAAGTACTCGACGCCGCACATGCCGAGGCGGGTGCCGACCACGTCCGCGAAGACGGTGTCCTCGGCGGCGACGATCAGATCGCACGCCCACATGAGCATGAGGCCGGCCGCGTAGACCGGGCCGTGCACCTGGGCGATGGTGATCTTGCGCAGGTTGCGCCAGCGGCGGGTGTTGTCGAAGTAGTGGTGCCACTCCTGGAGCATCAGCCGCTCCGCGCCGGTCCGAGTGCCCCCGTTCTCCTGCCAGCTCGGGTGACTCGTGTACTCCTCGACCGAGACCTTCGAACCCAGGTCGTGCCCGGCGGTGAACATGGGTCCGGCGCCGCCGAGGATGACCACGCGCACCTCGTCGTCGCGCTCCGCCCGGAGGAACGCCTCGTTCAGTTCGACGAGCATGCCCCGGTTCTGGGCGTTGCGCGCCTCGGGCCGGTCCAACAGGATCCGGACGATCCGTCCGTCGTCGAGCGGCTCGTAGCGGATGTACTCGTACTCGCTGGCTGGTGAGTCGGTCATGTGCAGTTCGGTCCTTCCAGAGGGGTCGTCCCAGGGCGGGTCATCTGATGGGCGGTCATCCGATGCGCGGTCATCCGATGCGCACCGGCAGCGAGGCCCAGCCCCGCATGGTCGAGGTGTAGACGCGGGTCGCCGCGTCGTCATCGACCTCCCAGTCGGGGAACCGGGCGAGCACCTCTTCCATCGCGATGCGACCCTCGAGTCGGGCCAGCGACGCGCCGAGGCAGTAGTGGGCGCCGTGGCCGAAGGTCAGGTGCGCACCGTCGGAGCGGTGGATGTCGAAGCGGTCGGGTTCGGTGAAGTGTCGGGGATCACGGTTCGCCGCGGCGACCAGCAGCAGGACGGCGCTGCCGGCCGGGATCGTCGTGCCGTGCAGCTCGACGTCGGTGGTGACGCAGCGGGCGATGCTCGCACCGGTGGGCTCCAAGCGGAGCACCTCGTCGACGACCCTCGGCAGCAGTTCGGGCTGCCGGGCGACCTCGTGGCGGACTTCGGGGTGATCGCCCAACATGCGACCGAGCCAACCGATCAGGCGGCCGGTGGTCTCGAAGCCCGCACCGGCGATGACACCGACGAAGATGAGCAGCTCGTCGCGTGTCAGGCCCCGGGTGACGCCGTGGGGGTCGGTGAACTCGACCTCGAGCAGCTCGGTGACCAGGTCGTCCGACGGATGCTGGGCCCGCCAGTCGACGTACTCGGCGAAGGTGTCGGCGCTGAAGTAGCGCTCGCGCCGCACCGACATGGGACGGCCCGGCTCGGACCGCAGCCGTCGATCGGTGCGGTCGCGCTCGGCGGGCTGCATCGACTCGGGCATGCCGAGCAACATCCCGATGGCCCGCATCGGGAGCTCGTCGCCCAGGTCGGACACGAAGTCGAAGCGGTCCGCTCCCTCGAACGGTTCCAGGCACTGCACGCAGAACGCACGGATCTGGTCCTCGACCTGTCGCATGCGACGTGGCGTGAACGTGCGGGCCACCAGCGCCCGGTGGATGGTGTGGTCCGGCGGGTCCTCGTTGATGAACATGCCCGGAGGGATCCGGGGCGCCGCGCGCACGACCTCGAGGATGTTGCCGCGTGCCGAGCTGAACCTGGCCGTGTCGCGGAACGCCGCCTCGACGTCGTCGAAGCGCGAGAGGGCCCAGAAGTCCTTCTCCTCGTCGTGGAACACCGGGGCCTCGTCGCGAAGCCGCCGGTACACCTCGTTCGGATCCGGCTCCTGCTCGATCGTGTACGGGTCGTACTGCAGGGCATCGCTCGTCATCGCCATGTGACCCCCCGGTCGACTTGCGTGCTGAGCGAGTGCCTAGCACACCGTGCCTGCCCGGCGAAGCGCCGATCTGACCCCCGTGCGCCGGCGTGCCGCTGAGCGGGACCACTGTTGCACATTATGAGAACGTCGTTCTCGCGTGCGCTAGGTTTCGCTCGGTGAGCGACGACATCGACACGCCGGACTTCTTCACCGACAGTGCGCTGCTCAGGGATCCCTACGACTGGCTGCACGCCCTGCGAGGCGAATGTCCGCTCCGTCGCGAGGTGCACCACGACGTCGTGATGGTCACCGGCTACGACGAGGTCGTGGCGATCTACAACGACACCGAGCACTTCTCGTCGTGCACCTCGGTCTCGGGACCGTTCCCGGGGTTCCCCGTGCCGCTCGACGGCTACGACGACATCACCGAGCTGATCGAGCAGCACCGCGACGAGCTGCCCTTCAACGACCAGCTCCCCACGCTCGATCCTCCCGTGCACACCGACCACCGTGCGCTGCTGTCGAGGATGATCACGCCGAAGCGTCTCAAGGAGAACGAGCAGTTCATCTCGCGCATCGTCGACGAGCAGCTCGACCAGACCCTGACGGCCGACGGGCGCAGCGAGTTCATCCGTGACTTCGCCGCACCGGTCGCGATGCTCGTCGTCGCGGACCTGCTCGGCGTGCCGGAGGAGGACCACCCGCAGTTCCGTGAGGCGATGCTGAACAAGGCGGGCACGGTCGGCAGCAGCAAGGGCGAGGAGATGAAGAGCTCGCCGCTCGAGTACCTCTACACCCGCTTCAGCGACTACATCGCGGACCGCCGGGCGACTCCTCGCGACGACGTGCTCACCGGCGTCGCGGCGGCGACGTTCCCGGACGGCCGCACACCCGAGGTGATCGATGCCGTGCGTGTCGCTGCGAACCTGTTCGCCGCCGGCGGTGAGACCACGGTCCGGTTGCTCAGCACGGCGGTCATGCTGCTGGCCGAGGACGCCGAGCTGCAGGACAAGATCCGCTCGAACCGCGACCTGGTGCCGAACTTCATCGAGGAGTGCCTGCGCTTCGAGTCGCCGGTGCGTGGCGACTTCCGGCTCTCGAAGGTGCCCGTGACGGTCGGCGACGTCGACCTCGACGCCGGTACGACGGTCATGCTGCTCAACGCTGCGGCGAACCGCGATCCGGCGAAGTTCCCGGATCCCGACGTGTTCGACCCGACGCGTGACAACGCTCGGAGCCACGTGACCTTCGGCCGCGGGGTGCACACCTGCCCGGGTGCGCCGCTGGCTCGCACCGAGGCGATCATCAGCATCAACCGTCTGCTCGATCGGACCGCCGACATCACGATCGACGAGGAGCACCACGGTCCGCCGGATGCCCGTGAGTACCACTACGTGCCCACGTTCATCCTGCGTGGGCTCACGAAGCTGCACATCCGCTTCGAACCCGCCGACGCGGCGGGCGGGCTGTGAAGGCGGCGGCGTGAAGGTCGCGGTCGACGCGGACGACTGCGCCGGTCACGGCGCGTGCGTCGTGACCTGTCCGGCGGTGTTCCGCATCGGTGACGACGGCTACGCCGAGGTGCTCGTCGACGAGGTGCCGAGCGATCTGGCGGGCGACGTCGAGCAGGCTGCGCTGGAATGTCCCACCCAGGCGATCTCGATCGCCGCTGAGTGACCGGGTCGAGCACCCGAGTCGGGAGACTGCATGCCCTTCGACGGGACCACCGCGATCGTGACCGGCGCTGCGTCGGGCATCGGCCTGGCCATCGCCGAGGCGCTCGGCGCCCGAGGGTGCAAGGTCGCCATGCTGGACCTGCAGAAGGACGCGCTCGACGAGCAGGTCGAGCGGCTGCGTGACGACGACCTGTCGGTGCGGGGGTATGTCTGCGATGTCACCGATCGACCCGTCGTGGATGCGACGGTCGTACAGGTCGGTGTCGAGCTCGGCACGCCGCTCATCCTGGTCAACAACGCAGGTCGACCGCTGTTCCGACCGTTCCTCAGCATCACCCTCGAGGAGTGGCACCAGGTGATCGACGTGAACCTGACCGGGACGTTCCACCTGTGCCAGTCGGTGCTGCCGTCGATGATCGCCGAGGGCTGGGGTCGCGTGGTGAACATCTCGTCGTCGAGCACCC
>JALYWI010000113.1 GCA_030852785.1 Actinomycetota bacterium
ACCTCGCCGACTTCAAGGTGCCCCGCGCGGTGTACTTCGTCGACGAGTTCCCGACCGCCGAGCTGGGCAAGGTCTCGAAGAAGGACCTGCGCGAGCTCGCCGACACCCACCCCGCCGTCTGAGGCCGCCCCGGTCCTCCCACCTTCGACATCCGATCTCGATTCGCGCCGATGGCACCGGATCGAGATCGGATGACGCTTGACACGACAACGCGTCTGTATTCATTGTGTTGGTATGATCGACACAATGAAGCGGTGGCTCGGGTGGTACCCCGTGCGGGTCGCCGCCGTGGCCGACACCGCCGTGCTCGCGCTCTGGTGCCTCGTGCTCGGTCTGGTTCCGATGCAGACGGGGCCGGCGGCGGCAGGACTGCTGATGGTCGTCGTGCCGACGACGTTCGTCGCGCTGTGCTGCACCCGCACCTCGGCTGCCCGCTGGGCGCTGGCAGCCGGCGTGCAGTTCTCGCCGATGTGGGAGGTGGTGCTGCACCGGCACCTGACCCGGACACGGGTCGCCCGCACGCTGGGCGTCACCTGCGGATTCGCCGTCGGGTTCATGCTGGTGGCGCACTACAACGCCGGCCCCGAATCGTTCCGGTGGTTCACCGAGGTCTGGAACCCGCACCTCAACGGCTACTGGCTCGCTGCGCTGGGTTACACGGCCGGTTCTCTCTGGGCTGAGTGGACCAAGCCCGACGCTGCGATCGAGCGGCCGAGCGGCACCGCTGTGCTCAGCCGGCGTCGCCTCGTCGACTTCACGGACCGGGCCGTCCGCGAGTTCCTCACCTTCTCGCTGGTGGTCGTCGCGTTCGCAACGTTGCTCGCGCGCTTCCTGCCCCGTACCGACGGAATGTGGGGCGACCCCATCATTCGGCCGCCATGGGGAGCGCTGGCAGCCGCGATCGCCGCCGTGACCGCCGTCGTCGGAGCGAACTGGGTGTGCCGGCGGCGCGAGCAGGCGGGCGACGAGGCGGCGCTCGCCTATGAGGAGCTCACCCGAGCTGCGACCGCGAACGCGCTGCTCGGCGTGTCGATCGCCATGCTCGGAGAGATCGCGAGCGACGTCATCGGGTCGCGGACTGCCGACGGCACCGTGTCGTTCTGGGTGCAACTGCCCTTCGGCGCGTTCGCGCTCCTGTGCCTCGGCGTCTGGATCGGGAGCGGCACGAAGCTGGCGATCCGGAACCGTCGCATCGGGAAGCTGCGCGCCGCGGCTGGCGTCGCGTCGGCGTGAGCGGCAGGCTCGAACTCAGATGATCGTCACGCTCGATTCCGACTCACCGACACCGCCGGCCGAACAGCTCGTCGCCCAGATCGCCGCGGCCATCCAGGCCGGCGAGCTCGCCGTCGGGGAACGGCTGCCGACGATCCGCGGGCTCGCCGCCGACCTGGCACTGGCGCCCGGCACCGTGGCCAAGGCCTACGGCGAGCTCGAGCGTGACGGCTGGATCCGCACCCAGGGCCGACGCGGCACCACCGTCGCCGACCGTGCCGCGACCCCGGACGATCGGCGCCTCGCGGCGGCGGCCGACAAGCTCGCCGACCTGGCCACCTCGGCGGGACTGGGTGTCACCGACGCCCACCGCGCGCTCGACCTGGCGATCGCTCGACTCGGCCGTCGCTCGGGCGGCACCTGAGCGCACTCTGGGGGCCGTTGCCCGCTGTGTCAGGCGGTGAGCAACTCGAACTTCACGTCGAGCGCTTCGTAGGTCGTCGCTGCGCGACGGTCCCGAGTCAGCAGCACGTGGCCGTGGTGCCGGGCCGTGAGACCGACGAGGCCGTCGTAGGTGGCGCCACCCTCGAGGCCAGAGGCGGCGAGCAGTTCGACGAGTCGACGTTGCAGCGCAGCCGGCGTGGCGAGGATCCGGTCGCTCGGGAACCACCCGCGGACCAGCGGTGCCGCGATCGCTGCGTCGAGCCGGTGCGGCGAGGGAAGCCTCGTGAGCACCGAGTAGGTCTCGGCCAACCCGTGCGCCGGGATGTGAGCACCGGCCGCTCGGAGCCGGGTCTGATCGTGCGCCTCGTGCCACGACACGAGCGCCGGGATCGAGACGCTGGTGTCGAGGGCGGTCACCTGCGTGCAGTGTCGATGGCGCGCCTGACGACGTCGTCGGTGAGCGCATCGTGGCCGGTGGGCGCCACGGCCACCGGACCTTCGGACGTGTCGATGATCCGAGCATCGAGCGCGACCGGCACGATCTCGATCACACCGTCGCGTTCGGTGATCTCCACCTCGCCGCCATCGAGCAGGCGGAGCTGCTCGCGGATGCGCTTCGGCACGACGACCCTTCCGGCGCGATCGATGGTGGATCTCATGGCACCGAATCTACCATCGATCGCACCGCAAAGAGTTCAGTCCTGCAGCGAGAAGCGCTGGAAGAACTCCCAGGCGAGCGCCGTGGCGTCGATGTCGAAGGTGGTGGGTCCGACGATGCTCTCGATCGCGCTCGAGAACTCGCTCGACGGCCAGGAGTGGCCGCCGCCCTTCACGACGTAGAACTCGACGGCGGCGTCGGCCGGGCAGTCGTAGACGCGGTGCACGACGGCGTCGGTCACGTCGGTGTCGGTGAACTCGCCGTCGCAGCCGTTCAGCTCGGCCCACTCGGCGACGGTGGCCGGGTACCCGGTCCCGTCGAGGTCGGCCTCGGCATCGACCGGGGTCGTGGTCGCGGGCGGCGCCTCGCCCCCTTGGACCAGCCCGCCGATGTCGCCGTAGCCGCCGTTGAACAACAGGATCGGGTCCTCGGTGCCGTGGCTGCTCAGCATCGGCACCGGTCGCGACGGGTCACAGCCCTCGGGGATCGTGATGCCGTCGATCGGCGCGATCGCGGCGAAGGTGTCGCTGCGCTCGCATGCCAGGAAGGTGCTCATGATGGCCCCGTAGGACAGGCCGGTCGCGTAGACACGCGACTCGTCGATGCACCGCTGCTCGCCGAGCTGCTCGATCATCGCATCGAGGAAGTCGACATCCGCGTTCGGTGAAGCGGCCGGATCGGCGTCCCAGCGCACCGGGTCACCGCTGCCGTGGGGGAAGGCGACGACGAAGCCCTCCTCCTGGGCCAGCGGACCGAACTGCGTCATGATCGAGTGGATCTCGGCGCCTTCCATGAGCCCGTGCAGGTCGACCACCAGGGGGACGGGGTCGGTCGTCGGCGGCGGCGTGGTGAGCAGGTACCACCGCTCCTGGTCGTCGACGGTGAGGTCGACGCGCATCGAGGTGACCTCGTCGGTGGCCGGATCGGCGCAGCCGGGTGACGGCCGCGGCGGCGCGTCCGCCGAGGACGGCGCCTCGGTCGTGGTGGTGGCCTCGGTGGTGGTGGTCTCGGCTGACGACGCGTCGCCGTCGGCCGCCTCCTTGTCGGAGCTGCAGGCCCCGGCGACCAGGCCGAGGGCGACGAGGGAGGCGAGCACGGCGGAGGTTCGGAAGGATCGGCGCATCGGGCTCCGTGTCTAGTCGCTGCGGGCGAGCGCCGACCGGAGCGACGCCGTGACCGTTGTCGGACCGCCCAGGGTGTACCAGCGCAACCCGAGCGACACGGCGAGCGCCTCGGCGTCCGCGTGGTCCTCCTCGGGTGCGAGCAGGACGAGCTCGTCGAGCGACCCGGCGTCCGCTGTCGGGCTGCCTCCCGCGGTGGGTCGACAATCCGACAACAGCACCGTCAGTCGGCGTGACGCCCGCGACCGTGACAGCTGCTCGCGTGCGACACGGAGTGCGAGCCCGACGTCGGTGACGCCGACGCCCCGCAGACGGAACAGGTCGCCGACGACCTGCTCGGGTGCGCGCGGCTCGTGCTGCGACTTCACGACCACGGCGTCCTCGGCGAAGGCCACCACCGAGCAGTCCAGCGGTGCGCGCAGCACGACCGCAGCGGCGGCGACGGCTGCGGTGGCCAGCCGTTCGCCGTGCATGGAGCCGGAGCGGTCGACGAGCAGGCACACGGCGGTCTCGGACCGGTTCCAGGTCTGCACGACCAGCTCGTCGGCGTCGAGCGGGCCACCGGTGCGGCGTGCCCGATGGATCGCGTCGAGTGAGGCGTCCAGGTCGAGGTCGCCCTCGGCCGCGCCGAGCGGGCGGCGCACCAACCGGTCGACACCGGTGCGCGACGCGGCGGCGTCGCTCGCGGCCTCGACCACGACGCGCCCCGCGAGCCGTCCGGCGAGCTCGCGCAGGTGCCGGTCGGTCGCGGTGTTCATGTCGGCGAGCAGCGAGAGCGCGCCGTCGGGGTCGTTCTCGAACAGCTCGTCGAAGGCCGATTCGTCGACGACGCCGAGCTCCGGGGAGACATCCGCGAAGCGCTCGTCCCGGGACAGCTCACGTCGCGACACCGTCCGGCGAGCCGCGTCCGCGACCGCCTCGCGTGCCGCCTCACCCTCCTTGACGTCGTCGTCGGGACCACGTCCCCCACCCGGGGGTGGGGTCAGGCTTTTCCCTCGGGCGGCTGGTCCCTCGGATCGCTGCTGTCGCCGTTCGACGACGGCCCGTCGTCCGACGGCCCGAAGTGGCGCGCCCACAGCTCGTCGACGATCTCCTCGGGCGAGCGACCGCCGCCCTCGCGGAGCCGGATGCGGCCGGAGAGGGCGAGCTGCGCGGCATCGAGCGTGACGGTCGCGTCGGAGACGTCGGTTCGGCGCAGGTCGGCGAGCTCGTGGGCCACCATGACGAAGTCGATGGCCCCACGGACCGACGACCCGGTGCGCAGGTCGTGGTGGTCGCGGCTGTCGCGCACCATCGACACCGCGGCGCGCAGGGCACGGTCGCCGAGCCGTTCGGCGGCGTCGGGTGCCGCGCGCTGCACGATCAGCACCTCGTCGTCGAGGTCCTGGTAGCCCACCGCGACGCGACAGCACCGGTCGTAGACGGCCGACGCGATGCGCGCGGTGCCGACCGCGTCGAACGGGTTCATCGCGGCGACCAGCCGGAAGCCGTCGGCCGCGGCGACCCGACCGAGGCGCGGGACGTGCACCTCTCCCTCGCTCATCACGGTGATGAGCACGTTCAGGGTCTCTTCCGGGATGCGGTTGATCTCCTCGACGTACAGCATCGACCCGCCGCGCAGCGCGGCGACGAGCGGACCGTCGAGGAACGCGTCGGCCACGTAGCCGTCGTTGAGCACCGACGCCGGGTCGAAGGTGCCCACGAGCCGCGCCGGGGTGAGCTCGGCGTTGCCCTCGACGAACTCGAACCCCGACTGCAGCTCTTCGGCGATCGCTCGCAGGACCGTGGACTTCCCGGTGCCCGGCGGCCCCTCGAGCAGCAGGTGCCGACCGGCGGCGAGCGCTGCGACGATCGCCTCCGACGCGCGCCGCCGCCCCACGACCTGGGTCGTGAGGCGGTCGAGCAGGTCGGCTCCGAAGGTCACCGACGCGAGGGCGCCGGACGCCGGCGTGCGATCAGCCGAACTCGATGACACCGCGGATGTTCTTGCCGTCGTTCATGTCCTTGTAGCCGTCGTTGACCTTGTCGAGCGGGTAGCGCTTGGTGATGAGCTCGTCGAGCTTGAGCTCGCCCTCTCGGTACATCGACAGGAGCTGGGGGATCATCGCCCGCGGGTTCGTGGAACCGAAGACGGTGCCCTTCACCTCCTTGTTCATCATCGACAACATGAACAGGTTCATCTGGGCGTCGGTCTCGATCATCGGAGCCAGCCCCGTGACCACCACGGTGCCGCCCTTCGAGGTCAGGTTGAGCGCTGGTTCGAGCATGTCGCCGTGCACCACGCCGGCGCAGAGCACGACCCGGTCGCACATGTCGCCCCAGGTCAGATCGGGCACCGCGAGCAGCGCTTCTTCGATCGAGGCGTAGGTGTGCGTCGCGCCGAACTGCATGGCCTGCTCCCGCTTGAACTCGAGCGGGTCGATGGCGATCACACGCTTGGCGCCGGCGGACTTGGCGCCCTGCACGGCGTTGATGCCGATGCCGCCGATGCCGATGACGGCGACGTTGTCACCGGGCTTGGTGCCGGCCCGTTCGGTGGCGGACCCGAAGCCCGTCGCGACACCGCACGACACGAGCGCGACGACGTCGAGGGGCAGGTCGTTCTCGACCTTCACCACGGAATTCTCGCTGGCGAGCACGTACTCCGAGAAGGTGCCGAGCTGGGCGTAGCGGCCGATGGCCTGGTCGCCGATGTGGTGCGCCTCTCGACCGTCGCTCATCATGCCGATGTCGAAGAGCTTGGCGCCCTCGTTGCAGAGGTACTGGCGACCCGTCGAGCACCACTTGCAACGCCCGCACGACGGGATGAACGACATCGAGACGTGATCACCCGGCTGGACCGAGGTGACACCGGGGCCGACGGCCTCGACGATGCCGGAGCCCTCGTGACCGCCGATGACGGGCAGGCCGAGCGGCAGGTCACCGGTGACGGCGTGCTCGTCGGAGTGGCACATTCCGGCGTAGGCCATCTTGACGAGGACGTCCCCCGCCTTCGGATCGTCGAGGGTGATCTCCTCGATCTTCCACTCTTCTCCGACACCCCAGAGCACTGCGGCGCGTGTTGTCGTTGGCATGGGACCCCCTGTTGTCCGGAGGACCTCCGATCGGGCGGAGGTGCCTCATGCCGGGTTCTACACGATGCCGCCGGTGACTGTCGGTCAGGCTCGTTCCGTGCGGCCCCCCCGGGCTCGTCGCGGCGGGCGCCACGGTCCACGGATCACGGCGGGTACGATTCGGACTGCTCGACGGACCGCGGTGAGAATGCGATCCGGACACTTCCGCCGACCCGAGGGGTTCCTGATGCCGACCGACGTGATCACCGAGACCACCGCCGACGACGAGGTCGTCGACACCGCCGCAGCCGCCGCAGCCGCCTCGGACGGCGCCGCGCTCGTCGAAGAGGAGCTCCTCGTCGAAGAGGTCTCCATCGACGGCATGTGCGGTGTGTACTGAGCATCGCTCAGGTACCGATGACGCAACCCGCCACGTCAGGGGCCGATCCGCTCGACCGCCGACTCCGGTTGCACTCCAGCGTGTCGCTGCGCCCCGAGCGGTTCGGCGCCCTCGCGTACAGCTTCGACACCAGGAAGCTGTCGTTCATCAAGCACCCCGACCTGTTGCGCGTCGTCGAGTCGCTCGACGGTGACATGACGGTCGCCGACGCGCTGCGCGCCGCGGCGGTCGACGAACGCCGCTGGTCGTCGTTCGTCACGGCGCTGTCCACCCTCGAGTCCTCAGAGATGCTCGAACTCGTCGACCCGAACGATCCGGAGACTCGTGATGACTGATCTGCTGCCGAACCCGACGCGGCGTCCGAGTGCGTCCGAGCAGCCGCCCGCCGCGACGCGATCGCTCGTCGAGGAGTTCAAGGAGGGGCTCGACGCCCCGATCTGCCTCACGTGGGAATTGACCTATGCCTGCAACCTGTCGTGCGTGCACTGTCTGTCGTCGTCGGGTCGGCGTGACCCGCGCGAGCTGACCACCGAGGAGTGCTTCGCCGTCATCGACGAGCTGCAGCGACTCAAGGTCTTCTACGTGAACATCGGCGGTGGCGAGCCGATGATGCGCCCGGACTTCTTCGAGATCCTCGAGTACGCCGCCGCGCACGACGTCGGGGTGAAGTTCTCGACGAACGGCACCTACATCGACCGCGCCGCCGCCGAGCGGTTGGCGTCGATGGACTACCTCGACATCCAGATCTCGATCGACGGCGCCGATGCCGACGTGAACGACCTGGTCCGTGGCGAGGGCTCGTTCGCCGCCGCTCGCCAGGCGATGGACCACCTGCGCGACGCGGGCTTCGGTGCGTTCAAGATCAGCATCGTCGCGACGCGTCAGAACGTCGGGCAGCTCGACGAGTTCAAGGCGATCGCGGATTCCTACGGTGCACAGCTGCGGGTCACCCGCCTCCGCCCGTCGGGCCGCGGGGTCGACTCGTGGGACGAGCTGCATCCCACCCAGGCCGACCAGCGCACGCTGTACCAGTGGCTGCTCGGTCGACCCGACGTGCTGACCGGCGACTCGTTCTTCCATCTGGCCGCGTTGGGTGACGCCCTGCCGGGGCTCAACCTGTGCGGCGCCGGGCGCGTCGTCTGCCTGATCGACCCGGTCGGTGACGTGTACGCCTGCCCGTTCGTGATCCACGACCAGTTCCTGGCCGGCAACATCCGCGACGAGGGCGGCTTCACGTCGGTGTGGCGCGAGTCGGAGCTGTTCACGTCGCTGCGCGAGCCCGACAACCCAGGTGCGTGCACCAGCTGCGGCAGCTACGACGCGTGCCAGGGTGGCTGCATGGCGTCGAAGTTCTTCGTCGGCCTCGAGCTGTCCGACCCCGACCCCGAGTGCGTGCTCGGCAACGCCGAACCGCTGCTCGCCGCGATCGCCGCCAACGGCGGCGCCGCGCCGTCGTCGACGGTCGACCACTCCCGCCCGGGTGTGCCGGTGCCCTCTCCGGTCACGCTGCGGCCCACACGTCGCGCCCGCGCCTGAACGTGGCGCCGTGAGGGCGGTCGATCGCGACAGCACCGAACCGCTCTGGGCCCAGGTGCTCGAGGACCTGAGGGCTCGGCTCACAGCCGGTGAGTTCGCGGAGCGGTTCCCGACCGACCTGGAGATCACGCAGTCCTACGACGTGAGTCGTCACACGGCCCGCGAAGCGGTGCGTCACCTCCACGACGAGGGACTGGTCGAACGGACCCGCGGCCGCGGCACGTTCGTGCGCACGACGACCATCGACCAACCCCTGGGCGCGATCTACAGCCTGTTCCGGTCGATCGAGGACCAGGGCCACGAACAGCGCTCCCGGGTGCGGACCCTCGAGCTCCGGCACGATCCCGAGGCGTCGACGATCCTCGGTGTCGGGCCCGACGACCCGCTGGTGTTCCTCGAGCGTGTCCGCCTGCTCGACGGCGAGCCGTTCGCCGTGGACTGCAGCTGGCTGCCGGCGAGCTTCGCGGCGCCGCTGCTCGAGCTCGACTTCACCCGGACGTCGCTCTACGAGGAGCTGGCCGTCCGCTGCGGGGTCGGGCCCGACAACGGCTGGGAGCGGATCGCGCCCGAGCTGCCGACCGAGACCCAACGAGGACTGCTGCTGCTCGACGCAGCGGAGCCGGTGTTCGCCATCGAGCGCCTCGCGCTCGACGGTGACCGTCCGATCGAGTGGCGCCACAGCGTGGTGCGCGGCGACCGGTTCGCCTTCGTGGCGCGCTGGGCCGGCGGTGACGTGGCGACGGCCATGGAGACGCGGGACTGATGGCGCGAGGCTGACGGTGCGACCGTGCCGGTCCGTGGTGCGGAACGGCGACGTGCTTTTGTCCGTACATTTGGGAATAATGTCCGGACAATGTGGTTCGAGTGGGTGTCCCCCACCGATCGTGCCCGGAGGTCATCCATGAGGATCGAGCAGTACTACCTGGAGTGCCTGTCGCAGGCGTCGTACCTGATCGCCGACGACTCGAGCGGCCTCGCCGCCGTGATCGACCCGCGGCGTGACGTCGAGGAGTACCTCGCCGACGCTGCCGAGCAGGGGCTGCAGATCCGCTACGTGATCGAGACCCACTTCCACGCCGACTTCCTGTCGGGCCATCTCGAGCTGGCGGCGGCCACCGGGGCGGAGATCATCTTCGGCGACGCCGCCGCGCCGGGGTTCCCGGCCCGTCTGGTCCACGACGGCGAGCGGATCGTGATGGGCGAGACCGAGCTGGAGTTCCTGGCGACCCCGGGCCACACCCCCGAATCGATCTCGATCGTGGTCCGCGACCTCGCCGGTGTCGCCGACGGCGCGCGACCCGACCCGCTCGCCGTGTTCACCGGCGACACGCTTTTCATCGGCGACGTCGGACGCCCCGACCTGCTGGCATCGGTCGGCGTGAGCGCCGCCGAGCTCGGCGCCTCCCTGTACGACTCGCTGCATCACAAGCTGATGGCACTGCCGGACGCGACGCTCGTCTACCCGGCCCACGGCGCCGGCTCGGCGTGCGGAAAGAACCTCTCGACCGAGACCGTGTCCACGATCGGTCGGCAGCGGGTCGAGAACTACGCGCTCGCGCCGATGGCCGTCGAGGACTTCGTCGCCCTGGTCAGCGCCGAGCAAACCGCGGCGCCGGACTACTTCGCATATGCCGCGACCACCAACCGCGACGGCCACGATCTGTTGGCCTCGGCCGACGTCCCCGAGGTGGGCCTCGCGGGTGCCCGCGAACTCGCCGCCGACGGCGCGGTCCTGCTCGACGTCCGCAGCGCTGCCGACTTCGCCGCCGGGCACCTCGCGGGTTCGGTCAACGTCGGTCTGGACGGCCGGTTCGCGGAGTTCGTCGGCATGGTCGTCGGTCCGCTGGATCGGGTGGTGGTGCTCACCTCCGACGGCGACCAGGCGGCCGAGGCGGCGCTGCGCATGGCGCGCATCGGCTTCGACCGGGTCGTCGCGAAGGTCGTCGGGGTCGAGGCCGCGCTGGCCGCCGATCCTGCCGCGGCCACCGTGGCGTCACGACTGACCGCGACGGCGCTGCGTGAGCGTCGGGCGCAGGTCGGCGACCTCTGCGTCGTCGACATCCGCAACGACGGCGAACGTGCGCTCGACGCGATCGACCACACCGTGCACATCCCGCTCGCCGAGCTGCCCCGACGGGTCGGCGAGCTCGATCTGGACCGTCCGATCGTCGTGCACTGCGCCGGCGGCTACCGCTCCTCGATCGCGGCGAGCTGGCTGCGATCCCAGGGCGCTCGGGACGTGAGTGATCTGCTCGGCGGCATCGCGGCCTGGCGGTCGACCGAGCAGCTCGTCGGCTGACCCCGATCTCACCGCTGACCCGGTCCAACCGCTGACCCGAGCCCGCTGACCCGAGCCCGCTGACCCGAGCCAACCAGCGGCGTGCTTCGACGCGCCCGCACACGAACCATCCCCACCCCGGCCAGGAGGTCGAAACCACATGTCCACCATCCGCACCCACGCCGACACGCCGATCCAGCTGGTGCCCGGCACCGTCGTCGACGTCGACGTCGCCACGCTGCACGAGCTGCTCGACCACGACGTCGACCTGCGTCTGCTCGACGTGCGCACGCCGGCCGAGTTCGAATCGGCCCACATCAGCGGCTCCTACAACGTCCCCCTCGACACCCTCGCCGAGCACAGCGCCGAGATGCACCGTCGACTCGAGGTGCCCGTCGTCGTGATCTGCCGCACCGGCAACCGCGCCAAGCAGGCAGAGGCCCGCCTGGCGGCGGCGGGCATGGCGAACCTCCACGTGCTCGACGGTGGGATCGCCGCCTGGGAGGCCGCGGGCCACGACGTGGTGCGCGGCCAGCAGCGGTGGTCGCTGGAGCGTCAGGTCCGGCTGGTCGCCGGCTCGATCGTCCTGGCCGGGATCGTCGGCTCGCAGCGCTGGCCGAAGCTCCGCTTCGTCTCGGGCGGGATCGGCGCCGGGCTCACCGTCGCGGCGCTCACCGACACCTGTGCGATGGGCATGGGCTTGTCGAAGCTCCCCTACAACAGGTCGGCCTCGTGCGACATCGACCAGGCGGTGGCAGCGCTGTGCGAGCGCTGATCGCCAGCCCGCTCGGGCTGCTCGTCGGGCTCAGCCTCGGTGCGCTGGGCGGTGGTGGCTCGATCCTGGCCGTCCCCGCGCTGGCCCACGGCGTCGGCGAGTCGGCCCAGATGGCCACGACCACCAGCCTGCTGGTCGTCGGGATCTCGTCGCTCATCGGCGTGGTGCCGCACTGGCGCAAGCACAACGTCGACGTGCGCGCCGGGTTGCTGTTCGCCCTGGCCGGCGTCGGCGGGAGCTACGTCGGGACCTCGCTGAACCGCGGTGTCGACGGCGACGTGCTGATGCTCGCCTTCGCCGGGTTCATGGTGCTCGCC
>JALYWI010000153.1 GCA_030852785.1 Actinomycetota bacterium
GCTGTGCGCCGTCGTGGCCGTGGCCGCGGCGTGCACCAGCGACGTCGGCTGGACCGCGCCCGAGGGCGCCGTGGCGGTCCCCGTGGACGCTGCGCCGGCACGTCACCTCGGACCCCAGGGCCGCACCGGCCAGTTCGTCACCGACTGCGCGCACAGCCACTCGTCGCCCGACGACCCGATCGTGCACGCCGGCTACCCGGGCCGATCGCACCTGCACGACTTCTTCGGCAACACGACCACCGACGCCGACTCGACGCTCGAGACGCTGCTCGAGGGCGACACGACCTGTCAGATGCAGCACGACACCGCGTCGTACTGGGCGCCGGCGCTGCTCGACGGCGGGGTCGTGGTCGAGCCCAAGACGTCGACCGCCTACTACCGCGCGGCGCCGGGCGTGGACCCGACGCAGGTCCGGGCCTACCCCGCAGGCCTGAAGATCGTGGCGGGTGACATGACGGCGACCACGCCGCAGTCCACCGACCTCGCCGGTTGGAGCTGTGGCGCGTCGACGACCCACCTCGCGTCGCCACCGAACTGCCCACCCACGTCGCCGCTCCGTGGTGTCATCACCTTCCCGGACTGCTGGAACGGCCGCGACCTCGACAGCGAGGACCACCGCTCGCACATGGCCAACAGCGTCGGCGGCGCCTGCCCGCGCAGCCATCCGGTGCACGTGCCGCAGCTCACGTTCGCGATCACCTACCCGATCACCGGGACGGGTCACGACCTGACGTTGTCGTCGGGGTCCACGCACGGCCTGCACTCGGACTTCTTCAACGCCTGGGACCAGGACCGGCTCGTGCGAGAGGTCGAGTCGTGCCTGCACCGCGGGGCGGTCTGCGGGCTGGCGTCGAACCGCGCCGAGGACCCGCTGTTCTCGGGCTGACCCTGGTTGCGGCGGGCATCAGCGAGGACTCCGCCGCGTCGATCGTTACCTTCGACCCGGTGTCTTCCCTCCGATCGCCCTTCAGTCGTCGCGCCGTCGCGCTGCTGCTCTGCTCCGTCGTCATGGTCGCCGCAGGGTGTGAGGCGCCGCCGCCGCCCGTCGCGGACCCGCTGACGGGCCACCGCAACGGCGTCGGATGCCCCGGTGGGCAGCACTTCGACATCTGCGAGCGTTCGGCCAGCGCCGCACGGAGCGACACCGCCGCCCGTGCCATCAAGTTCGCCCTGTCGCAGGTCGGCGTGCCCTACTCGAGCGTCGGTCGCTTCGGCCCGAGCGCGTATGACTGCTCCGGACTCGTGTGGCAGTCCTACGCCGCTGCCGGCGTCGACATCGGGGCGAACCTGTCCTCGACGATCGTGAACCCGGGCGGACCCCGCTGGTCGGTCCCGATCCCCCACGTGCAGCCCGGTGACGTGCTCTGGTACCCGGGCCACGTCGCGATCGCGCTCGCCGACGGTCGGATCGTCGAGGCGGCGAAGCCCGGCACGACCGTCCGGGTCGTCAACGGCACCTACCGCGGGTTCTCCCGAGCGGTCGCCGTCAACGGGCCCTGAGACCCGGCGGAACCCCGACCCCGGCCAGCCCTCGACGAGGCCGGCTCAGCCCTCGACGAGGACGGCGCCGATCATGCCCTTGGTCGGCGTGCCGTGCAGCGAGCAGTAGTACGGGTACTCGCCCGGATCGTCGAACACCAGCGTCGCGGTGTCGGCCGGCTGCAGGTCGTCGACCGGGATCGACTCGAACTGGTCCTTGTTCGAGGGGATCACGTTGTGGGCCGTGCGTCCGCGGTTGTCGAAGACGATCTTCGTCCCGGGTGACACCTTCATGTACTTGGGCGTGAAGGTGTTGTCCTTGGTGATGACCGTCACGCTGCCCTTGCCGGTCTCGTCGACCCACTCGGACTCCGGCACCGTCAGCTTCGTGTCGCCCTCCGCCGAGGAGCTCTCACCGCTGCTGCCGCACGCGGCGAGCATCACGACGGTGACCGGGACGACCAGGGTCCTGAGCACGAGCGAACGGGCGGTCGTCGAACGCGGATGACGGGTGCGGAGCATGGTCAGCGACGATAGTCCGCGCCCCCTCGGGCACACACACAGCCCGGACCGACGGTCCGGGCGGTGAACCGACCGGGGGGTCAGTCGCGGGTGACGACCGGGCCGGGGCTGCCGTCGGGCAGTCGCTCCTGCACCACGGCGTCGCCGATCTCGACCTCGTCCGATGCCGGCGCGTCCGCACCCGGCTCGGCGCCCGCAGGGGTCTCGACCGACTCGGTGTCGCCGGTGGTGGTGACCACCGAGGCGTCGCTGTCACCGCTGACCAGCAGCAGGGTGCCGGCGGCCGTCACGGCCACGACGACCCCGATGACCGGGATGAGCAGGCGACCACGGAGCCGCCCCATGCGATGTGCGACGGGACCGTCGGGCGAGAGCATCAGCGAGTGCAGCTCGGATTCCACGTTGCGACGCGGGACCTCGAGGACGCCCTCGAGGATCTCCAGGTCCGGCTCGCGCAGCGGCACCGCGGTGCCGGGACGGACGTCGCGCATCGCGTAGACCATCGCCAGGTACTGCGCGAGCACCTCACGGCGCTCGACGGTGGCCGACTCGAAGCGCACGGTCCGGTCCCCCGCGGCGAGCGTGCCCTCGGTCAGGTCGACGACGAGGTGCGACCGCTCGGGGATCAGCGTGGTCGTCGGGATCCCGTAGAGCTCGGTGAGCGACTTCACCTCGGGGTCCATGACGGGACGCCGGCCGGTCTCGACCTCGAGCAGCGTGAGCGGGCTCCAGGTCTCGCCGAGCGCGTCGGCGGCCTCGGTCAGGCTGTAACCGCCGTCGACCCGCGCCTCGGCGAGCAGCGCGCCGAGGCGCTTCGGCGGGAGGAGGAGTTCTGCGGGAAGGTCGCGGGTCTGCATGAGGGGGCGTGCTCCTGGAGAAAAAGGTTCTCCCCGATGATCGGCACCTCGTCGGGGACGCTTGAACTTCGGGGCTCCGTTCGCCGACCCGTAACATCGGCTCCGTGTCGTCCCCCAGCAGCCCTCCGCCACCGGCCGGTTCCGACCCCGAGTCACAGCTCCCGTCGGTGCTCGCCCGGGTGGCCGCGTTCGTGTCGATCTTCATCGGCGCCGCCGCCGGCGGCCTGATCGGCTACGCCTTCGCCGACCTCGGCGGCTTCGAAGGGGCGGCCAAGGGCGCCGTCACGTTCTTCTCGGTGCTCGTCGGCGCGGGCGGCGTCGCCGTGGTGGCCGTGCTGACGCTGCGTGCCTTCGGCGAGTGGGCCACGATCCGCGAACGCGACCCGGACGCGGCCCGACGGCCCCGCGGACCCGGCAGGAGCTGACATGACGAAACCCGGTCCCGAGTCCGCCGAGCTCTACGCGCGCCTGCTGGCCGTGGCGGAGCGGGCCGCGCACGAAGCGGTCGAGCTCATCCACACCCGCCGACCCGCGAGCTTCGGCATCGATGCCAAGTCGACGGCCACCGACCTGGTCACCGAGATGGACACCGCCTCCGAGGCCCTCATCCGCTCGATCATCGCCGAGGAACGCCCCGACGACGTCGTGATCGGCGAAGAGGGCGGTTCGGAGCAGGTGCCCGCCGATGCGCCCGGCGCGGTGACCTGGTACGTCGACCCGATCGACGGGACCACGAACTACGTCTACGACCACCCGGGCTACAACGTGTCGATCGCCGCGACCATCGACGACGTCGCCGTCGCCGCCGTGGTCGCGGACCCGACCCACTCGAGGACCTACCGGGCCACCCGCGGTGGTGGCGCCTGGTGCGACGACCGGCAGCTCCACATGAGCGAGACCGCCCCGGTCCTGCCCGAGGCGCTCGTGGCGACGGGCTTCGCGTACGACGCGACCCGACGGGGCCGTCAGGGCGCGCTGGTCGCGCAGCTGCTGCCGCAGATCCGTGACATCCGCCGCATGGGCGCCGCGGCCCTCGACCTGTGCTCGGTGGCCTCCGGGCGTGTCGACGCCTACTACGAGGTCGGTCTGGCTCGCTGGGATCTGGCCGCCGGCGCGCTCGTCGCCGAAGAGGCCGGCGCCCGTCTCGGTTCGCTCGACGGCGGGCCCGTCCGGCCCGCATCGGTCCTCGTGGCACACCCCGCACTCTTCGAGCAGCTCCAGCAGCTGCTGGCCGAGCTGGGCTCCGACACCCTCTGAGCCGACCGCTGCACCCGTCGCAGGTACACCCGGGCCGGACATCTGCACAATGATGGTCGCCGTGGGAACACGCATTCTGTACGTCGAGGACGATCAACGCATCCGCGGCTCGGTGAAGCTCGCGCTCGAGGACGAGGGCTGGCAGGTCGACGAGGCCGAGACCGGTGAGGACGCGATCGTGAGCTTCGACCGCTCGCCGACCGAGGTCGTCCTGATCGACATCATGTTGCCCGGCATCGACGGGTTCGAGGTCTGCCGCTCGATCCGCAGGGCGAGCGACGTGCCGATCATCATGGTCACCGCCCGGGCCGACACCCACGACGTCGTCGCGGGGCTCGAGGCCGGCGCGGACGACTACATGACCAAGCCGCTGCAGCCCAAGGAGCTCTCGGCGCGCATCCGCGCCCTGCTGCGCCGGGCCCGGCCGAGCCAGCCCGGCAACCCGCGCATGCGCTTCGGCGAGCTCGAGATCGTCCCGCAGGAGGGCCTCGTCACCCGCGACGGCGAGCAGATCCACCTGACCAAGACCGAGTTCCGTCTGCTGGTCGAGCTCGCGAACAACCCCGGCAAGGTGTTCTCGCGTGAGGACCTGCTCGAGAAGGTCTGGGGCCACGGCGTCTTCGGCGACGGTCGCCTCGTCGACGTGCACGTGCGTCGACTGCGGACGAAGGTCGAGATCGACCCCGCGAACCCACGGCACGTGGTGACCGTGCGCGGCCTGGGCTACAAGCTGCAGCCGTGAAGCTGCCGTGGCGGCGGCGTTCCGCATCCACCGGCAACCTCCTGAGCGGCTTCCAGATCGGCCTGCGCGGCCGCATCACGCTCGCCGTCGCGCTCGTCGGCCTGCTGCTGTCGGTCGTGCTGTCGGTCACCACGATCACCGTCGCCCGCAGCACGCTGCTCGACACGCGCGAGGACTCGCTGTCGCGCCAGGCGGTTGCCAACTCCGAGACGGTGCGCGCGAACGCCGGCATCGACAGCCCCGAGGCGACCGACCTGCAGACGCTGCTGTCGTCGCTGCCCCAGGGCGGCATCCCGTCGCTCATCGTCGGCGGCGCCGGACCGGGTGAGCCCGTCACGGTGAGCGTCAACCCGAAGTACGGCGTCGACGTGCTGCCGAGCGAGCTGCGCACCCGGGTCGTCGAGGACCGTGAGAACTCGATCATGCGGTTCCACTCGAACGGTCAACCGCTGCTGGCGGTGGGCGTGGCGGTGCCCGACAGCGATGCCTCGTACTTCGAGGTGAACACCCTCGACGACATCGACACCGCGATCCGCTCGCTCAGCCTGACGCTGCTCGTGGCGACCGCGCTCGCCACGATCGTGGCGATGGCGCTGGGGTTCTGGGCGAGCCGCTACGCGCTGCACCCGTTGCGTCGCATCGGTGAGGCCGCCGAGTCCGTGGCGCTCGGACAGCTCGACACCCGCATCGACTACGACGACTACGCCAGCGACATCGACCTGGCGCCGCTCGTCGCCAACTTCAACGAGATGGTCTCGGCGCTGCAGGAGCGCATCGACCGCGACGCCCGGTTCGCGAGCGACGTGAGCCACGAGCTCCGCTCCCCTCTCACCACGCTGAACGCGTCGATCGAGGTGCTGCTCAACAGCCGCGACGAGCTCTCGGAGCGGTCGGGCCAGGCGCTCGACCTGCTGAACCTGGACATGCGCCGGTTCACCCAGCTCGTCGAGGACCTGCTCGAGATCTCCCGGTTCGACGCCGGCGCCGTCCGACTCGAGCTCGACACCGTCGCACTGGTGCCCACCGTCGAGGCGGCGGTGCGGATCATCTCCGACGGCGACGTGCCCGTCGAGGCCGACCCCGAGCTGGCCGACGTCGCCATCTCGTGCGACAAGCGCCGCCTGATGCGCATCCTCGCCAACTTCCTCGACAACGCCAGCAAGTACGCCGACGGCGCGACCGCCGTGTTCGTGGAGCGTTCCGACGGCCACCACGACGCTCACCACGACAACCGACCCGATGCACCGCTGGGTCAGGGCCCGATGATCGAGATCGCCGTCGAGGACTCGGGTTCCGGTGTGCCCGAGGCGGAGCGGACCAGGATCTTCGACCGCTTCAACCGCGGCGACCAGGGCGGCGCCCGTGGCACCGACCTGGGTGTGGGCCTGGGACTCGCGCTGGCCGCCGAGCACGCCCGGCTCCAGGGCGGCAGGGTCTGGGTCGAGGACCGTCACGACGGCGGTCAGGGTTCGCGCTTCGTGCTCGAGCTACCGCTCAACGAACCGACGGACGACGACGATGACTCGCTGCGACTCGACGACCTGGCGGCGGTCACCCCCGAGGAGGCCGAGTCCTTCGCCCTGACCGGTGAGCTGCCGGCGATCCGGACCGACGGGCTCGGGGACCGCCCGTGACCCGGCGGCCGACGCTCGCCCGCCCCCGACCCACGGGTGCGCATCGGTCGGCCGCCGTGTGCATCGCCGTGCTCGTCGCCTTGACCGCGCTGTTGGTCGCAGCCTGCGGCGTCGACGTCGACTCCGCTCCCCGACCGGTGCGGACCGAGGCCAGCACCACGACCACCTCGGCGGCTCCCGCGAGCGGTCGTGCAGAGGTCGTCCTGTACTACGTGCGAGAGGGCGTCCTGCTGCCCGTGATCGACGAGTTGCCCGACCGGGGCCTCAACTCGACGCTCAGCGCGTTGCTGCAGCCTCCGAGCGACGCCATGGTCGGGCTCGGCACGTCGATCCCGTCAGGCACCGAGCTGCTCGGGGTGGAGCGTGAGGCGGGCGTGCTGCGGATCGACCTCTCGGACGCCTTCGACAACGTGGTGGGACGCTCCCGTCAGCAGGCCATCGGCCAGCTGGTCCTGACGTCGACCCAGGTCTCGGACGTGAGGAACGTGAGCTTCGAGGTCGAGGGCGAGCAGATCACCGTGCTCAGCCCGTCGAGGGGCGACCGCACCGAGGTGAACGCCTGCGACTTCCAGTCGCTGCTCGCGACGGTCGAGGACGCCAGCGCCGCGGCGCTGCCGTTCGCGTCGTTCGAGGTCCTGTCCGAACGACGGCGCGAGCTCGACGACGAGTGCCGATGAGCGCCGCCGTGTCCGGGCGCCGCGCTCAGGACGCGAAGAACGGCCGAGCGACCTCTTCGTAGAAGTCGATGTCGACGGTCTTGGTGGCGTCGACCGCCTCGCCGAGTGGCACGTGCACGATCCGGTCGGCCTGCAGCGCGACCATCGACCCCCACGCGCCGGCAGCTGCGGCGTCGGACGCGGCGATGCCGTAGCGGCTGGCGAGCACACGATCGAACGCCGTCGGGGTGCCGCCGCGCTGGATGTAGCCGAGGGTGGTGACCCGGGTCTCGAGGCCGGTCCGTCCTTCGATCTCGGATGCGATGAGCTGACCGATGCCGCCGAGACGCTCGTGGCCGAACCGGTCCACCTCGTAGGTGGGCATCTCGAGCGTGCCGTCGACCGGACGGGCGCCCTCGGCGACCACCACGATCGATGCGTAGCTGCCGGATGCGTGGCGGCGCGACAGCGCGGCGCAGACCTCGTCGATGTCGAAGGGCACCTCGGGGATGAGCGTCATGGTGGCCCCACCGGCGATGCCGGCGCGCACCGCGATGTGCCCGGTGTCGCGGCCCATCACCTCGACGACCATGACGCGGTCGTGGGCCTCGGCGGTGGTGTGCAGCCGGTCGATCGCGGCGCTCGCGACGTGCACGGCGGTGTCGAAGCCGAAGCAGAGCTCGGTCGATCCGATGTCGTTGTCGATCGTCTTGGGGACGCCGATGCACGGGATCCCGTCGGCCTGCAGGTCTCGGGCCGCGCGCAGCGAGCCGTTGCCGCCGATGACGACGAACCCGTCGAGACGGTGGCGCTCGACCGCCTCACGCACCCGTTCCACGCCGTCGTCGAACTGGTACGGCTGGATGCGAGAGGTGCCGAGGATCGTGCCGCCACGAGGGAGGATGCCTCGACAGCGCTCGACGTCGAGCGGCTCCCAGTCGTCCTCGAGCACTCCGCGCCAGGCGTCCTTGAAACCGATGATCGAGCCGTCGTGGACCCGCTCGGTCTTGCGGACCACCGCGCGGATGACCGCGTTGAGCCCGGAGCAGTCGCCGCCAGAGGTGAGGATGCCGATGCGCATCGCCGGATGTTACGGGGAGCGGCGAGCCCGGCGGGAGGCACCACCTGCCCGTCCGACCGTGGGACCACGGCCGAGCGGGTCGCACTGCGTACATTGTCCCTCCATGTCGCAGGCTGCAGCGGGTTCTGAGATCGTCATCGCCATCGACGCCGGCACCACCGGGGTCCGGGCGTTCGCCGTCGACTCGACGGGCCGCCCGATCGGGCGCAGCTACCGGGAGTTCACCCAGCACTTCCCACGGCCCGGGTGGGTCGAGCACGACGCGACCGAGATCTGGGACGTGACCTGCACGGTGCTGGGCGAGCTCGTCGCCGAGCTGGGCCGTCCGGTGGCGGCGCTCGGCATCACCGACCAGCGTGAGACGGTCGTGGCGTGGGACCGACGCACGGGTGCGCCCCGGCACCGGGCGATCGTGTGGCAGGACCGTCGCACCGCGGAGCGCTGCGACGAGCTGGCGGCGGCCGGTCACCTGTCGCTGGTCCGCGCCGCGACGGGCCTGGTGCTCGACCCGTACTTCTCGGCGACGAAGATGGAGTGGCTGCTGCGCGACGGTGGCGTGCAGGTCGACGACGACCTGCTGCTCGGCACCGTCGACTCGTGGCTGATCTGGAACCTGACCGGCGGCGCCACGCACGTGACCGACCCGTCCAACGCGAGCCGGACGATGCTCTACGACATCCGCACGGGCCGGTGGTCCGACGAGCTCTGCGACCTCTTCGGCGTGCCCCGGTCCGCCCTGGCCGACGTGGTGCCGTCGTCGGGCATCGTCGGCCGCACCGTCGAGGGCTGCGGCATCGACGCCGGCATCCCCATCTCCGGCATCGCGGGCGACCAGCAGGCCGCGCTCTTCGGTCAGGCGTGCACCCGACCGGGCATGGCGAAGAACACCTACGGCACGGGCTCGTTCGTGCTGATGAACATCGGCGAGGACCTGCCGGAGCCGACCGAGGGGCTGCTCAGCACGGTGGCGTGGAGCGTGCCGGGCCGCATCCTCGGCCACCGCGGCGACGAGCCGGTGACCCACTATGCGCTCGAGGGCGCCATCTTCGTCACCGGCGCCGCGGTGCAGTGGCTGCGCGACGGGCTCGATCTGATCGAGGACGCCGCCGAGGTGGGACCGCTCGCCGAATCCGTCGAGGACAGCGGCGGCATGGTGATCGTGCCGGCGTTCACGGGGCTCGGCTCGCCGTACTGGGACCCGTACGCCCGCGGCACGATCATGGGCATCACCCGCGGGGTCGGCCGGGCACATCTGGCCCGAGCCGTGGTCGAGTCGATGGCCTTCCAGACCCGCGACGTGGTCGACCAGATGTCGGCCACCGCCGGCCGCCCGATCGCCGAGCTGCGCGTCGACGGCGGGGCCGCCGCCATGCCGCTGCTGCTGCAGCTGCAGGCCGACCAGCTGACGGTGCCCGTGGCGCGCTCCGCGGTGTCCGAGACGACCGCGCTGGGCGCCGCGTACCTGGCTGGTCTCGGCGTCGGGCTGTGGTCGACCGCCGACGAGGTCGGTGAGCTCTGGGCCCACGACGCCAGGGTCGACCCGACACCCGAGGGTGTGGCCCAGCGCGACGTCACGTACTCGCCGTGGCTCCGGGCCGTCGAACGGTCCCGCGACTGGAGTCACGACTGACGGTCGTGCGGACGCGACAGGTCAGTCGTCGAACCCGTCAGTCGTCGAACCCGTCAGTCATCGAACCACTGCATCCGGCGAGCGGCGAAGGGCTCCTGCTTGCCCTTGAGCACGAGCTGCTCGGGCAGGCCGACGGGCTCCGGGAGCAGGCGCGCGAGCCGCTCGGACAGCACGACCTCGCCGGCCGCGGCATGGCCCTGCAGCCGCGATGCGGTGTTGACCACGTCGCCGACCGCGGTGAAGTCGTGCACCGCCTCGTCACCGAGGTTGCCGATGAACGCCTCGCCGAAGTCGAGTCCGATGCCGACGTCGAACTCCGGCGGACGCGACGAACCGTTCCCGACGCGCTCCAGCAGCTCGTGGGCGTGCTCGACCATCACCTGCGCGACGTGGCGGCGGATCCCGTCGTCCATCTCGGTCGCCTCGGGCACGAGGAGCGGTGCCACGTACAGCGCCATGACCTCGTCGCCGATCAGCTTGTCGATGAGGGCCTCCGGGAAGAGCACCTTCTCGGCATGGGCGTAGAAACGTCGGAGGTCGGCGCCGACCTCTGACGGAGCACGTGACTCCGAGTCCGCGGTGAAGCCACGGATGTCGGCGAACAACACGCCGATCTCCATCGTCATGCCACCGGGCGGCGTCAGCTCGATGCACAGCGAGCAGATGTTGGGGTTCTTGCGCGACGGGCGGTACCCCAGGGGGCGGACGAGTCGCCCGCCCGCGCCGGCGAACGGCGCCCCGCAGTACCCGCACCGCGGTGTGCTCGGCAGCGCCCGCAGCACTCGTTTGAACGCCTTGACGGTCGGCTGCGTCCCGAAGGTCCAGTACGCCTGCCAGTCGTCCGCTGTCAGCGGCTCACCCGCGGGCTTGTGCGCGTGCCTGACCATTCGCCGCAGCGCCCGGCGCTGCAGCAGGGTGGGTCGCTGGGTGGGGCGCTGGGTGGCGCCCCGGTCGTCCGAGCCGACGTCGTCGCTCACCCACCCAGCTTGCCCGGTCGGGGCCGACGCAGCCGCGTGAAGTGCTGCAGCCGTGTGGAGGTGCTGCAGAGCGCAGCGCCTCAGATGAGTGCGGCGAGCCCTTCGAGCACGTCCTGCTCACGGCCTCGCAGCGGCGAGCTGTGGCGTGACACGACCAGCGCCAACCCGGAGTCCGGCAGCGTCGCGACCGCGAGGTCGCCCAGCTCGAGCGAGCTGTCGTCGGCCGTCGCGCCCAGCACGAACGCACACAGCCAGCCCTCGGAGGGCACGTCGTCGCCGGTCGAGCAGACGATCCGCGAGCCCGTCGGATCGACCAGCGCAACCCAGTCCGCGTTGAGCAGTGCGAGCGCACCGACCACCAGGGCCTCGAAGCCATCGACGCCTCCGCCGGCCTGGCGCACCGATCGTGCGATGCGCAGCGCCGTCACGGCCGGATCCGGTGGCGGTCCCGACAACGGCCGGATGTTCTCGACGTCGACGCCTTCGACCTCGCCGATCTCGGCCAGGAGCAGGTCGACCAGTTCACCGTCGGGCAGGTCGATGACGAGCTCGTCGACCGCGCGGCCGGCACCCCGTTCGATGATGTCGATGCCGATCACGTCGGCGCGGACCGCGCCGACCCGGCTGGCGACGGCTCCCAGCGCACCGGGACGATCGGGAAGCCAGACACGGATGATGAATGCAGGCACGCAGAGCAGCGTAGTGACCTCACGTGTCGTGGTTGTTTCCTGTCCGTGAAGGACCGGGCCGTCTTGACCGGTCGGTCAAGATCCCCTGGTATCGTCACTCCGATGTCACGACGTCTCACGCCACGCGGCAAGGAGCGCAGGGCGCAGCTGCTCGAGTTCGCCTCGGCGCGGTTCGCGCGCGACGGCTACCACTCGACCTCGGTCGCCGACATCGTCGACGGCCTCGGGGTCGGCAAGGGCGTCTTCTACTGGTACTTCTCCTCGAAGGAGGAGCTCTTCATCGAGATCCTGCGCACGTCGCAGACCGACATGCGCCGGCGCCAGCAGCGGGCCATCTCGGACGAGTCCGACCCGGTGAAGCAGGTCGAGCTCGGCATCCGCGCCGGTGTGGCCTGGTTGGCCGAGCACAACGACGAGCGTCGGCTCTTCGAGTTCGCCCGGACCGAATCGGCCTTCGACGCAGCGATGCGCGCCGGGCAGTCCGTGTTGATCGCGGACGCCGTCGTGTACCTGGCCGAGGCGATCGAGGAGGGGCTGATCCCCGACCGTGATCCCGAGTCGTTGGCGCTCGCGATCCTCGGCGTCTCGAACCAGCTCACCAAGGTCTACATCGACGGCCGGGGCGAGGACCCCGACCGCGTGGCCGACATGGTCGTCGACTTCTGCCTCGAGGGCATCGGGGTCGGCGCCAAGCGCTGACCGGCGACCGGCGACCGGGCGGGTCAGCCCAGCTTGGTCAGGACGCGCTTCAGGCTGCGGGTCGCCTGGTTGATGCGCTGCTCGTTCTCGATGAGCGCGAACCGCACGTTGCCCTCGCCACCGGGTCCGAACCCGACACCCGGCGACAGCGCGACGCCGGCCTCCTTGACCAGGAACGAGCAGAACTCGACCGAGCCCATCTCGCGGTAGGGCTCGGGGATCGGTGCCCAGGCGAACATGGTGCCCATGGGAGGCTCCATCTCCCAGCCGATGCGTGACAGACCCGCGCAGAGCGCGTCACGCCGGGACTGGTAGACCTCGTTGACCTCGGCCGGGAAGTCCTGCATCTCGTTGAGCGTCACCGTCGCAGCGATCTGGATCGGCTGGAACGTGCCGTAGTCGAGGTACGACTTCAACTTGGCGAGCGCCGCGATCACCTCGGGGTTGCCGAGCAGGAACGCCATGCGCCAACCGGCCATCGAGAACGACTTGGTCATCGAGTAGAGCTCGACGGCGACCTCTTTCGCACCCTCGGCCTGCAGGATGGACGGCGGTCGGTAGCCGTCGAAGCCGAGGTCGGCGTAGGCGTTGTCGTGGACGAGGATGACCTGCTTCTCGCGGGCGAAGTCGACGACCCGCTGCATGAACGCCAGGTCGACGCAGGTGGTGGTCGGGTTGTGCGGGAACGACAGCACGATCACCCGGGGCTTCGGGTGGGAGTACTCCCACTGCTCGACCATGTTCTCGAAGAACTCGTCGCCGGTGCCCAGCGGGATCTCTCGCACGTTCGCGCCGGCGAAGAGGGGTCCGAAGATGTGGATCGGGTAGCTCGGCGACGGCACGAGCGCCACGTCGCCCTTCTCGAGCAGGACCCACATCAGGTGGCTGAAGCCCTCCTTGGCGCCGATGGTCGAGATGACCTCGGTCTCGGGGTCGATGTCGACGCCGAAGCGGTGCTGGTAGTACCCCGCGGCCGCTTCGCGCAGCTTGGGCAGGCCCCGCGACGACGAGTAGCGGTGGTTGCGCTCGTTGTGGGCGGCCTCGCAGAGCTTGTCGACCGCCACCGTGGGTGAGGGGAGGTCCGGGTTGCCGAAGCCGAGATCGATGATGTCGGCACCCTCGCGCCGGGCGGCCACCTTCAAGCTGTCGATGATCGTGAAGACGTACGGCGGCAACTCGGTGATGCGGCGGAACTCCATGCTCCGAAACTACTCCCCCGGTCCCCCGTGGCCCGCAACGCTTTCGTGTGACGCCAGACGCTGCGCGCCCAGCACGGCCGCCCCGATCGCGCCGGCGTCGGGGCCGTCGGGGGCGACGAGGATCCTCGTCGAGCGCCCGGCCACCGCCGAGGGGTAGCCGTCGTCGAGCTCCCTGGTGATCAGCTCCAGCAGCAGCGCCCCGTGGCGGCTCACACCGCCGCCGATCACGATCACCTGGGGGTCGAGCAGCACCAGCAGGTTCGCCAGCCCGACCGCCACGTAGCCGGCGTACCGCTCGAAGATGGCGAGCGCCTCGGGGTCGCCGTCGCTCAACCGGTCAGTGACGTGCTCGCCGCGCAGCGCGGCGGCCGAACCGGCGGCCTCTCGCAGGCCCTCGGCCTCACCGGCCTCGATCGCCTCGCGGGCCAGCCGCTCCAGGCCGCTGCCCGAGGCGTACACCTCCCAGCAGCCGCGCTGTCCGCAGGGGCACAGCACGCCGCCGCGCTCGATGACCATGTGGCCGGGTTCGCCGGCGAAGCCGTTGGCGCCGCGCAGCAGGCGGTGGCCGATGACGATGCCGCCGCCGATGCCCGTGCCCAACGTGATGGCGACCAGGCTCTGTGCGTCGGGTTCGGCCAGCGCGTGGGTGGCGACCGCCACGCAGTTCGCGTCGTTGTCGACGACGGCCGGCACACCGAATCGTTCCTCGAGCCGGGCGGCGACGTCGATGCCGATGAGCCCGGCGGAGTTCGGGGCGCTGCGCACGATCCCGTGCCGGTCGACGAACCCGGCCAGGCCCACACCGATCGCCGAGGGGCGGGTCGTGGCACGGTCCAGGATCGCCTCGACGGCGCGTTCGATCTGTTCGATCGACTCGTCGGAGCCGGCCTCTGACGGCACGAGCTCCCGGTCGACCACCCGGGGCGGCAGTCCGGGGGCGAGCTCGACGAGCAGGGCCAGGGTCTTGGTGCCGCCGACGTCGACGCCGATCAGGCACTGCGGCTGGATGTCCCGGCTCATGGCAACTCCGTGGTCGACCGACGGGCTCTGATCATGGTCGAGCAGTCGACCACACCACGGCGGTCGCGGCCAGCCCCGTCAGAACGCGGCGAGCGCTGCCGTCGAGCGGTCGACGGCGTCGAGCGAGGGGTCCGAGGACCCGACCAGCAGCACCACCTGGATCAGGTCCGACATGGCCTGGAGTCGGCGCACGACCGCCGTGGCGGCGTCGGGATCCTCCGGCAGCCCGTCGACGAGCACCGGGACCGATCCGGCGAAGGACACCGAACGCTGCTCCGCCAGTCGGGACACCACGGCCCACTCCTGGGCGCCGCCGCCGGCGAGCTGCGGGGCCGAGGTCGGCCGGTACGGAGGCGGCTGGGTCGGAGGTGCCTGGGG
>JALYWI010000173.1 GCA_030852785.1 Actinomycetota bacterium
CCCCAGGAGCGCGGCCTGTACCGAGACATGCGGGTGCTCGACCAGCTCGTGTGGATCGCCCGTCTGCACGGCCTCGACGCCGCGACCGGCCGGCGGCGCGCCACCGACCTGCTCGAACGGCTCGGGCTCGCGGAGCGGGCGAAGGACGAGGTCGAGAAGCTCTCGGGTGGCATGGCCCAGCGGGTGCAGCTCGCCGCCGCGATGGTGCACGGCCCGGAGCTGCTGGTGCTCGACGAGCCGTTCAACGGGCTCGATCCCGTGGCCGTGGAGTTCCTGTCGAACGTCATCGTCGACCACGTGCGCTCGGGTCGGCACCTGCTGTTCTCGAGCCACCAGCTCGACCTGGTCGAGGATCTCTGCGAAGAGATCACGATGATCCACCACGGCCGAGTCGTGCTGCACGGCGACGTGCGCGAGCTCAAGTCGCAGAGCCCGGACCGCTACCTGCGCGTCGACGTGCAGGTCGACCCGTCGTGGGTCGACGCCTCACTCGCTGCGGTGACCGGCAGCGACGCCTCCGGCACCAGGGTGCGGTTGCGCCCGGGTGCGGATGCCGGCGCCGTGCTCGACGCCATCCGCAGCCGGGTGCCCGTCGGTGACTTCGGCGTGCACGCGCCGAGCCTGTCGGAGCTGTTCCTCGACGCGGCCGGCGCCCGGCCCGAGGAGCTCGCCGGCGAGGACCTAGGCGACGGATCGTTCGCGACGACCGGGGAGCACTCATGAGCGTGCTCGGGTCGACCGCGCTCGTCGCCGGCCGTGAGCTGCGCGAGACGTTCCGTCGGAGGAGCTTCTGGATCGTGCTCGGCGTGATGTTCATCGCGTCCTGCGCGGCGATGATCCTGCCCGACGCGCTGTCCGACGACTCGAACCCCCGCTACGACGTCGCCGTCATCGGCGACGAGCCCGAGCTCGAGGCCCTGCTGACGGCGGTGACCCGGCAGCTCGACATCGACGTGGACTACCGCAGGGCGGCCGACATCGACGAGGCGTCGCGCCTGGTCGAGGACGACCGGCTCGACCTGGCACTGATCGGTGGCGACGATCCTCGCATCGTGGCCCGCGCGGATCAGTCGGGACGGATCATGGTCGCGGTGCGCCAGGCGCTCACCACACGAGCGATGACCGAGCAGCTCTCGGCCGAGGGGCTCGACGCGGAGCAGATCCGCGAGGCGCTCTCGGTGCCGCCGCCACGACTGATCGAGGTCGACGAGGAGAGCTCCGGCCGCCAGGCGACCGCGTTCGTGATCTCGTTCGTGCTCTACCTGCTGCTGCTGACGCTGATGGTGCAGGTGGCGAACGGCGTCGCCGTCGAGAAGTCCAACCGGATCAGCGAGGTCCTGCTCGCCGTGGTGAAGCCCGCGGCGCTGCTCTTCGGCAAGGTGATCGGTGTGTGCATCGTCGGCATCGGCACGCTGCTCGCCGTCGCGGTGCCGGTGATCGTCAAGATGGTGCTCGGCGGCAGCCTGCCCGAGGGCATCGGCGCCGCCATCGCCGGCAGCGCCCTCTGGTTCCTGTTGGGCCTGGCGCTGTACCTCACGATCGCAGGAGCGCTGGGAGCGCTGGCGGAGCGCCAGGAGCAGACCGGCTCGGTCATCGCGCCGCTGACGTTCCTGCTGATCGGCACGTTCATCGTCGCCCAGAGCTCGGCCGACAGCGTGCTCGGCACGGTGCTCGCGTACTTCCCGTTGACGTCGCCGCTGATGATGCCGTTCCGCATCGCACTCGGCGAGGCGACCGTCGTCGAGATCGTCGGGTCGCTCGTCCTGCTGGTGCTGTCGATCGTCGCGGCCGCGAGGATCGGCTCGACGATCTACGCGCGGGCCATCGTGCGGACCGGCCGGAAGCTCACGATCCGCGAAGCGCTCCAGTCGAGCTGAGCAACCTGCTCAGCGGCCGAGCAACGTCTCGACGCCGACGGCGAACCGCTCCACGTCGTCCGCCGTCGTGGCGTAGCTCGTCATCCACCGCACGAGGGACTGCGACAGGTCCCACTCCCAGAAGAACGACCACGCCTGCAGCGGTGCGATCGCGTCGGCCGGCAGGTGCACGAAGACCGAGTTGACCTGCGGCGCGGCGGCGAGTCGGACGCCCTCGATCCCCGCGACCCGGTCCGCGAGCAGGCGGGCCATGTCGTTCGCGTGCTGCGCGTTGCGCAGCCAGAGGTCGTGCTCGAGCAGCGCCAGGAGCTGCGCGGCGATGAACCGGCTCTTCGAGGACAGCTGACCGGCCTGCTTGCGGACGAACGCGGCCCGCTCGGCCAGCTCGGGGCGCAGGAACACGACCGCCTCGCCGTACATCGCGCCGTTCTTCGTCAGTCCGAAGGTCATGACGTCGACGCCGGTGTCGGCCACCATCGACGCGGGATCGCTGCCACCGGCGGCGACCGCGTTCGCGATCCGCGCGCCGTCGAGGTGCACCCGCATGCCATGAGAGTGCGCCCGGTCGCACAACGCCGCGATCTCCTCGGTCGAGTAGACGGTGCCCATCTCGGTCGCCTGGCTGATCGACACCACCGCGGGCTGCGGGTGGTGCTCGCTGTCGAGCCAGTCGACGCGGGCATCGATGTGGTCCGGCACGAGCTTGCCGTCGGGTGTCGCCACGGGAATCAGCTGCGAGCCGGTGAAGCGGGTCGGTGCGCCGCACTCGTCGACCACGATGTGGGCGCTGTCGGGGGTGATCACCGCCTGCCACGGCTGGAGCAGCGTCGCGAGCCCGACGACGTTCGCGCCCGTGCCGCCCCAGCACAGGTACGTGGCGACCTCTCGGTCGAAGAGCTCGTTCATGGCCAGCTCGGCCCGACGGGTCCACGGATCCTCGCCGTACGCCAGCGCCGGACCGTCGTTCGCCCTGCCGAGCGCCTCGATCACCTCGGGGGCGACGCCGGCGGCGTTGTCGCTGGCGAAGGAGTTGGCGGGAGTGGGTGGGGTGTCGGCGTGCTCGGACATCGCCGCACATCATTGCCGGGGCGCGGCGGCGCGTCCTGTCGAACGGTGTGACGCGACGCCGCCTCGGGTACCGGGCGCGGCAGTCGACGAAAGGACCCGCCGTGAACGCCACCGGCCACGAGACCGCCTCCACCGACACCAGCGACGACGTCGTCGAGCTCGCCGAACGCCTCGAGGGCATCCGCTTCGCGATGGTGACGCTGCCCGACGCCGTCGGCGACCTGCACGGACGACCGCTGACGGTGCAGGACACGGACTTCGACGGGACCCTCTGGTTCCTGGTGTCGAAGTCGGCCGACTGGACCTCGGCCGCGACCGGGGGCGTCGCGGCGAATGCCGCGTTCAACGACGAGAAGGACGGTCGTTGGGTCTCGGTGTCGGGCTCCGCGCGACTGGTCGAGGATCGGGAGCGCATCCGGGACATGTGGAGCCCGCTCTACGAAGCCTGGTTCGACGGTGTGGACGACCCCGACCTGGTGCTGCTGCGACTCGACGCACACAGCGCCGACTACTGGGACGCGGATGCCAACAAGATCGTGCGCCTCGCCCGCCTGGTGAAGTCCGCGGTCACCGGTGGCGACGACGACACCGGCGAGCGCGGCACGCTGCACACCGCCTGATCGTCACGCGTCGAGCGCCGCGAGCATGGCCGCGGTGTCGATCGCGAAGTGCGTCGCCACGACCATGCCGTCCTCGAGGGTCCACAGGTGCATCTCGGCGACGTCGAAGGGTGCGCCGGTCTCGTTGACCGTGCCGATCGTGTGGCCGCACTGCACGACGTGGCGGTCGTCGGACTCGTAGAGCTCGTCCATGCGGACCGACGAGGTGACGGCACCCGTCAGCGCGAGCGCGAACTCCGCGAACCCGTGGTGTCCCACGTGGTTGCCGCCCCACGGGAGACGGGGGTCCTGATAGATCGTGACCTGCTCGGACAGATGGCTGAGCACCCCGGCGGGGTCCTTGGCCGCCATGGCGGCGTAGATGCTCTCGACGATCTGCAGGTTGCCCATGTCGTGCTCCGTGTCTCGGTGGTCCGGGCGCCTCGGGGGTGCGGGGCGCCGGGTGTCGCTGTTCCCGCATCATCGGCCACCTGGCTGGGAGGCCGCTGGTGGAGCACTGGGACGTGGCACGCGTCCGGCTGTCCCGCCGCGAGTCGACGGTAGAGCCCGGACGCGGAACAGCCCCCGACTCCGGGCGAGGAGTCGGAGGCCGTTCGCCTGGTGACGTGGTGGGTCAGAGACGTGCTCGAGATGTACTCACCAATGCGAGGATCAAGCCCACCACACCGATTGCGGCGACGATCAGTCCGATGGTCGAGTTGGCGAACGCTGCGATCAGGACGCCTACTACGACAACGAGTAGTGCTGCTCCAATGGTCATGTCAGTTCCTCCGTTGTGCGACCAACCGGTCGACGAGTCAGTGCCCCTTTCGGCGACCGGTTCAAACTCGTCGACGCGGTCACTAGGGTCGGCGCCTTGAAACGCCAGGAGAAGGCCGACCGGATCGGCGAGATGCTCGACGACCTCTACCCGGACCCTCCGATCCCGTTGGACCACGTCGACCCGTACACGCTGCTGGTGGCGGTGGCGTTGTCCGCGCAGACGACCGACAAGAAGGTCAACCAGGTCACCCCCGCCCTGTTCGCCGAGGCCCCCACGCCCGAGGACATGGTCGCCATCGGCCCGGAGCGGATCCTGGAACTGATCCGAGAGGTCGGACTGGCGCCGACCAAGGCACGCAACCTGTGGACCGCGGCAACGCAGATCGTCGACGCCGGCGGCGAGGTCGTCCCCGACATGGAGTTCCTCGAGTCGCTCGCGGGGGTCGGCCACAAGACCGCGAGCGTGGTGATGTCGCAGGCGTTCGGCGTGCCGGCGTTCGCGGTCGACACCCACATCCACCGACTCGCCGCCAGGTGGGGGCTCTCGAACGGGACCAGCGTCGAGCGGACCGAACGTGACCTCACCGCCGTGTTCCCGCCGGACACCTGGAACCGACGTCACCTGCAGATCATCTACTTCGGTCGCGAGTACTGCCCCGCCCGACACCACGACCTGACGACGTGTCCCATCTGCTCATGGGCGGCGACCAAGAAGCAGGTGCGCGCCGAGATGCTGCCCGCCGCGCCACGTAAGCGGCGCTGACCCAGCGGTCCCGTCAGGCGAGGCTGCCGGAGGTGGGCTGTCCGGCGTCGGGCACGAGCACCCGGGTCACGAAGCGCCATCCCGCGTCTGTGCGGCGCAGCGTGTCGCGGTACAGCCCGCTCACCAGCAGCTTCGACCCGCCGGTCTCGTCGTCGGCCACCCACAGCTGCAGGTAGGCCGAGCCCGACGCGGTCGTCCCGTCACCCTCGATCCACACGTTCGACGCGACGTGGCGGGACCCGGGCATCATGACCGGCACGTTGTCGCCGAACTCGGTGCGCGCGGCGGGTGTTCCCTCGACGGCGAAGCCCATGCCGGTGTCGAGCGTGCCCTCGTCGACGAAGGTGTCGGCCCACTCGGCGCCCTGGCCGGAGTCGACCAGGTGGTTGTAGCGGGCGTAGAGCTGCTGGATCGCGAGCAGGTCGTCGGTGGGAAGAGACATGTCTGGCTCCGTTCGTCGGGTCGCCGGATCGTAGGGTCCGCAGCGCCCTCGAAGCGGCCGACATGGCGCGGCGCCGATGCGTCAGGCTGGACGGATGAGCGACGTTGCGGAGCTGTTGTCGGCGACCGCCCGAGCGGCGGTCGCGTACCTGGACGGACTCGACGATCGGCCGGTGGGCGCGACGGTCGACCCGCGCACCCTCGCCGCGCGCATCCCGTCGACGTTTCCCGAGACGTCGTTCGGCGATGGCGAGGTGCTCGACGAGTTGCTCGGGATCGCCGAGGACGCCGTGCTGGCGACCGGCTCGCCGCGTTTCTTCGGGTTCGTCATCGGCGGCGCGCTGCCCGCCGCGATCGCCGCGGACTGGTTGACCAGCACCTGGGACCAGAACGGCGGCCTCTACGT
>JALYWI010000205.1 GCA_030852785.1 Actinomycetota bacterium
GGCCAACGGCTCGGTGCTGGCCGCCTTCCTCGGCGGCGGGCTGCTCGGTGTCGTCTACGTCCTGCAGAGCATCCTCGCCCGCGACGGCGGCGAGGGCATCGCCTCCGAGGCGTTCGGCGTGATCGTCGCCATCGGCGCGGCGCTGCTGGTGCTCGGTGCGCTCTCCGGGCTGGCCTCGGTGCTCACCGCCTCCAAGGCCGGCGCGACCGCCGAGTCCTCGGACGACCCCGACGGCCTCACCCTGGAGTGGGTGGAGCCCGCTGCGGACGAGTCCCCGCTGCGTGACCTCGCCATCGCCGTGGTCCGCTCGCCCTACCCACTGCTCGACCTCCGTGACGGCGGATCCGACGAGGAAGGCTCCTGATGGCCGACACCACCCAGGCACTGCCGGGTTCGCTCGCACCGGTGAACCTGCCCCGACGCCGCGAACTGCTCTTCGGCACCGCGTTCGCGACCGCCGGCATCGCGATGGTGCTCGTCACCCTGATCGGGCACTACGTCTCGGCACGCGACGCTGCGGGCGCCCAGTGGCTGCTCGAGAGCCACATCCCGTTGACGCAGCCGAACATGCAGCTGCTGACCCTCGGCATGTCCGTCGTGACGATGCACTGGGCCGTGTGGTCGGTGAACCGCGACGACCGCTACCACACCTACATGGCGCTGGGCGTCACGCTGCTGCTGGGCATCGCCTTCGTCAACCAGACGACCTTCCTGTACCACGAGGCCCAGATCACCATGGCCCAGCCCGAGGGCGCGCTGTTCTACGCGGTCACCGGTGGTCACCTGGCGATGACCATCGCCGGCCTGCTCTTCCTGGTCTTCATGGGCCTCCGCACGCTCGGCGGCCAGTTCTCGAGTCGTCACCCCGACGGGATCAGCGCATCGGCGATGTTCTGGTACACGTGCGTCGGGCTGTACGCAGTCATCTGGTTCGCCGTCTACGTGCAGAAGTGAGCTGAGCGATGATCACCCGCGGTTCGAAGTTCTTCTACGGCGCAGCAGCCTTCCTCTACCTGACGGCCCTCGTCTACGGATTCGTCACCGGCGCCTCGGCGCACGGCGGCGTGTTGACGGTGTTCTCCGACGGTGCCCTGGTCGACTCGATCATCGGCCCCATCTCCTTCGGCTGGAAGGGCTGGGTCGGCGACCAGATCGGCTACTCCGTCCTCATGGGCGCCGCCGGTGCGCTGGCGGTCATGGGCGGCCTCACCTCGGTGTTCCGCGACGGCTCACCCGAGGCGCTCGCCGAGCTCCAGGGCGCGACCGTCGAGCGGTCGGTCATCCAGGGCGACACGCTCGTCGACCTGCGGGTCGCCTCACCCCAGGGCCTCAACGTCTGGCCCCTCGTGGGCGCCCTGTCCGCCGGCCTGTTGGTCATCGGCGCAGCGATCTCCTCGACGGTGTTCGTGATCGGCTGCGTGGGTCTGGCCGTCGTGGCCGTCGAGTGGACGATCCGCACCTGGGCCGATCAGGCGACCGCCGATCCCGCCGAGAACACCACGCTGCGCAACCGCCTGATGTACCCCCTCGAGATCCCCATCGGCGCCACGATCGGTGTCGCCATCATCGTGTTGTCGATGTCGCGGATCCTGCTCGCCGTGCCCAAGCTCGGCGCCGTCTTCGTCGTGATCCTCGTCGCCGTCGCCGTCTTCGTGGTGGCGATCCTGCTGGCCAACCGTCCAGAGCAGAAGCGCTCGGTGCTCACGGTGGCCTTCGCGATCGGCGCGGTCCTGATCATCGGTGGTGGCATCGCCGCTGCGATCGTCGGACCCCGCGAGGCCGAGGAAGAGACAGAACACTCACTGCCGGCGAACGGACCCGCGGGTCTGATCGACACGGCTGGACCGATCGGCCTCGACGGTGCCACCGTCGCGGGCAACTGAGAGGTAGCTGGTGCGGAACAAGCGCAACTCCACCATCGCGACGACCATCGGACTGATCGTCGTCCTGGTCGCGGGATACCTGATGGTCCGGGACATCGGACTGCCCGAGGGTCGTCCCCTCACGACGCTGTCGCCACGGGGTGAGAAGTCCCAGAGCATCCAGAACCTGATCATCCCCGTGTTCGCGATCGCCGGTCTGGTGTTCGTCCTCGTCGAGGTCGGGCTGATCTGGCTGGCCACCCGCTTCCGTCGGGACCCGAGCGACGTCGACGGTGTCGACGAGCCGGAGCAGGTCCACGGCAACACCAAGCTCGAGATCGGCTGGACGATCTTCCCGGCCGTGCTGCTCGCCGTGCTCGCCGTGTTCAACGTGCAGACCATCCTCGCCATGGACGACGCCGAGGATCCCCTCGAGGTCACCGTCATCGGTCAGCAGTGGTGGTGGGAGTACCGCTACGACGTCGACGCGAACGGCACGGTCGACATCATCACCGCCAACGAGGCCGTCATCCCCGTCGGTCGCGACGTGGTCTTCAAGATCCAGTCGAACGACGTGATCCACAGCTTCTGGATCCCGGCGCTCGCCGGCAAGCTCGACGCCGTGCCGGGCCGCACCCACGAGCGGGTGCTGCAGTCGAACGAGGTCGGCCTCTTCCAGGGCCAGTGCACCGAGTACTGCGGTCTCTCCCACGGTGTGATGCGCATGCAGGTCAAGGCGCTCGAGACGGCCGACTACGACGAGTGGATCGACCGGATGACCACGCCGCCGGCGCAGCCCGCGGCCGACGATGCCCTGGCCATCGCCGGTCAGGAGCTCTTCGTCACCCAGTGCAGCTTCTGCCACCAGGTCAACGGTCTGACGCCCGACTCGAAGGCTCCCTTCGAGTACGCCGAGGAGCCGGACCCCGACTACGGCAAGACGGTCGACATCACGCTCGCCGCCGGCAACGCGCCGAACCTGACCCACTTCATGATGCGCGACTACTTCGCCGGTGGCCTGCTGCCGCTGTACGAAGAGTTCGAGACCGACGAGAGCACCCGGGCCAAGACCTTCGATGCGTATGTGAAGGCGGTGCCCGACGGCACCCCCGACGAGAACAACATCAAGGCCTGGCTGCGCGATCCTGAGGACGTCAAGCCGATGAACCCGAACAACAACCAGGGCATGCCGAACTACAACCTGAGCGAAGAGCAGATCGAACAGCTGACTGCCTTCCTGCTCACCCTGAAGTGATGGACACCACAGCGATGTCCATCGAACGCCACGAGAAGCGAGCTGCTGACATGCGAGCAGAGGAAGTGACCACCTGATGGCGATCATCGAGGAACACTCTCCACTGGAGCTGACCACCGGTGACGCCGGGGTCCGCGCGGCCGACCCCATGGGCGTGTTCGCCCGGCCGAAGGCCAGCCACGGCTGGCGGTCGTGGGTCAACACCGTCGATCACAAGAAGATCGGCATCATGTACGGCGTCGCGTCGTTCTTCTTCCTGCTCGTGGGTGGGGTCGAGGCGCTGCTGATCCGTACGCAGCTGGCGGTGCCGGGCAACGACCTGCTCTCCGCAGATCTGTACAACCAGGTCTTCACGATGCACGGCGTGACCATGGTCTTCATGGTCGTCATGCCGCTCGCCTCGGCGTTCGCGAACTACCTGCTGCCGCTCCAGATCGGCGCACGTGACGTCTCCTTCCCCAGGATGAACGCGCTGTCGCTGTGGGTCTGGCTGCTGGGTGCGATCTTCTTCAACACCTCGTGGCTGCTCGGCGGCGGCGCCGACGGCGGCTGGTTCAACTACGCCCCGAACTCCGGCGTGGCGTTCTCGCCGGGCCACGGCATCGACTTCTACGCCGTCGGCCTGATCATCATGGGCATCGGCTCGACCGTCTCGGCGGTCAACCTGACCGTCACCGTGCTCAACATGCGTGCGCCGGGCATGACGCTCATGAAGATGCCGGTCTTCACCTGGATGACCTTCGTGACCCAGGTCCTGCTGGTCTTCGCCCTCCCGGTCATCACCACGGCCCTGCTGCTGCTCACGATGGACCGCATGTTCGGAGCGACGTTCTTCGACGCCTCCAAGGGCGGCGACCCGTTCCTGTGGGAGCACCTGTTCTGGATCTTCGGACATCCAGAGGTGTACATCATGGTGTTGCCGGCCTTCGGCATCGTGTCCGAGATCATCCCGGTGTTCTCGCGCAAGCCGATCTTCGGCTACCCGTTCATGGTCGGCTCCGGCATCGCCATCGGCTTCATGGGCTGGGGCGTGTGGGCCCACCACATGTTCGCCTCGGGCATGGGCCAGATGTCGATCCTCGCCTTCTCGCTCGCCACGATGTTCATCGCGGTGCCGACCGGCGTGAAGATCCTGAACTGGCTGGCCACCATGTACGGCGGCCGGCTGCGCTTCACCACGGCGATGCTGTTCTCGATCGGCCTGGTCGGCATGTTCACCATCGGTGGACTCTCGGGCGTGAGCCACGCATTCGCCCCGGCCGACACCCAGCAGACCGACACCTACTACATCGTCGCCCACTTCCACTACGTGCTCTTCGGTGGTGCGCTGCTCGGCTTCTTCGGAGCGATGTATTTCTGGTGGCCCAAGATGTTCGGCCTGTTCCTGGGCGAGAAGCTCGGCAAGTGGAACTTCTGGCTGATGCTGGTCGGCTTCAACCTGACCTTCGGCCCGCAGCACATCCTGGGCCTGCAGGGCATGATGCGCCGCACCTGGACCTACACCGACAACCAGGGCTTCAACACCTGGAACCTGGTCTCGACCATCGGTGCATTCACGATCGCGGTGTCGCTGATCGTCTTCATGGCGAACATCGCCTTCAGCTACCGCAAGCACCGTCGCAACCCCGTCGACCCGGGTCCGGACCCGTGGGACGCCCGCTCGCTCGAGTGGATGATCCCGTCGCCGACCCCGGAGCACAACTTCGACGAGGTGCCCGTGGTCGAGGACTTCGACGAGTTCTGGCACCGCAAGTACGGCCACGACGAGAACGGTCGTCTCGTCCGCATCGCCAAGACCGAGGACGTCGTGCAGAAGGGCGACGCCACCGACGTCCACCTGCCGTCGCCGTCGTACTGGCCGTTGGTGCTGGCCTCGGGTCTGCCGCTGGTCGGCTACGGCCTGATCTTCAACCTGTGGTGGGCACTGCCGGGTGCAGCGCTCGTCATCGCCGGCTGCTACGGCTGGGTGATGGAACCGGCGACCGACCCGGACGCCGGACACCACCACGACGGCCACGACGACCACGACGGTGACGACGAGGGTGCCGCCGCAGCGCTGCCCGAGGGCGGCGCCGAGGACGGCGACGATGCCTCGGGTGACGGCGATGCCGATACCTCGACCGAGGGCACCGACACCGACACGCTCGTGACCGCGACGACCGAGGAGGCCCCCGTTGTCTGATCTGGCCTACGAGGGGGTCGAGGACCTCGAGTTCCCCGACGACATCCACGTCACCTCGACGGGCATCTCGAACGAGAAGCTCGGCATGTGGGTGTACCTGGCGTCGGACTGCCTGCTGTTCGGCGGGATGATCTCGACGTACCTCATCTACAAGAACCGTCCCGCAGAGGTCGCGAACCTCGCCGGGAGCAGCGCCATCCCGTCGGAGTACTTCGACATCCCGTTCACGTCGATGACGTCGTTCATCCTCCTGATGAGCTCGCTCACGATGGTGCTGTCGGTCAACGCGATCATGCGTGGCGACACCACGCGCATGCGCCTCTGGCTGACGGCCACCGCCGTGCTCGGCGGGCTGTTCCTCGGCGGTCAGGTCTACGAGTTCACCGAGTTCGTGCACCACGGCCTCGGCTTCACGACCAACGTCGCGTCGTCGTCGTTCTTCGCCCTGACCGGGTTGCACGGCGTGCACGTCGCCATCGGCGTGATCATGCTGGCGTCGCTGATCGCTCTGTCCTTCCGACGGAAGTTGCACGCCGAGGCGGTCGAGGTCGTGGGCCTGTACTGGCACTTCGTCGACATCGTCTGGGTCCTGATCTTCACCATCGTCTACCTGATCCCCTGAGGAGCATCTGGTGAGCACCGACATCACAGCGGTCGATGACGACTCCTCGGTCCATCCGGGAGAGCATCACAGTCACGGTCCGACCGACCGGCAGTACTTCAACATCTTCTTCATCCTGGTGGGCCTGACCGCGCTCGAGGTCAGCACCTACTGGTGGGAGGACTGGTTCGGCGAGAGCGCCCACAAGGTCGCAGTGCCCGTGCTGCTCATCCTGATGGTGATCAAGTTCTTCCTGGTCGCCCTCTACTTCATGCACCTGAAGTTCGACAGCGCCGTGCTCAAGCGGAGCTTCTACTTCGGCATGATCCTGGCGATCGCGGTCTACGGCGTCGCCCTGTCCGCGATGAACTTCTGGGAGGACTCCGGGAGCACCCGCTTCAACGATCCTCCGCCGGTGCCTCCCGCGCCGTTCTGCGAGACCTCGCAGATGCCCGGCGACTGCCCGGCGGACTGATCAGGATCGCCGTGCTCGCCTCCGCCTTCCCGAGCTGGACACCTCACATCGAGGTCTGGCTCCTCGTCGGCGGACTGATCGCACTCGGCGTCTACGCGGCGCGGGTGATCCAACCCAAGGCGGTCGCCGCGGGCGAACCACCGATCTCGTCGCACCAGAAGGCGTGGTTCTGGTTCGGCGTGTTCGTGTTCTGGGTGGCGGCGGACTTCCCGATGCACGACATCGCCGAGCAACGCCTCTACTCGGTGCACATGCTGCAGCACTCGCTGCTCATGGTCGTGTTCCCGCCGGTGATGCTGCTCGCGACGCCGACGTGGCTCGCACGACTGATCATCGGCGAGGGCGCCTTCAAGCGGTTCGTGCACTACTGGGCCCGACCCGCGCCGGCCCTGCTGGTGAACCTGTTCCTGACCGCGCTGACCCACTGGGCGTGGATGGTCAACACGTCCATCTCGAACGCCTGGCTGCACTACGGGCTCCACACCCTCATGGTGTTCTCGTCGCTGCTGGTGTGGATGTGCGTCTGCGGGCCCATCCCGGAGCTCCGCGTCGGGCCGCCCCTGAAGATGCTCGTGATCTTCCTGCTGTCGATCATCCCGACGTTGCCCGCGGCCTTCCTCACCACCGCCGAGGAGGTCCTCTACCAGGGGTACAACCAGCCGGTCCGTCTCTGGATGAGCGTGCAGACCGACCAGCAGCTGGCCGGCGTGATCATGAAGGTGATCACCGGTTCGTACCTCTGGGTGATCATCGCGTTCATCTTCTTCAAGTGGTCCCTCGGCGAGCGTTCGCAGAAGGTCAAGTACCGCGGCAAGCTCGTGCGCCAGGACGGCACGGTCGTCGACGACCGTGCACCGTCGAGCGTCGATCATGACGTCCGCGACCGCCACGGCGTCTGAGCCCGGGCGACTCGCTAGGGGCTGCTCACTCCCAACGGAACAGCGTCGCGGCGGCGAGCGGCGCGGCGAGTGCCCAGGCCCCGAGTGAGATCCAGGCCCAGCCGGCGACGGTCCCGCCCTCGATCAGCGAGCCGGTGAGGATCTCGGCGAGCGGCGCCGCAGGCAGCACCTTCACCACCGCCTCGAGCGGTCCCGGCAGCTCCTCGAGGGGGATCACCATGCCGCCGGTGAGCAGCAGCACGAGGTAGAGCGCGTTCGCCCCGGCGAGGGTGGCGAGGCCGGGCAGTGTGCCGGCCATGAGCAGCGCGATGCCGCCGAAGGCTGCGGTGCCGAGCACCGCAGCGCCCACCGCAGGGAGCCAACCGGCGCCCGGCGGCGACCATCCGAGCGCGACCGCGACCGCGATCAACAGGACCCACTGCGCCACCTCGGTGAGCAGCACGGTGGCGATCTTCGCGGCGATCCAGCGGGGGCGGCCGAGCGGCGACGCCCCCAGGCGCTTGAGCACCCCGTAGTTGCGGTCGAACCCGGTGCTGATCCCCAGCGACACCAAGGACGTCGACATGATGGCCAGGGCGAGCACGCCGGGGGCGAGGAAGTCGACCGGGTCCTCGGTGGGCACCGGTAGCACGTCGACCGACGAGAAGAACACCAGGATGAGCAGCGGGATGCCGAGCGAGACGAGCAGCTGCTCGCCCTGGCGCGACGACAGCGCGAGCTCGACACGCAGCTGCGACAGGAAGGCCCTCATGTCGCGTCCTCGCCGCCGGTGAGGCGTCGGAACACGTCGTCGAGGCGCTGACGCTCGGCGCGCAGGTCGGCGAGCTGCAGGTCGTGGTCGGCCAGCCACGACGTGATCGCCGCGACCGTCGCGGGGCTGGGTGCCGCCGCGACCCGGTACTCGCCACGCGAGACCTCGTCGACCGCGGCGCCGACCGCCGCCGAGAGTGCCGCGACGTCGAGACCGGGGGCGGCGCCGAAGAGCACGTGGTCGGAGCCGGTGGCGCTGATCAGCTCGCTCGGTGCGCCGGCGCCGACGACGGTGCCGTGGTCGATGATCACGACGTGGTCGGCCAGACGCTCCGCCTCGTCGAGGTCGTGGGTGGTGACGACGACGCACACGCCGTCGTCGCGCAGCCCGGCGATCACCGAGCGGATCAGGTCGCGGCCGGCCAGGTCGACCCCCGCCGTCGGCTCGTCGAGGAACACGCAGCGGGGCCGCCCGATGAGCGCGAGCGCCAGCGAGAGGCGCTGCTGCTCACCGCCCGACAGTCGCCGGTAGGTGGTCCTGCGCCGGTCATGCAGCCCAACGGTCCGCAGGAGCTCGTCGGGGTCGAGCGGATGGTCGAAGAACCCGGCGTACTGCGCGAGCACCTCGGGTGGGCGAATGCCGGTCGGGATGCCGCCGTGCTGCAACATGACGCCGACGAGCCGGCTCAGCTCGGCGTGCTGGCGCACCGGGTCGAGCCCGAGCACGCTGCTGGTGCCGCCGTCGGCTCGTCGGTAGCCCTCGAGGTGCTCGATGGTCGAGGTCTTGCCGGCGCCGTTCGGGCCGAGCACGACGGTGACCTCACCCGCCTCGGCAGTGAAGCTGACGCCGTCGACGGCCACGCTGTCGCCGTAGCGGACGACCAGCTCCTCGACGACCACGCACGGCACGCCGAGACCCTACCGCTGCACGATCGCGAGCAGTTCCGACGGCTCGGCGACGACGTGGAGTGCGCCGGCGTCGCGCAGCTCGTCCTCGGTCCCGTAGCCCCACAGCACGCCGACGCAGTCGAGGCCGTGCTCGGCCGCGCCACGCACGTCGTAGCTGCGGTCGCCGACCATCAGGCACTCCGAGGGACCGGGGGAGCCGAGCCCTCGGAGCGCCTGCGCGATGACCGCAGGCTTGGTCATGGCGGCCTTGTCGTGCATCGACGCGGCTCCGATCACCTCGAAGCGGTCCGACAGCTCGAAGTGCTCGAGCATCTGGTGCGTCGGTCCCTCGCCCTTGGAGGTCGCGGTCGCCAGCCGATGCCCGTCTCCGTCCAGCTGCGTCAACACCTCGACGATCCCCGGGTAGATCGTCGCCTGGAAGACACCCCAGTCGACGTAGCGCTCCCGGTAGACGAGCGTCGCATCGTCCACCTGCTCGGCGGGGAACCCGAGCTCCCCGAGCATCACCGGAAGGGGAGGGCCGATGTTGGCGGTGAGGACCGACCGGTCCGGCAGCGTTCGCCCGAAGGTGTCGAAGGTGTGCTCGAGGCATCCCACGATCCCCGGGAGCGAGTCCCACACCGTTCCGTCGAGGTCGAAGATGACGATCACCCCACGAGGATCGCCTGCGGCTCCTGCACGGGCCAATCCGCTTCGGAGCCTGCACGTCGCGGCCACTAGGTTCACGGCCATGCTTGACGTGCGGCTGATCCGCAACGACCTCGATGACGTCAAGGCGGGCCTGGCCCGTCGCGGCGAGGACACCGAACCGATCGACCGGATCCACTCCCTCGACGCCGAGCTCCGAGCGCTCGCCGGGCAGCGCGACTCGCTGCGCGCCGAGATCCGGGTGATCTCGAACGAGGTCGGGACGCTGTTCCGCGAGCAGCGCAAAGACGAGGCGACCGAGCTGCAGGAGCAGAGCCGCCTGCTCGGCGCCGAGGAGAAGTCGCTCGACGCCCGCGCCGAGGAGCTCGACGGCGAGCTGCGCGCCATGCTGCTGCGTATCCCGAACCTCCCGTCCGACGACGCTCCCGACGGTCTGAGCGAGGCCGACAACGTCGTGCTGCGGGTCGAGCGCTTCGATCCCGAGGCCTACGGGGAGCACCAGCGGGTCCCGCACTGGGAGACCGGTGAGCAGCTGGGCATCCTGGATGTCGAACGTGCCGTGCGCATGTCGGGCTCGATGTTCGTGATGTACCGCCGTCAGGGCGCGGCACTCGTCCGTGCGCTGTGCCAGCTCGCGATCGACCGCAACGTCGACCTGTACGAAGAGGTGCGGCCTCCGACCCTGGTGCGCACCGACACGATGATCGCGACCGGGCACCTGCCGAAGTTCGTCGACGAGGCGTACCACGTCGAGCGTGACGATCTGTGGGCGATCCCGACCGCCGAGGTGCCGCTCACGTCGCTGCTGCGCGACGAGATCGTGCCGGGTGACCAGCTGCCGAAGCGCTTCGTCGCACACACCAGCTGCTTCCGCCGCGAGGCGGGGTCCGCGGGCAAGGACACCCGCGGGCTGCTGCGGGTGCACGAGTTCGACAAGGTCGAGATCCTCTCGTACTGCGCACCCGACGACGCGGCGGCCATGCACGCCGAGATCCTGGCGCGCGCCGAAGGGCTCATCGCCGATCTGGGCCTGTCGTACCGGATCCTCGATCTGTGCGCGGGTGACCTGGGCGGCAGTGCGGCGCGCACCTTCGACATCGAGGTCTACGCGCCCGGTGTCGACAACTGGCTCGAGGTCTCCTCGGTGTCGTGGTTCCGCGACTACCAGGCCCGCCGCGCCAACCTGCGCTACAAGCCAGAGGGCGGCAAGGGCACCGAGATCCTGCACACGCTCAACGGCTCGGCCCTGGCCGTGCCCCGCGTGTGGGCCGCGATCGTCGAGACCTACCGCCAGCCCGACGGCACCGTCGCCGTGCCCGAGCTGCTCCAGCCCTACATGCGTGGAGCGACCGTCATCGGCTGACGTCGCCCGCGCGGCGCCGTACCGCTCCTACCGGGTGCGGGCTTGCCGCTCCCGACCGGCATCGGTGCACCCAGAACGGCGTGGGTTCCGTACCGGGTGCGGTTGTGCCGGTCCTGACCGGCATCGGTGCACCCAGAACCCGTCGGGGTCTCGGGTGTCGGGGTCTCGGGTGTCGGGGCTCGGGCGCGGCTGGGTCAGAGCGCGGCGGCGAGGCGGCCGAGCACGCCGACGGTCGCGACGCCGTTGGCCCCGAGGATCGGGACCCACCACCGGGGATCGGCGCGGAACGCGGCCAGGCACAACACGACCGAGACCTCGCCGAGCTGGCGGAAGTGCGCCGGGTCGACGAACACGTTGTCGTTGAGCACCGCCACGAACAACACGCCCACGATCGCCACCCCGCGCTCCCAGCCGGCCGACCGGTCCGACACGGCGACCAGCGCGGCGAGCGCCACGAACACTGCCACCTCGAGCAGCCAGAGCACCTGCGAGGTGCCCGAGGGTGTCACCCAGTCGATCACCGCCGGCAGCAGATCGCTGAGCGGCGCGACGACGTGGGAACCCCCCGCCTCACCCGCCGGCATGGCGCCGGTGACGCTCCAGAGCACGAGCTGCCACACCACGAACACGGCGCCGGGCACCAGCCACGGCAGGTCCGCCACACCGAACCCGGGTGCCGCGGCGTCGGACCCCGGCGCGTCGTCGGCCGCGTGCACGGCCCGTGCGCGGCGTCGGATCACCAGCAGCTCCCAGAGACGCCAGAGGCCGTAGACGGCGGGCACGAGCACCGCCTGTTCCTTGGTGAGCGCGGCGACGGCGAACGCCGCGGTCGCCAGGCCGTAGCGGCGGCGTGTGAGTGCGAGCGCAGCCGCGCCGACCAACGCGGTCGACAACGGGTCGGCCAGACCACGTCCCGCGGCGAACCAGACGCCTGGCAACGCGACTGCGAGCGCACCCCACCACGGCGACCGGCGGGCGTCGCGGGCGCCCAACGCGAGCACCCATGCGACGGCGCCGAGCGAGAGCACCCCGACGCCGAGCATCGCCCACGGCACCGCGGCGGGCTGGCCGCCGGCCGAGAGCACCCAGGCGACCAACGGGAAGCCGATGCGTCCGTAGCGGACCTCGGTGTCGAACACGACGCCGTTCGCGCGCTGCATCGAGAAGTCGAACGGCGATCGGACCTGGCGGTAGAAGAACTGGGCGTCGTAGCCGTCGCCCTCGGTCACCGGGATGTCGACCTGGGCGGCGTCGCTGTAGTTGTCCCCCGCGACGAGCGGACAACCGATCGCACCCTCGCAGACCGAGACGGTCCGCACGCCGATCACGGCGACGGCGAACAGCACCACGAGCGCCGCGACGACGGCCGGGCTGGTGCGGCGCACGGTCGCCGCGGGGTCGAGGGTCACGACCTGGGGCCGAACACCCACATCCCCATGCCCTCACCGAGGTCGATGGGGTCGACCTGGTCGACCTGCGGTCGATCGGCGCCGAACAGGTTGATCAGCTGCTCGCACTTGCTGCCGAAGGTCTTGTACCCCGGCATGACGACCAGGTGCACGGTGGCGTCGTCGGGCAGGCCCTCGACCACGCGGGCGTGGAACTCGGCCGGATCGGCATCGGCGTTGCGGTCGCCGTAGTCGACCCAGTCGACGAAGTGCGGGTCGCCCGCGGCGGGGAAGGGAATCACCTTCAGCGACGGGTCGCCCTGTTCGAGCACCCGCTGCAGCGCAACGCCGATCTGGTCGGGGCAGGCCACGATGATCGAGCCGGGGGCGTCGGACCCGGACGCGGCCAGGATGCGCTCGCCGATCGCTCCGGCCTGCGTGCGGTCCTCCATGAGGACGCTCACCGACACGTAGCTCGACAGCACCAGCAGCGCGACGAGCGCGGCGGCGGTGGCCCGGGGGTGGCGGATGATGGCGACACCGGCGGCGACGCAGAGCACGTAGAGCGGGAACACGACGGCGCCGTAGCGCGACGAGTAGGTGTTGCCCGACAGCGCGGCGGTGGCCCACCCGATGCCGATCGTGGCGAGCAAGAGGGCCATCTCCATCCGGATGCGCGGCTGGAACGAGCTGCTGACGACGACCAGCTCCTCGCCCTTGGCGGCGAAGATCTTGGCGACGATGGCGAGCAGGACGAACGCCACGGCCAGGTACGAGGTCAGGGCGTCGCCGCTGAAGTCCTGGATGGTGACGGTCGCGACCTCGACCGGTCCGAACGCCTTGCCCCACGGCGTCCCGGTGTGGCTGTTCTGGTAGAGCAGCGTCGGGACCCACGGCAGGAAGAGCACCCCGCCGGCGACGAGGGCACCGGTGAGCAGCCGTCCGCCGGTGCGGGTGGCGGGTGTGCCGGCACGGACGGCCTGGAACAACGCGACCACGCCGACCGTGGCGAGCAGCCACATGGACCAGTAGTGGCTCCACAGCAGCGCGGCGGTCACCAGCGCGGCGCCGACGGTCACCGCGATGCGACGTCCGCCCGTCGACCGTGCGGACAGCAGCTCGTCGACGAGCAGGTAGCCCGCCATCACCAGAGTGATGGCCAGGGAGTACATGCGGGTCTCGGCGGCGTAGCGGATGCCGTAGGGCAGCATCGCCATCACGGCGAGTGCGATCAGCCCGGTGCGACGCACGCCGAGGGCGCCCGCACCGGCTCGTTCGGCGAGGCGCCGGCCCGACAGGTAGGCGAGGGGCAACGAGATGAGCGAGATGACCCCGGCGAGGGCCCGGACCCACCAGTCCGAGGTGCCGCCGATCGAGGTCCAGACGTGCAGCAGGTAGTAGAAGAACGGCGGGTGTCCGTCGCGCTCCAGGGCGCCGCCGATGTCGCCGAGGGGCAGCGTCGAGATGTTGACCGTCAGCGCCTCGTCGAGCCAGAGCGCCGAACGCGGCAGGAAGCGCAGCACCGTCCCGATCGCCACCGCGAGCGCGGTGATGACGAGCAGCAGGCGGTCGACATCGGGTCCCGTCGACGCTGCGGCGTCACCGGGTCGGTCGAGGGCGGATGTGGCGTCGGGGGAGAGGTCGTCACTCGTCATGGCCGACCTCGGAGACTACCGGCCGACGCCGGCCCGGTCGGTGAGGGCAGCCGTGGGTGAGCGCGACGATCAGGTGACGGTGGGCGCGCCGTCGACCAGGTGGTGGACCTCGGTGGCGACCGCCGAGGCGGTCATCGACCACGTCGGGCTCGTGTAGGCCTCGGCGCGCACCACTGCTTGGCGGTGGTGACCGCGGTCGTCGAGGTGCAGCGCGATCAGGCGGGTGAGCTCGTCGAGGTCGTCGGGATCGAACAGCTCGGCGGCACCCTGGGCGGCCTCGGGCAACGCGCCGCCCGACGACGAGATGGTCGCGCAACCGCGGTCGAGTGCCTCCATGACCGGAACGCCGAGCCCCTCGTACTGCGACGGCGTGACGGTGAGGAACGCGTTCGCGTAGAGCCAGGCGAGCTGGGCGTCGTCGATGCCGCCCAGCCACAGCAGGCGGCGGTCGATCTCGGGGTGGTTGCGGATGCGTCGGACGAGGTCGTCGACGAGCCAGCCCTCCTTGCCGATGAGGACCAGGCCGAGGTCGGGGTGCTCGCCGCGGAGGCGGTCGAACGCGTCGAGCACGATGCGCTGGTTCTTGCGCGGCTCCAAGGTGCCGACCACCAGCAGGTAGCGGTCCATGCCGTCGGGCAGCTCGACGGGGGTCGGCTCGGCGACGGGGTAGTCGGCGCCGAGCGGCACCGGCACGATGTCGAGGCGACGGTGCACGCCGAGTGTCGGCGCGACCCTCGCCAGGTCCTCGGCGGTGCGGTGCGAGTTCGTCAGGAACCGGTCGCTGTGGCGCAGATGCGCGGTCAGCCAGTCCGAGAAGACCGCGATGTGCTCGGAGTTGAACCACTCCGGATGGATGATCGGCATGACGTCGTGGATCAGCGGCATGCTCGCGACGCCCTTGGCGCGGAGCTCGGGCAGCAGGGTCGATCGTGGTGCGGGGTCGTACCACGAGCCCTCGAGGTCGAGGAAGACATCGCCGCGGCCGACCGGGCCGAGCGACAGCTCGAGCTGCTGGGGCAGGAACTCGCGCCGCTTGCGACGGGCGGCGGCCAGGTTGCCACGCACCTTGATCGTGACCGGCAGGTCGCCCACCGCTCGGACCAGCGGCGAGAGCCTCCCGAAGTCGTCCGCGCGGCGACCCGCCCGGCCCCCGGCGGGATGCCGTTCCAGTCGCAGCTGCTCGTCGTCGGTGAGCGTGCGGAAGTCGGACTCCGCGGTGGGCTTCACGATGGGCACGACCTCGAGGCCGTCGCCCGCCGGTCCGCGCAAACCGCTGATGGTCTCGCGCACGACGCGCTGGATGCCGGTGGTGAAGTCGATGCCGATGGTGTCGGTGACCTCGACCAGAACGCGGGTCACGGGGGAGTCGCGGGTCACAGGGGAGTCGCGGGTCACAGGGGAGTCGCGGGTCACGTGGGCACGGCGGCGTGGGCCAGCGCGATCAGCTCGGCCTGCTCGTCGTCGTCGAGCACGTCGAGCCGCGCGGCCACGGCGTCGTTGGTGGCGACCTCGACCCGATGCCACTGCTCGCGGGCCGGCTCGGGGTCGGGGTGGGGCTCGGGCCAGCCGAAGAACTCGGCGCCGGCCGCGCCGTTGTTCACCATCACCGCCAGGTGCGGATCGAAGCCGGCGGCGTGCACCGCGGCGACGTGTGCGCCACCACGCAGCTCGCGCATGAGGTGGATCGCGTGCAGGGCCGCGTCGCGCTCGTCATCGGGCCAGGGCACACGGTTCCACGCGGACGACAGCGCCGGGCCGCCGACCGGGCCGTCGACCGCCGAGTCCGTCACCCGGCGTACCAGCTCGGCCAGGCGGGCGTGATCGAGACCCTCGGGCAGCCGGACCCGACCCCATGCGTATCCGCACTCGAGGAACGCTGCGGCGGCGTCCTCGGGCGCCATGACGGCGCAGCCTGCGCTCCAGAGCTCGCTGAGGCGGTCGAACGGGAAGAAACCGAACTCGTGGGCGACCACCGAGGCGTCGACGGGTCCGAGCACGCCGCCGCGTCCGGTGAAGTAGAAGTCCATGCCCTCGAAGCCGAGGTCGTTGCCGGTGGCGTAGGTGCGGCCCGACAGCATGAACCTCCCTCCGAGGTCGCCGAACGGTCCGGCGACGGCCTGCGCGGTGTCAGAGCTGCTCATGTGGTCCCCCGGGAGGTGCTGCGACGTGTCCGCCAGTGTCGCGGACCTGTCGCCGCCGGGGCGAGCGGGCGGGTCGGAGGCCCGAGGG
>JALYWI010000001.1 GCA_030852785.1 Actinomycetota bacterium
TGCGCGTGCGCCGCCTGCAGTGCGAGCGACGCGCGGGTGTGCGGGTCGAGCAGCGCCGCATCGATGACCTGCTCGGCGGGGAGGAGCATCGTCCGGAACAGCTCGTCGCCGCCGCGCAACGGGGCCAGCGCCGCGGCGACCTGGGTCGGCGTCGGCGGCCGTTCGAAGGTGTCGAGCATGCCGAAGAGCGTGTCGGCCAGGTCCACCAGCTCGCGGTAGCGCTCGCCGTCGTCGCCCAGGCCGGCGACGGTGCGGTCCAGGTCGGTGTGGAAGACCCGGCGCTGGCCGTCGCCGAAGACGAAGCCCGCGGCCACGGGGTGCTCCCGATATCGCAGCGTCGCGTGCCCGAGGTCCTCCGAGGTCAGGCCGAGCTCCTCGGCCACCGGCAGGACGCCGCCGTGTTCGAACGCTCCCCGCTCGACCAGCACACCGCTCGGGTGCCGTTCGGTCCACACGCACCCGCCCGGCTCGGCGCCCTGTTCGAGCACCGTGACGTCGCAACCGGCGCGGGCGAGCCGCAGCGCGGCGACCAGACCGTTGTGGCCGCCGCCGATCACGACGACCGCTCGCGTCGAGTCGCTCACGACCCGAGCACCGAGTGGCCAGCGGCGACCAGACCGGCGTCGTGCGCCAGCCGCTCGGCGAACGGCCGACAGCGGGCGATCTGCTCCGCCTCGTCGACGGTCGCACAGCGATGGTCCTCGACGACCTGTCGCCCGTCGACCCACACGTCGCGCACCGATCGTGGGGACGCGCCGTAGACGATCTGCGAGACGGGGTCGTGCAGCACCGCGACGTCGACGGTGTCCTGCAGCAGCACCAGATCCGCGCGTTTGCCGGGTTCGATCGACCCGATCACGTCGTCGAGCCCGAGCGCTCGTGCGCCCTCGATCGTGGCCATGGTCAACACGTCGAACGCGTCGATCACCAACGGGTCGAGGTGGTGCACCTTCTGCAGCAACGCCGCGGCCTTCACCGCGCCGAGCATGTCCTGGCTGTCGTTCGACGCCGCACCGTCGGTGCCGATGCCGACCGCGATGCCCGCCGTGCGCAGCCGGCCGACCGGGCAGACACCGGAGCCGAGGATCATGTTCGCGACCGGGCTGTGCGCCACCGCGGCCCCATGGCGACCGAGCGTGGCGATGTCGGCGTCGGTGAGCCAGATGCCGTGGGCGGCGATCAGCGGGCGTTCGAGCAGCCCGATCCGCCGGGAGTGCTCCACGGTGCGGTGACCCCAGCGAGCATGGGACCCGGTGAGCTCCTCGCGGACCTCTGCCATGTGCGTGTGCACCGCCCAGTCGCGGTCACGACAGGTCTGCACCCCCGCGGCGAGCAGCTCGTCGCTCTGTCCGAGCAGCGTGCCGACCCCGAAGCGGAAGCCGAGCAGCGCGTCGCCCTCGACCTCGTCGGCCAGCGCGTGGTGCTCCGCGAGGATCTCGTCGACGACGGCGCACGGATCGGCGCCCGAGGCACCGAGCGGGACGTCCTCGGCACCGAAGGACACCACCGCTCGCATGCCGGCGCGTCGCAGGCCCTCGGCGGCACCCAGGCTGGCCATCGACCCGATGTGCGAGTGGCAGAACATGTCGTTGACCGTGGTGACGCCGCTGAGCAGCATCTCGACCGCGCGCATCGCGGTGCCCTCGGCGGCGATCTCGCGCGTCAGCACGTCGCCGACCGGTCCGACGATCGCGCCGCCCCATTCGAAGAGCGACAGCTCCGAGCCCATCCCGGTCACGAGTGATTCCGAGAGGTGGGTGTGGGTCGAGACCAGGCCGGGGATCACGAGCCCGGTGCCGTCGCCGTGCACGTCGAGGTCGGGCCGCGCCGCGTGCAGCTCGGCGAACGGGCCCACTGCGACGATCTCGCCGTCGCGGACGTGCACGGCGCCGTCGGTGCGCACGCCGTCGAGCACCGCGCCGGGTGTGCGGTCACGCTCGGCCGATGGCGCGAGCCCGGCCATGGTCACCACGTGTCGTCCGCGGACGAGGAACTCGCTCACTCCGACACCTCGGCCAGCACCCGCCGCAGGACCCCGACGAACTCATCGATCTCCTCCGCGGTGATCACCAACGGCGGCATGATGCGCACCGTGCCCGACTGGTTCAGCACGGACCCGACGAGCACGCCCAGCTCCTGCATCCTGGCGACGACCGGGTTGGCGTCGACGCTGAGCTCGACGGCGCACCACAGGCCCACACCCCGGACGTCGACGAGCAGCTCGGGGCGCAGCGTCTGCAGGGTCCGCAGCTCGCTGCGCAGGTACTCCCCCGTCGCGACGACGTGGTCGAGCAGACCATCCGCGATCACGTCGAAGGCCGCGATGCCCGCCGCGCACGCCACGGGGTTGCCGCCCATCGTGGTCAGGTGCGACAGCGGCGGATCGACGAAGGTCTCGAAGAGCTCGTGCGAGGCCAGCACCGCGCCCAGCGGGAGCCCCCCGCCGGTGGCCTTCGCCATGGTGATGATGTCGGGCCGGACGTCCCAGTGCTGATGGGCGAACCACTTGCCGGATCGCCCCATCCCGCCCTGGACCTCGTCGACGACGAGCAGGGCACCGACCTCGTCGCAGCGCGCCCGCAGCCCGGGCAGGAACCCGTCCGAGGGCACACGGATGCCACCCTCGCCCTGGACGGGCTCGACGATCACCGCGGCGGTGGTCTCGTCGATCAGCTCGATCGCCGCGGCCAGGTCGTCGTACGGCGCGAAGCGGACCTGTTCGAGCAGCGGTTCGAACGGACGCCGCCACTCCTCACGCCAGCTGACCGAGAGCGCTCCCAGGGTGCGGCCGTGGTACGAGCGCTCGAAGGCCACGAACCCGGGTCGGCCGGTCGCCTTGCGGGCCAGCTTGAGCGCGCACTCGGTGGACTCGGCGCCGGTGCTGGTCAGGTACGCCGTCTCGAAGCCCGGCCCCGCGACCGACACGAGCCGCTCGACGAGCTCGACCTGCTCGGGCACCACGAAGCGCCCGTAGACGTTGACGTGCGCGTAGCGGGTCACCTGTTCGACGATCGCCGCGACGACGGCGGGATGGTTGTGCCCGACGTTCGCGACGCCGATGCCCGAGGTCATGTCGAGGTACCGGTCGCCCTCGGCGGACACCACGGTGCACCCGCTCGCGCTGCCGACGACGAACTCCTTGCGGCCCGGCACCGTCTGGGCCAGGCGGAGCGCGAAGCGGTCCCGGTAGGCCTCGATCTCGGTGGTGGTCAGGGAGTCGGTGACGTCGAGCATGGCGTTCCGTTCGGGTCGAGGGTCGGGGGTCGTGGTTCGATCCCTGCGGGGCGGACGCCGCGCAGGGCGATGAAGCGGGTCCGGGTGAGCTCGCCGAGCGTCCAACCGAGGCCTTCGCGACCGGCGCCCGCCAGGTCGACGCCGCCGAAGGGCACGACCGGCGGCCGGTAGTTGTTCGTGCCGTTGACGACGACGCCGCCGAAGTCGAGGCGTTGGGCCATGGCGAGCGCGGTGGTCAGATCCGCGGAGAACACCGCCGCGGTCAAACGGAGGCGGGTGGCGTTGGCGAGCGCCAGCGCGGCCTCGTCGTCGTCGACCGCGACGATCGGGACGACGGGCCCGAACACCTCGTCGTCGTGCAGCACGGCGGCCTCGGGGGGTACGTCGGTGAGCACGGTCGGGGCGAACCAGGCGCCGTCGGGGGCGGTGCCGAGCGCGCGTCGGGCGCCCTCGGCGACGGTCGAGCGGACCTGGCGTTCGACGACCTCTGCCGCGCGGGCGTCGATCAGCGGACCGAGGCGGGTGGCCGGATCGAGCGGATCGCCCGGGACGACGTCGGCCAACGCGGCGACCAGGCGCTCGGCCAGCTCGGCGGCGATGTCACGATGTGCGATCAGGCGCTTCGTGGCGGCGCACGTCTGGCCGTTCATGAGCAGACGTCCTCGCAGCGTCTCGCTCACGACGTGGTCGAGGTCGGCATCCGCGCGCACGATCGCAGCGCCGTTCCCGCCGAGCTCGAGGTGCAGCGGTCGGAGCTGGTCCGCGGTCGACCGGGCGACGGCGACGCCGGCGCCGACCGAGCCGGTGAGCGACACGGCGTCGACACCGGGCGCGGCGCACAACGCCGCGGCGGTTCCGTTGTCGGCGTCGACGACCTGCAGCACGCCGTCGGGCAGGTGGCGTCGCACGATCTCGAGGGCCGCCGCGGTCGCCAACGGGTTCTGGGGCGGAAGCTTCACGATCGCCGCGTTGCCCACGGCGAGCGCGGCGGCCGCCTTCTCCATGGCGAGCTCGATCGGGAAGTTGAACGGCAGCACGGCGACCACGACGCCGAGGGGGACCCGCTCGACGATCGTCAGGTCGCGTTCGCCGCCGGGCAGCGCCCCCGTGGGAGCGACCTCGCCGCCGGCCATCCGGGCGAGCTCGGCGTTGCGGCGCAGCAGTGCGATCGCGCCGCGGACCTCGTGGTCCGCCTGCGCCAGGATCTTGCCGGACTCCCTGGCGTGTGCCCGGGCGAGGGACTCGACGTGATCGATCAGCTCGCCCGCTGCGGCGACCAGCGCGTCGGCTCGGTGGTGCGGGGCGGCGGCGGCCCAGTCGAGTTGGGCCGACCGGGCTGCGGCGACGACATCGTCGACCTGTTCGACCCGGAGCGGCTCGATCCGGCCGAGCAGCTCACCGGAGCCCGCGGCGCGGATCTCCCTGGTCTGCGTCATGTCGCGGCCGCCGCGCCGTCGAGGTGCGCCACCAGCTCGTCGACGAGCTCGGGCAGGCCGAGCGGGGTGTCGTGACCGTCGCCTCTCGCGAAGACCGCTCGGACCGACGCCTCGGAGCGAGCGCGCCCCTCGGACTCGAGTCGAGCGGCGAGGCGTTCGCGTGCACGCCCGCGCTGCCCGTCGTCGGGCAGCACGGTCAACAGACCGGGGTGCTCGTCGAGCACTCCCCGTAGGGGCAGATCACCGTCGGGACCGCGGCGGGTCGACGCCAGGCCGTCCCCGGCCCGGACGGCGGCGTCCGCCAGGAAGCTGCGGTGGGTCAGGCCGGGCGACGTCCACCCCACGACGTGGTCGTAGTGCGGCGAGAGGCGGGCGAGCGCGGTGCCGATCGCATCGGACATCGTGTTGTGCATCCGGACGTAGGCGGCTCGTTCGTTGGGTCCCCACGACCACGTGCCGTCGCCGCGCGGCTCGGCGGTGCAGTCGTCGCGCTCGGGGGACACCGAGGTCCCGCGTGCCTCGAAGAGACCGGGGTCGTCGTAGGCCGTCGCCGGCGAGGGCGCGCCGTCGAGGTACATCGTGTGCTCGTAGGGCACGAGCGCGAGGGGTTCGCTCACGACGAACCGGTCGAGCACCACGCCGTCGCGCTCCAGGGGCGACTCGTTGAGCAGTTCCGGGTCGTCGTCGGGGCCCAGGTGCTCGAGGATCTCGGGCGGTGCACCGGAGGGACGGACGGGCCGCCACCCGGCGGCGAGCAGGCCGGCGTTGACGCTGCGGTGCTCACGGCTGGTGGGGTACGGCTTGTACTTGGTGCAGGGCACGAGCAGCGCCAGGCGGGCTCGAGACCCGGGCACGGGGGTCGGCGTCCAACGCTCCCGGATCAGGTCGAGCCATGCCGCGACCCGCGGGTGGCTCAGCGCGTCAACGTTCGCCTGCGGCGAGTAGAAGCGCATCGACGGGTCGAGCTCGAAGGGCGCCCGGATCTTGCGACGGGACGCCTCGAGCCGGGCCGCGGGGAGGAGCGGCTGGGCCTCCCGCCCGGCCGGAGCCGGACGGGAGGCCGCTGAGGTGCCGGTCGACATCGTCAGCCCTTCGCGCTGATCGAGGGGTCGAGGAACTCGTTGGTCACCAGCGAATCGGGTGTCGTCGAGGAGACGTCGGCGTCGCTGTACTCACCGACGATGTCGATGAGCTCCTGGACACGTTCGGTGTCGAACGAGCCCATGGTGCCGTCGGCACCGTCGGCCATGATGCCCTTCTCGATGCCCGCCGCGTGGGCGAACTCGGCGCCCTCGGCGGAGTACACCCAGCCGGTGTCGTAGGTCTCGGCCAGCTCGACGATCAGCTCGTTCGTGCCGGTCGGATCCGCGATGTAGTCGGCCTGCGCCTGCTGCATGATCGGCACGAGCGCCTTCAGGCAGTCGGCCTCGGCCTCGATGTCGTCGGTGCGGGCGACGATGGCCTGGAAGTACTCCGGGTACCCGGCGTCCGCGATGAGCTCGCCGATGACCGGCTTGCCCCACTCGGCGATCTCGTTCTCGTACATGAACGGCTCGGCGGTGATGAACCCGGCCTCGGCCAGATCGCCGTTCGCCGCGACGAACATCGCCGGCTTGTTCTGATCGCTGCGATCGAGCTGTGACTCCTCGACCTGGCCGGTGCCGATCAGGTAGTCGACCCACACCGAGCTCTCCGGTCCGACCGAGATGGTCGTGCCGGCGGCCTTGAGGTCCTTGATCGCCTTCGCGTCCGGGTAGGTGGCCGGGTCCCAGTAGATCGCGTACGGGCTCTTCTCCATGGTGGAGAGCACCGCGGTGACCGGGGTGTCCTCCTGGGTGATCATGTACTCCGAGGTGCGCCCGTAGCCCAGCAGGATGTCGCGGTCCTGGTAGAGCAGCGACTGCGCCGACTGGTAGCCGACCGGCGCACCGCCGATGCGGATCTCGACGGCGACGCCGGTGTCCTCACCGTCGCTGAGCAGCGGGCCCGAGACGGCCTTGGCCTCGGCGTCGATCGCGTAGTCGTCGCCGATCAGCTCGTAGATGCCGCCGTGCTCGGCCTCGGGTTCCCAGTCCGCCTGGATGACGACCTTCTCGGGACACACGTCCGCGAGGACACCGTCGCCGGTCGCGGCGGGTTCCGCGCTGCTCGTGTCCTCGCCGCTGCTGCTGCACGCGCCGAGGGTGGCCGCCGTGAGCAGCACCGCGGTGCCCACGGCGAATCGTCGTGATCGGTGGAATCGTGAACGGTGCAGTCCTGATCGGTGAGTGCTCATCGTCGGGAGTTCCTTTCGGGGGGATGACGGGGTGGGGTCGGTGGATGGATGGGTCGGTGGGTGGAGTGGTTGGGTGTCGTGGCCCGACGGGTGTCAGCGCGCGCCCCACGCAGGGGACCAGGCGCCGACGATCCGACGCCCGAGGGCGCCGAAGAGCAGGAAGGCGATCACGCCGAGCAGGCAGGCCACGAAGACGGTGGCGAGCATCTCTGCGGACTGCAGCCGTGAGCTGTAGCGGGACAGGAGCATCCCGAGTCCGATCTGACCGCGGCCGAAGAAGTAGTCGCCGACGGTCGCGCCGACGATCGCGAGTCCCGCGGCGCTCTGCAGTCCGATGAACACGTCCGGCAGGGCGGACGGGAACTGGAGCTTCGTCAGTCGGGTGATGCCCCCGACGTTCGAGAGCGTGAACAGGTCGTGCAGTCCGGGGTCGACGTTCTGGAGGCCGTGCAGCGGATTGATGATCAGCGGGAACAGGGCGATGATCACCACGACGACGACCCGGGCGAACAGGTCGAACCCGAACCAGAAGCCGATGACCGGCACGATGGCCAGGATCGGCACGGTCTGGAGCAGGATCACCCACGGGTAGAACGACCGCTCGAGCCACTTCGCCCGGGACATGATCACGGCGAGCACGCTGCCGATGACGATCGCGATGCCCAGCCCGACGACCGCGACCTTGGCGGTCACCCAGAACGCCGCGAGCATGTCGCTGCGGACCTTCTCGTCGAGGATCGACTCGTTCACCACCTCGTGAGGAGGTGGCAGCAGGAACTTCGAGGCCTCGTCGAGCACGAAGAGGCTGACGACGTACCAGCCGCCGATCACGACCAGGAAGAAGATGGTGGGCGGCACGGTCCTGCCCAGGAATCGACGAACCGCGCTCACGATGCAGCCTCCAGTGCCTTGGCGACGTGCCCGGCGCACGCCGCGAACTCGGGCTCGTAGCGGAGCTCGAGCGCTCGGGGGAAGTCGAAGGGCACGTCGACCTCCTCGACGATGCGGCCCGGTCGGGCCGACATGACGACGACGCGGTCGGCCAGGAACACCGCCTCCTCGACGGAGTGCGTGACGAACAGTCCGGCGAAGTGGTGCTCGAGGAACAGGTCCTGGAGCACCAGGTTCAGCCGGGCCCGGGTGAACTCGTCGAGGGCGCCGAACGGCTCGTCGAAGAGGAAGACCTCGGGGTCGAGCACCAGGGACCGAGCGAGCGAGGCACGCATCTTCATGCCACCCGAGAGCTGGTGCGGCAGGTGGTCGGCGAAGTCGGTGAGCCCGACGGTCTCGAGCGCTTGGTCGACGGTGGCCTTCACGACGTGGCGCGCCCGCCCCTTCAGCTCGGCGAGCAGACCGACGTTGGCGCGCACCGTGCGCCACGGCATCAGCGTGGCGTCCTGGAAGACGTAGCCGATGCTGTCGGTCGCGAGCTCGATCGAGCCGACGGTGGGGTCGTCGAGTCCGGAGGCGAGTCGCAGGAGCGTCGACTTGCCGCAGCCGGACGGGCCGATGATCGAGACGAACTCGCCGCGGCGGACGCTCAGCTCACAGGGGGCCAGCGCCTCGACGGAACCGAAGGATCGACCGACCTCGTGGAACGCCACGAGTGGACGTGGTGCATCAGGCATGCGGGGACAGTAAGGGTCGATTCCAGCGAAATCAGCGGTGTTAACGCCCTCTTCACCGAGGGTCCGGGTGTTTCTCGGGCCTGTTACACACAGGGGGTCAGAGGGACACGGGACGCCCTCGGACGACGTCCTACGATGCGGCGATGACCTCCGGCGACGCTCCGATCGGTGCTGCCGCCACGGGCGCCGCGCGGCAGACCGCAACGGCTGCCGGCGTCGGTGCCGGAGCGGCCCCCGGGGCCGATGCCGAGGCGGCCCCCGGTGCCGATCCTGTCCCGGGCAGCGCGGCGTGGTGGGCGGCTCGCGACGAGCGAGCGACCCGACGCCGACCGCGGGCGGACGGCATCACGGTGGAGCGGATCGTCGACGTCGCCATCCGGCTCGTCGACGACGAGGGCCTGGCTGCGCTGACGGTCCGACGCATCGGCGACGAGCTGGGCACGGGCAGCGCGTCGCTCTATCGCCACGTCGCGAGCCGCGAGGAGCTGATCGTGCTGATGGTCGACCAGGTCATCGGCGAGGTCGACCTGCCGGATCCGGAACTGCCCGCCCGCGAGCGGATGGCGCAGTTGGCCCACGAGCTGCGACGGGTGCTGCTCGACCATGCCGCGCTGCTCCCGGCGCTGACCGCAGCGCCGCTGCTCGGGCCCAACGCGCTGCGGGGCTCCGAGGTCGGTCTGGTCTCGGCGCTCGACGCGGGGCACCCGCCCGAGGTCGCGACCGCCGCGGTGCTGGCACTCATCGACTTCGTGCTCGGCACCGTCTACTTCGACACCAGCAGCGCCGGACGGAGCCTGGCCGAGCGCACCTCGGGGGCTGCACCGTCGGCGAGTCCACCGCCGGCCGCGGCCGACGAGGTCTTCGCGTTCGGCCTCGAGACGTTCCTCGTGGGGCTCGAGCGCCGAGCGGGGGCGGAGCCCGATCCTGACGACTGAGGTACGAAATGCGAGCGCTGATCGCCTAGCATGACCGCACCACGACCCGGGGAGACACCGATGACGACCGAACGCCTGGAACTGGGCCACGCCGCCTTCTGGCGCCGCTCGCTCGACGAGCGCATGGCGGACTTCGCCGCACTGCGCGAAGAGGGCCCGTTCACCCTGGCCCGGTCTGAGAACCCGCTCACCGGCGTGCCCGACGAGTTCTACGCCGTCACCCGCTACGCCGAGCTCGTCGAGATCAGCCGCCACGCCGCCGACTTCTGCTCGGGCAAGGGCTCGATCTCGATCGCCGACATGCCCACCGAGGCGATGGAGTTCTTCGGGTCGTTCATCACCATGGACGACCCCCGTCACGCCCGCCAGCGTGGCATCGTGGCCCGGTCGTTCACGCCGAGGGCGCTCCAGGGCGTGCTCGACTCGGTCGAGACGATCTGCACCGAGGTCATCGACGACATGTGCGAGAAGGGCGAGGTCGACCTGGTCGAGGCGCTCTCGCAGCCGTTCCCGCTGCTCGTGATCTGCGACATGATGGGCATCCCTCGCAGCGAGTTCGGCACCGTGCTCGACGCCACGAACGTGATCCTCGGCGCCGGTGACCCGGAGATGATGGGCGGCAAGGACATCGTCACCGCGCTGCTCGACGCCGGCATCACGCTGACGAACCTGATGGGCGAGCTGGCCGAGGAGCGTCGTCGCAACCCGGTCGACGACCTCACCTCGGCGTTGGTCCACAACGACATCGGCGAGGACATGCTCGCCCCCGAGGAGATCGCGCCGTTCTTCATCCTGTTGGCGGTCGCCGGCAACGACACCACCCGGACCGCCACGAGCATCGGCATGCACCTGCTCTCGCAGCACCCCGAGCAGCGGCGCATCTGGCAGGAGGACCTGGACGGAGTGACCGCCACCGCGGTCGAGGAGATCGTCCGGATGGCGTCGCCCGTGACGTTCATGCGCCGCACGGTCACCCGCCCGTTGACGCTGTCGGGTCACGACTTCGACGAGGGCGACAAGCTGGTCCTGTTCTACGGAGCGGCCAACCGCGACCCGCGGGTCTTCGACGACCCCGAACGCTTCGACGTCCGGCGGGACCCGAACCCGCACGTCGGCTTCGGTGGCCCCGGACCGCACTTCTGCCTCGGCGCACACCTGGCGCGACGCGAGCTGTCGGTGGTGTTCCGCCAGCTGCTGACCCGCCTGCCGGACATCGAAGTGGTCGGCGAGCCCACCCACCTCGAGGCCGCCGGCGTGCCCTTGGTCGGGGGCATCAAGCGCCTGCCGGTCCGGTTCACCCCGACGGCCAGGGTCGGATCCGCCTGACGCCCTGAACGGGGTGGCCGACGCCGCTTCGTAAAATAGTTCACATGCCGCCGAACGTTGCCGACAGAACGGTATGGCGTGCAAACGAACTTCTCTCACCCATGGTCGAGTCAGCGGTCGGCACCGCGCGCGCTCGTTCCGTGCGGCACTCGGCGCAGCCCTGGCCTGCCTGGTGGTCGCCGGCCTCTCCCCCGCCGCGTCCGCCGCACCGGGCTTCGCGCTCAGCGGCACCGTCGTCGACGAGCACGGTCGGCCCCTGTCGTCGATCTGCGTCACGACCGAGGAGGGCTCCACACCGACGGGCACGGCGCTGACCGACCTCGACGGGAACTACACGGTGCCCGTCGGCCCCGGATCCCACGACGTCCGCTTCACCGACTGCCGCACCTTCCCCACGCACGTCACGCAGTGGTGGAAGGGCCGGTCCACCGAGCGCGACGCCGACACGGTGAGCGTCACCGACCATGACGTCACCCTCGGCACCATCACCCTGCGCCCCGGTGTGGCGGTGACGGGCACGGTCCGTGACAGCAGGGGCACCGGTCAGGCCGACACCCACGTCACGGTGTCGTCGGTCGACGGCGCCATCTCCTCCAGCGCGCTGAGCGGACCCGACGGGACCTATCGCACCGGCCCGCTGCCCGACGGCGCCTACCACGTCCGGTTCGACGGCCCCGCGTCGTCCGGCCAGCCCGTGCAGTACTGGAAGGGCACCTGGACACGTTCCGCCGCCGCAGCCCTGGATCTCTCGGCGTCCGCAGGCAGCGAACATCCCGAGGTCGACGCGTCGATGGTCGAGGGCGCCGTCATCGACGGTGTGGTGACCGACGACGCCGGCACCCCGCTGGCCGGCATCTGCGTCGGCGCCTACCAGCGGACCGACGGCTCCGCAGGTGACGGTCTCGGCGCCGCGACCACCGCGCCCGACGGGAGCTACTCCCTGACGAACCTGCCACCGGTCGAGACCCTCGTGCAGTTCAGCGACTGCAACGGCACCGGATACGTCTCGGAGTGGTACTCCGAGGCCACCCGATCCACCGACGCGAAGGTCGCGTACCTCGAGCCCGGCGCGCGGCTCTTCGGGGTCGACGCCCGGTTGACGCGCGGCGCCTCGATCAGCGGCCGGGTCACCGACACCGACGGGACGCCCCTGGACCAGATCTGTGTGAGTGCGGTGCGCGAGGACGGTGATGAGGACACCGGCAAGCCGATGACCCGCGCCACCACCGACGCGGACGGCACGTACCGGCTCGGCGGACTCGGCGCCGAACCGGTCGTCGTCGGCTTCCACGACTGCAACGAGGTCGGCCCCTACCTCGAGCAGTGGTTCGACGGCGTCGACGCTCCCGGCGACGCGACCACGATCACGCTGCTGCCCGGCGAGGAGCATGCCGGCGTCGATGCCCGACTCGTGCGTGCCGGCACGATCAGCGGCCGGGTCACCGACC
>JALYWI010000004.1 GCA_030852785.1 Actinomycetota bacterium
GGCCTCGACAGCGCCGACCGCGTCGGCTGCGTCGACCGCGTCGACTGCCTCCACAGCGTCCGCAGCGCCGGCGGCGACCCGGCGACGGCCGACCGAGGACGTGGCGGTCACGACGGCGAGCCCGAGACCCACCACTGCGAACCCCCCGAGGGCATCGACGAGGTAGTGGTTGCCCGACGCCATGATCACGATCGTCACGAGCACCGGATATCCGAGCAGCGCCGCTCTGGTCCCGGCGCTCCGGCCGATGCCGAGCGCGAGGGCGCAGAACAGCGCCCAGCCTGCGTGCATGCTCGGCATGGCCGCGTAGTGGTTCGCGACCTCGCTGATGGCGCCGGAGTGGAAGGTCCACGGCGCCGAGTGCTCGGCCAGGGTGTCGGCCAGCAGCGGTGCGCCCGAGTCGTCGAGCAGCAGTCGCGGCGGGGCGACCGGCCACCAGCGTTGGCAGAGGAAGGCCGCGACACTCGAAACCACGAACGCGGCGCGCCACCGGTGGTAGTGCGCAGGGCGCTGTCGGTAGAGGTGCACGAGCACGAGTGCCGTCACCACGAAGTGCAGGGTGCCGTAGAGCCAGTTCACCGGCACCAGCAGGCCGGCTTCGGCGACCACTCTCTGCACGGTCGACTCGATGTCGAGGTGGAGCCGCTGTTCGAACTCGTAGAGCGACCAGGAGTTCGACTCGGCCCGTCGGACCATCTCGGCCGCGGGTGCCGAGCGCGGACCGAGCAGGTAGGCCGCCGCCACCATGAGCGCCGCGCCGACCTCGATCCACCAGCGGGTCCCCGGTGGTGCGGGACGACGGCGCGGGCGCTCGACCGCCGTGAGCAGCGCCGGGGCATCGAGCAGCGCCGGCGCATCGAGCAGCGGCGTGTCGGTCGGTCTGGTTGCTGCCACCACCGAGGGCTCCCTCCGGCCGCCTCGGCGACCCTGGCTTCCGGGGCACCTACCCCGCCGGGTGGGCCGGCAATCGTGTCGCTAGGGTCGGTCCGTGACCTGGTCCGGGCCCGATGTCGACGTGCGTTCACTTGCCCCGGAGCCCTTCGACGCGTTCGACGTCGTGCTCGCCGCACTCCCCGGCGCGGCACCGCCACGTCCACTCGAGCTGGCCCGTCGCCGGATCTCGATGCTGCTCGCCGGTGCGGCCGACGCACTGCCCGCGGTGGGACCGCTCGACGCGTCGGTGGTCGACTCGCTCTCGAGATGGCCGACCTCTCCCCTGTTCGACGCGACGGATCGGGCGGTGCTCGAGGTCACCGAGCAGTTCGTCATCGACGTCGCGGGCACCAGCGACGAGCTGCGCGGGCGCTGCTTCGGCCCGCTCGGTGCGCTCGCGTTCCCGGTCGTGCAGGCGGTGTACACGTTCGACCACGGGCTGAGGATGCGCGCTGGCCTACGCTAGCTGTTCGGCACGGTCGACGGCGCCGCGCTCCCCGCGGCCACGGCCGAGAACGCTCCGGAGCTCGATCTGTGGAGCGCGCTCGAGGCGTGGATGCAGGCGGTGGCACGTCTCGACGCGCTGGATCCGGTGACCACCGAACTGGTCCGCCTGCGTGGCGCCCGGGTGCACGACTGCCGACTCTGCCGTTCGCGCCGCGACGCCCGGGCGGTGCGCGCGGGCGCCGACGAATCGGTCGTCGACCAGATCGACGACTACGAGCACAGCGATCTGACCGAGGCGCAGAAGGTCGCCCTGCGGCTGACCGACGCCATGCTGTGGCGCCCCGCGCGGTTCCCCGAGGCGCTCGTCGGACAGGCGCACGACCAGTTGGGCACCTCGGCGGCGCTCGAGGTGCTGCTCGACGTGGCACGCAACGCGGCCAACAAGATCGCCGTCGTCTTCGGTGCAGATGCCCCGGAGGTCGACGAGGGCCTGCAGCTCTACGAGGTCGACGAGCGCGGCGTCGTGAGGACCGACCTCGACGCGGAATAGTCGGACTCGTGCGTTTCGGGCACCGCCCGCCCGGGAAACGACCTACGTCGATCACCCCCCAGGGTGAGTTTCTCGGAACTTCCTCCGACTTCCATCGCCACCGCACCGGGCGCGAGCGAAGATGGTCTCGACGCAACCGGCGACGGACTACCCAGAGGTCACCGTGACGGCAGCCGCCAGGACCCCCACCACCCCCATGCGCATCGACGACGACGACTGGTTGACGACGGTGGTGAACGACTCCGAAATGGGCCGCGCCGTGCTCGAGTTCGACTGGTCGTCCACACCGCTGGGTTCCCCGTCGCTGTGGCCGCAGGGCCTGCGCACCGCCGTCACCATCTGTCTGACGACCCGGTTCCCGGCGATGATCGTCTGGGGCCCCCAGCTGACCAAGATCTACAACGACGGCTACCGCCCCATGCTCGGCACCGAGAAGCACCCGGGTGCGCTGGGCGCGCCGGCCGCCCAGGTGTGGCCCGAGGTGTGGGACCAGATCGGACCGTTGTTCGACTCCGTGATGCGCACCGGTGCACCGTCGTGGGACGAGGACCTGCCGCTGCTGGTGGAGCGCAACGGCTTCGTCGAGGAGTGCTTCTTCACCTTCTCGTACAGCCCCTTGTTCGACGGCGGCACCATCGCCGGGGTGCTGGACCTCTCGGTCGAGACCACGCCCCAGGTCGTCGCTCGCCAACGCCTGGAGTGCATCACCACGCTCAACGCCGCCCTCGCCGATGCCTCCCAGGTGACCGACGCGTGCGTGTCGGCGGTCAACGCCCTCGGCGAGCACCCCTCCGAGGTGCCCACCGTCGACGTCTTCCTCCACGTCGAACACGAGATGCTGCTGATGGCCTCGAACCGGCGTGGCGAGGTGTCGCCCCGGGACCGCATCGACCTCGACGCCGTGTTGGAGGGCAAGACGATCACCATCGGTGGCGACGGCATCGACGGTCATCCCGTCGAGCTGGTCGCCACACCGCTCGGCGGTCCGTTCAGCGACATCTCCGGAGCGCTCGTCGTCTCGACGAACAGCCGCCGCGGCTACGACGGCCACCACCAGACCTTCGTGCAGGCCCTCGGTGAGAGCCTGACCACCGCGCTCGACGGGGCCTACCGACGCAGCGTCGAGCTCGGCGAGTACCGACACATCAGCGACACCCTGCAGTCGGCGATGCTGCCACCGGCGAGCGATCTGCCGACCATCGCCGCGCGCTACCTCCCCGCCGCCGGCGCCCTCGCCGTGGGCGGTGACTGGTACGACGTCATCGACCTCGACGACCACCGACGGGCGCTCGTGGTCGGCGACTGCGTGGGCCACGGGCTCGAGGCGGCGACCGTGATGGCACAGCTCCGTTCCGCAGCGCGCGCCATGCTGCTCGAGGGACGACGCCCCGCAGAGGTCCTCGAGGGTCTCGACATCTTCGCCTCGGCGCTCGACGGCGCGCTCGGCACCACCGTGGTCTGCGTCGTCTACGACCGCGCCGCTCGCAGGATGACCTATGCCCGTGCCGGTCACCCGCCGCCCCTGGTGGCCGACGAGTCGGGCTTCCGTTGGCTGGATGCCAAGGGTGGGCCGCCGCTCGCGGCCGTGCCGGGCATCGAGCGCATCGAGGCCAGCGAGGACGTCAGCGACGCCGGACTGCTCGTGATGTACTCCGACGGGCTCATCGAGCGACGTCGTGAACACCTCGACGTCGGCATGGCGCGCCTCGCGGACTCCGCGGTGCAGCTGCGGGGCCTGGCCGTCCAGGCGATCGCCGACGGGCTCCTGCGTGCCCTCGAACCGGAGAACACCAGGGACGACGTCGTCCTGGTCATCAAGCGGTTCTGAGCTCCGCACACCATCGCGTGCGGCCGAACCGTTGACCGCGTGGGCCGACACGGCGATCATTCACCGGGTCGTTGCCGCGTCACGCACTCCGCCGACCCCGACGCTCGGCCTCGACGACGACACCCGGAGCACCATCCGCGAGATGCTCCGCCTGCCACCGAGGACGACCACATGACGCTCATGCTGCCCACGCCCAACGCCGTCGTCGCTCGGATCCTCCCTCAGGGGATCCCCCCGCTGCGCAACGAGCTCCTGGATCGCACGGGCATGTTCGGCAGCGCGCTCGACCGTGACGCCACGCCGGGCGACCCGGGTCTGTTCGGTCCGGATTCCGCGACCTGGCAGCTCGTCGGTCAACCCTCCCAGGCGTTGGCGGGCCTGCGCGCCGCCCTGTTGCAGACGCTGTCGGTGCCGATCCCGACCGCGACCCACAGCACCGGCACGTTCTACGAGGACTTCCTGGGCCGGGTGGCGCGCACCGGCGCGTACGTCCAGGCCCAGAACCTCGGTTCGATGGACGAGGTGTTCCGATCCGCGCGACGGGTCCGAGCCATGCACCGCTCGATCCAGGGGGTCGGTGCCGACGGCACCCGCTTCGACGCGACCGACCTGCACCAGACGGCCTGGGTCTCGATGACGCTCACCGAGTCGTTCCTGGTGATGACCCGGCGGTTCGGGAGCGGCGCGCTGCCACGGGCGAGGGCCGACGCGTTCGTGCGGGAGCAGTCGACCCACGCGGCGCTGCTCGACCAGCGCATCGACCTCGACGAGATCTTCGCCGATCCGGACCAGCGGGCCGCACTGCAGGCGGGCGAGTTGCCGTTGCCGCTCATCGACGACGGTGAGCTCCCCACCACCATGACCGAGCTGCGCACGCGCATGGACGCCTGGACCGCCGAGCTGTCGGTGTCGCCGTTGACCCGCCGGCTGCTCGACGCCACGGTGCAGCTCGACGGGCTCGACGAACGCGCCCGGAGCATCGCCCGGCCGTTCATGCTGGCGACCCTGTCCACCGTGCCGGACGCCTGGCACGACCTGATCGCCCCGGGCTCCAACCGCCTCGTCGAGCGACTGTCGGCCGAGGCCGTGCAGTACCCGCTCGCGATGATGCAGGCGATCGTGGGCGAACTGCCCGCCGTCGAAGCGGCACGCCGGCGCGTCGAGGCCTGATCAGCCCGACGCGGCGACCGGATCGATCGGATCCGGCGACGAGCTGGTCCGGCGATGGCGCCGTGCGAGCGACTGGAGGGTCGGCATGGTGAGCAGCGACCGCCCGGTGTCGAGGAACGCCTCCTGCACGATGCGCGGCGCGGCGTCCTCGTCCATGAAGTCGGTCGACATGTGGGCGATGACCTCGGGACCCGGTTCGATGACGAGCACCTCGATGCCGGCCCGCTCGAGCTGACGCACCTCGTGGTCGAGCGCGGCGCGGCAGAACCGTCGCATGGCACTCGACACCGACGGGAAGCTCGCACGTCCGGTCATCGGCGAGACGACGATCGCCACGTCGACGGACTCACGTCGCAGCACGTCCGCGTTGGTCGCCGAGATCACGCCGCCGTCGACGTAGGGCTCACCGGCGATCCTGACCGGCCGGAAGTACCCGGGCACCGCGCACGAGGCGGCGATGGCACGCACGAAGTCGCGACGTCGGTCGCCGCTCCCGAACACCGCCCGCCGGCAGTCGCGCCGTCGGGTCGTGCAGACCAGGAAGCGTTCGCCGGGCCACGTCTCGCCGTCGAGCAAGCCGGCGAGCACCGCCTCGAACGGCTCCAGGTCGGACTCGAGGGAGTCGCTGCCGTCGGAGAGCAGCAGCGTCAGGCATCCCAGCGCGCTGACGCCCCGGCGACGGGTCTGGCCGGCCAGCCCCCACACCGCTGACGGGCCGAGCAGCCGAGGTCGACGCAGCAGGTTCGACAGGCCGAACGGTTCGAAGGCTCGCCGTTCGGCGTACCAGCGCACCAACGTCTCGTCGGTCTCCCACGCAGTGCCGCCGACCTGCAGCGCGGCGATGTCGGTCGCGGGCACACCCAGTCGGAGCAGCGCTCCCACGAGGGAGCCGGCGGACGTGCCGACGATGACCTCGGCGGTCCGCGGATCCCAGCCGAGGTCGTGCTGGATCGCGGCGAGCGCGCCGGCGTGGTAGGCGACACCGACCGCACCACCGCCTCCGAGGACCAGTCCCACACGCGGCGTCGACGTCGCACCGGCGAGCCGGGAGGCCCGGGTCACGAGCGCACCCCGACGGTGTCGGCGACCTCGGCATCGCGGGTGCCCAGCGGCTGCTCGGCACCCTGGGTGCTGTCGCGGGCGGTCTGGTGCTCGAGCTCGGAGTTGAGCTCGGCGCCGAGGATCACGACGAAGGCGGAGAGGTACAGCCAGAAGAGCAGGATGACGATCGAGGCCAGCGACCCGTAGGTCTCGTCGTAGGAGCCGAAGTTCGAGACGTAGATGCCGAAGCCGACGGTGATCAGCAACCAGCCGACCAGCGCGGCCATCGCCCCGGGGCTGACCCAGCGCCAGCGTGGTTCGTCGCGGTCGGGGCCGTGGCGGTACAGCACCGCGAGCACACCCACGAACAGGGCGGCGGCGACGGCCCAGGTCGCGAGGCGGACGATCCAGCGCAGCGCCTCGTTCGAGTCCCCGAGGGTCGAGGCCGCAGCGAAGCCCGTGGCTGCGACACCGACGACGACCAGCACCCCGATGGTCATGATCAGGGCCATGCCGCGCTGGGCGACAGGGCCGCGCTCGTCCTGTTCGCCGTAGGCGATGTTGATCGCCTCGAGCAGGTGCGCCATCCCGCTCGACGCCGACCACAGTGCGATCGCGACGCTGATGACCAGGCCGATCCCGAGCGACGAGCCGGAGCGCTCGGTCAGGCGCGTGATCTGGTCGGTGAGCAGCTCGCGGGCGTCGGTGGGCAGGGCGGTGAAGAGATCCTGCATCCGCGACTGCACGTCGGCCGGCTCGGCGATCAGGCCGTACACGCTGATGACCGCGGCCAACGCAGGGATGAACGCGAGGAAGCCGAAGAAGGCGACCCCCGCGGCCGACAACGAGGTGTGGTCGTTGCGGAGGTCGTCCTTCACACGCAGCGCGACGTCCTTCCACCCCTTCGCCGGGACCTCGGCCGGCGCGGTCGCGTCGAGTCCGTGCCCGTCGTCGTGGCGGGGTTCCTTCGCATCGGGCAACACGATCGACTTCGACATCGCTCTCCTCCGTTCTGCACGGGCGGCCGGCGCCGTGCCCACACATACCCCGCGCTCCCCGCATCCACGCCCTGCTCGTCGTGACCACGGTGACCGCGGTGACCGTGGCGACCGGCCCGATGGTGTCCGGCCCGACGGTGCCCGCACAGGTTCGTGATGCGTGTCCCGCTGGGTAGGTGGCCGCTCATGACCGACAGCCATCGCGACCAGGGCGACCACGACGACACCGGCGACGACACGCCAGACATCCCGGCCCAGGTGCAGGACCCGCCCGGATCGACCGAGGAGATGGACCCGAGACCCGAGGACGAGATGGCCGACTACGTCGGCTCGGGATTGCTCGAAGGTCGCCGCGCCGTCGTGACCGGCGGCGACTCGGGCATCGGACGGGCCGTCGCGATCGCCTTCGCCAAGGAGGGCGCCGATGTCGTGATCTCGTACCTCGACGAACACGACGACGCGGCTCGCACGTCGCAGCTCATCGAGGCAGAAGGTCGCCGCTGCGAAACGATCGCCGGCGACCTCAGCCGGGAGGACGAGTGCGAACGCCTGATCACCGCGACGGTCGACGCGCTCGGGGGTCTCGACCTGGTGGTGAACAACCTGGCCACGCAGGCCCCACAGGAGTCGTTGCTCGACATCACGTCCGAGCAGTGGGACCTGACCTTCCGGACCAACGTGTACAGCTTCTTCTGGGTGACGCGGGCGGCGCTGCCCCACCTGCACCGCGGCTCGTCGATCATCAACACCGCGTCGATCAACGGCCTTCGTGGCAACCGGTCGCTCATCGACTACTCGGCGACCAAGGGCGCCATCCTGGCGTTCACGTACTCGATGGCCCAGTCACTGCTCGACGACGGCATCCGCGTGAACTGCGTGGCACCCGGGCCGGTGTGGACTCCCCTGATCCCGGCCACGATGCCGGCGTCGAAGGTCGAGGGATTCGGCCAGCAGGCGCCGATGGGGCGCGCTGCGCAACCCGACGAGATCGCGCCGTCGTACGTGTTCTTCGCGGCCGGCCGGCTGTCGAGCTACTACTCAGGTGAGGTCCTCGCGCCCATCGGCGGCGAGACCCTCCCGGGCTGAGGGTCCTCGTCGCGGGAGCAGCTGCTCGACGGCCGGTCGCGCTCAGTCCTCGGCGCGGTGCTCGAGGCCCACGTAGACGAAGTGCAACATGTCGGCGAGGCCGACCGACGCCAACGTCGACAGGGCGACCCGCGTGGGACCGGGCGCGAGCCGCAGCGCGACGGTCGAGCCGCTGGCCAGCCACACATCGAGGCAGAACGGGCAGCTCAGCAGCTCGCCGACCGATCGGCGCCAGCCGTCGCCCGTCGGCCGCACGTTGACCTCGCCGGGCCCGCCGTGCCCCGTGAACTCGGTGAAGGGAGCTCGCAGCGGCGACGTGACCGTCTGCTTCGTGAGCAGCCGTGACGCCTTGAAGGTCGCCAGCGAGACCAGTGCCACGTCGCCCCACTCCCGGGCCAGCGACGGACGGGGTTCGGTCGCCCTGCGGCGGGCGAGCCCGATGCCGGCCACGAGCGCTCCCGAGAGGTAGACCGCGGCGACCGCCCGGTAGCCCGCCAACCGCTCCGGATCGTGCGGGTTCTTCGCCGGTCGATCGCCGTCGGTGGCGTCCGCCGCGGACGGGTCCGGTCGGGATGGCGCAGTGAGGGTCGTGTCGTGGTCGGGACTGGCCTGCATCGTCGTCACCTACCCACGAGCGCCGCTCCCGGAACGCCACCACGATCACCCGGCAGGCGGCTCGGCCGACGGCGCAGGCGCGGCGCTGGTCTGTCCGCGACGGTGGCGGGTAGGGCCGATCCCGATGGCCCCGCACACCTCCCACGCCGACCCGGGTTCGAGGTCGGCGAACAGCTTCGCGACCCTCTGTGACGTCGACCTCGCCGGTCGCTCGCGCACGATCCACTCGCTGCGCCGCGCGGCCGAGTCGCTGCCGGGCGTCGATCAGCTGCCGTTCACCCTGAAGGTGGTGCTCGAGAACCTGCTGCGCCACGAGGACGGCGTGACCGTGACGACCGACGACGTGCGTGCGCTCCTGTCGGGTGAGCCCGACAACCGCGAGATCGCCCTGCACCCCACCCGCATCCTGATGCAGGACTTCACCGGCGTGCCGGCGATCGCCGACCTCTCGGCGCTGCGCGACGCGGTCGTCGAGCGGGGAGGCGACGTCACCACGGTCCGCCCGCAGATCCCGGTGGACCTGGTGGTCGACCACTCGATCACCGCCGAGGTGACCAGGACCCCTGATGCCCGCCGGCGCAACGAGGAGCTCGAACGAGCCCGCAACGGCGAGCGCTACGAGTTCCTGGAGCTGGGGCGGGCGACGTTGCCGGGCCTGCAGGTGTACCCACCGGGCATCGGCATCTGCCACCAGGTGAACCTGGAACGCCTCGCCCGGGTCGTCGAGCCGGACGTCGGCGGACTGGTCTGCCCGGACTCGCTCGTCGGCACCGACAGCCACACCACCATGATCAACGGACTCGGCGTGCTGGGCTGGGGCGTCGGCGGGATCGAGGCCGAGGCGGCAATGCTCGGCGAACCCGTGCCGATCGGTCTGCCCGACGTGCTCGGCGTGCAGCTCCGTGGGTCGCTGCGGCCAGGTGTCACCGCGACCGACCTGGTGCTCACCATCACCGAGCGGCTGCGCCAGCACGGCGTGGTCGGCAGGTTCGTGGAGTTCCACGGACCGGGGGTCGCCGCCGTCACCGCCGAGGCACGGGCGACCATCGCCAACATGTCGCCCGAGTACGGCTCGACGGCGGTGATGTTCCCGATCGACGAGGCGACGATCGCCTACCTGCGCCGGACCGGTCGGCCCGAGGAGCACCTCGAGCTCGTCGAGGCCTACGCCCGTGAACAGGGCCTGTGGGGCAACGAGTCGGCTCGGTACCGCGAGTCGATCGATCTCGACCTGGACGAGGTGGAACCCACCTTGGCGGGGCCGTCGCTGCCCCAGCAGCGCGTGCCGCTGCACGCGCTGCGCGAGCGGTTCCGCACCGCGCTCGACGCGAGCCTGTCACCCGACGCCCGGTCGAACAGGGCCGACGAGGGAGCGCTGCTGTCGTTCCCGGCGAGCGACCCGCCCGCGGTCGACGGTCCGGTCGAGGGAGCGGTCGACCCCGACTCGTCGAGCGGAGCGGACCGCACCGGCGCACCACCCGCGTCGAACGACACCAGCGCACGGCTGCGCCGGGACTCCCGGCCGGTGCAGCTGACCGACGGCCCGTCGGTCGAGCTCACCCACGGCGACGTCGTCATCGCGGCGATCACGAGCTGCACGAACACGTCGAACCCGTCGGTGATGGTGGCCGCGGGTCTGGTCGCCCGGAACGCCGTCCGAGCAGGGCTGACGACCCGGCCGTGGGTGAAGACCTCGCTCGCCCCGGGATCGCAGTCGGTGATGAGCTACCTGCACGAGGCCGAGCTGGTCGAGCCGCTCGAGGCGTTGGGCTTCGCGCTCGTGGGATACGGCTGCACGACCTGCATCGGCAACTCGGGGGCGCTCGACCCGGCGATCTCGCGCGCCATCGACGACGGCGGCCTCGAGGTCGCCGCGGTGCTGTCGGGCAACCGGAACTTCGAGGGCCGCATCCATCCCGACGTGCGGATGAACTTCCTGGCATCGCCGCCCCTGGTCGTGGCCGCCGCCCTGGCCGGCACGGTGGACGTCGACCTGACCTCGGAGCCCATCGCGACCGGACCCGACGGTCGACCCGTGATGCTGGCCGACCTCTGGCCCTCGGACGCCGAGGTCGCCGAGGTCGTCGACCGCCACGTCGGTCCACGCCACTTCCAGGTCGTGTCGGAACCTCCCGCGGAGCGCCCCGACGCGGCCGGTCCTGACGACGGCAGCGCCGACGCGGCCGGTCCTGACGACGACAGGCCCGCCCACGACACGCCGGACGACGAGCAGGAGCCGGCAGCCGGTCCGTGGCGCGAGGGGTCCACCTACGTGCGACGCCCGCCGTTCCTGGACGATCCGCAGCCGGTGCCGGAGCGCATCGAGGGCGCCCGCGTGCTGGTGTGGTTGGGCGACAGCGTCACCACGGACCACATCTCTCCTGCGGGAGCCATCGGCGCGCAGACCCCGGCGGGCGCGTGGTTGATCGAGCACGGCGTCGATCCCTCGGAGTTCAACTCCTACGGCAGCCGGCGCGGCAACCACGAGGTCATGATCCGCGGCACCTTCGCCAACCCACGCCTGCGCAACCGTCTCGCGCCGGGGACCGAGGGCGGCTGGACACGGCGCCTGCCCGACGACGAGATCGTGTCGGTCTTCGACGCCGCGGTGCAGCACCGAGAGGACGGCACCCCCCTGCTCGTCGTCGCCGGTCGCGAGTACGGCACGGGCTCGTCGCGCGACTGGGCGGCCAAGGGCGCCGCCCTGCTCGGCGTGCGCGCCGTGCTCGCCGAGTCCTTCGAACGCATCCACCGGTCGAACCTGGTCGGCATGGGCGTGCTGCCGTTGCAGTTCCCCCCGGGCACGACGGCCGAGTCCCTGGGCCTCGACCCGACCGCTCCGATCGACCTCCTCGACATCGACCTCACCGGCGCCTCCCGGACCGTGCAGGTGCGACAGGGCGACACCTCGTTCGAGGTGCGACTGCGGGCGGACTCGCCCCGGGAGCTCGAGTACCTCCGACGCGGCGGCATCCTGCCCTACGTGCTCGATCGGCTCGTCCCGGCCGGGTCCCAGGAGGGAACCGGGTGAGGACCCGGCGCGGTCGCCGGCTCTCAGGTCACGTGAGCGTCCGATCCGCGATCGTCGCCCTGACCCTGGCCCTGTGCGGCGGCGCAGGTCTGGGCGCGTGCGGCACCGCGGGTCTGCCGGAACCCGCGAGTGACGAAGGCGGGACGGTGCTGACCGAGTGGCGGATCCTCCTGGCGATCGCGACCGTGCTGGGCGGGCTCGTCATCGCACTGCTGCTGCTCGCGATCGTGACCGGCATCCGCCGAGGACGGCGCGGCATCGCACCGTCCACCAACAGCGGCAGCACCGCCTGGGAGCTGACCTACACCGGCATCCCGGTGCTCATCGTGGCGGGGGTGTTCGCCATGTCGCTCTACGCCGGTGAGCAGATGCGCAGCGACGACCCCGATCCGTTGGTCGTCGAGGTGACGGCGTTCCAGTGGGGCTGGAGCTTCGACTACGGCGACGGCGTCGACATCGTCGGCCAGGCCGGGGACGATCCCGTGATGGTCCTTCCGGAGGGGCGGACGGTGCAGCTCGAGCTCCGCAGTCCCGACGTCATCCACTCGTTCTTCGTGCCGCACTTCGTCACCAAGCGCGACCTCGTCCCAGGGCGCACGAACACCCTCGAGATCACCCCGTCGGAGCGTGGGACGTACCGGGGGCACTGCGCCGAGTTCTGCGGACTGGACCATGCGCGCATGAACTTCGCCGTCGAGGTCCGCGCCGCGGACGACTTCGATCACTGGCTCGAGGAGCGACGTCCATGACGACCATCGACCGCCCCGGAGGTCTGCTCGACGCCGACGATCTGCCACCGGCGATGCCGTCGCCGGACCCGACCCGAGCCGGTCTCATCGGGTGGCTGACCACGACCGACCACAAGCGCATCGGGCTGCTCTACATCGGCAGCGCGTTCGCCTTCTTCGTCATCGGCGGGCTGATGGCGTCGATCATGCGCCTCGAGCTCGCCGAACCCGGTCTCCAGGTCGTGTCGCAGCAGCGCTACTCCGAGCTGTTCACGATGCACGGCACGGTGATGATGTTCCTGTTCGCGGTGCCGATGGCATCGGGTCTCGCCAACTACCTCGTGCCGCTGCACGTGGGCGCACCCGACATGGCGTTCCCCCGCCTCAACGCGCTGTCGTACTGGCTGTTCGTCGGCGGCGGCGTCGTCGTGCTGTCGGGCTTCGCGACCGAGGGCGGCGCCGCGGACTTCGGGTGGACGGCCTACACGCCGCTGTCCGACGGCCTGTACTCGCCCGGCGCGGGACCCGACCTGTGGGTGACCGGGCTGGCGCTGCTCGGGGTGGCCACGACCCTGACCGGCCTCAACATCATCGCCACGGTGCTCACCCTGCGAGCGCCGGGCATGACGATGTTCCGCCTGCCGATCTTCACCTGGACGATGTTCGTCGTGGCGGTGCTGATCCTGCTGACGTTCCCGGTGATCACCGCGGCGCTGGCGATGCTCTTCGTCGACCGGCAGTTCGGCGGGGCGTTCTTCGACCCCGCGCGAGGCGGGGACCCGATCGTGTGGCAGCACCTCTTCTGGTTCTTCGGCCATCCCGAGGTCTACATCGTGGCGTTGCCGTTCTTCGGCGTGATCAGCGAGGTCATCCCGGTGTTCTCCCGCCGGCCGCTGTTCGGCTACAAGGCGTTCGTGCTCGCGACGTTGGCGATCGGCGCCTACTCGGTCGCCACCTGGGCGCATCACATGTACACCACCGGTGCGGTCTACGGCGCGTTCTTCGCGGCGACCACGCTCATCATCGCGGTGCCGACCGGCGTGAAGATCTTCAACTGGATCGGCACGATGCTCGGCGGACACCTGCGCATGGACTCGGCGATGCTGTTCGCCATCAGCTTCATCGTGATCTTCCTGATCGGTGGGCTGACCGGCCCGATGCTCGCGGTGCCGTCGTTCGACAACCACGTGCACGACACGTACTTCGTGGTCGCCCACATGCACTACGTGCTGCTCGGATCGTCGGTGTTCGCGATGTTCGCCGGGCTGTTCTTCTGGTGGCCGAAGTTCTACGGGCACCGTCTGCGCGAAGGCCTCGGACGGGCCCAGGCGCTGCTGTTGTTCGTCGGGTTCAACCTGACGTTCTTCCCCCAGCACATCCTGGGTCTGCGAGGCATGCCGCGCCGCTTCGCCGACTACCCCGAGAACGCGGGGCTGACCTACCTCAACGCCATGTCGACGGTGGGGTCGATCATGGTGGCGCTCGCGGTGCTGCTCTTCCTGGTCAACATCTGGGTGTCACGCCACGACGCCCCCGCCGGCGACGACCCCTGGGAGGCGAACTCCCTCGAATGGGCGACGAGCAGCCCTCCCCCGCCGCACAACTTCGAGACCGTGCCGCCGGTGCACTCGGAGCGACCGGCCCACGACCTGCGCGAGGCCCGCCGAGCGGCAGCGGCCGCGGCGGCCGAGGAGCAGGAACCGTGAAGGCGGAATGGCGCATCTACGCAGGCCTCTCGGCGTTCGTGCTGGTCTTCGCCGTCGTCTACGTCGCCCTCTCGCGCGAGCCGGTCGGTTCCCTGCTGTTGTTCGCGTGCTCCCTGTCGCTGTTCGGACTGGGCATCTACCTGTGGGGCATCCACCGTCGCGACGGTGACCGACCCGAGGACATGACCGAGCCCTCATCGCCCGGGATCGACGCCAGGGCCGATGGCTCGACCGAGGTCGGCGACTTCCCCTCGGGCAGCATCTGGCCGTTGTTCATGGGGCTCTCGTGCCTCGGGATCGCCTGGGGCCTGGCGTTCACCGCGTGGATCACGCTGCCCGCGGCCGCCGCACTGCTGATCTCGGTGGTCGGCTACGCGCACGAGGTCGAGACCGGCTGAACGGTCCGGCCCGCTGCATCCCTCAGGTCCGGTCGGCCGCTCCACTCGGCTCGACGGCGGCGTCTGCTC
>JALYWI010000021.1 GCA_030852785.1 Actinomycetota bacterium
CCGAGGCCGAGCACGGCCACGAGGCCGCCGCCCTCGCCGCGGACGAGCGCACCGAGCTGCTGCAGGCGCGTTGCTCGTTCATCACCGAGACCGTCTTCTCGCACGTCTCGAAGCTCGAGCTGGTCGAGCACGCGCAGTCGCTCGGTTACCTGGTGACGCTGCACGTGATCATGGTGCCCGAGGAGCTCTCGGTGCACCGGGTGCCCGAGCGGGTGCTCAACGGCGGGCACCACGTGCCCGAGCACCTGGTGCGGGCACGTTGGCACCGGTTGTGGCCACTCGTCGCCGCGGCGATCGCCGTGGCCGACGACGCCTCGGTGTACGACAACTCGAGTGCCCGGCATCCGTACCGGCGGGTCGCGAACTTCTGGCGAGGCGTGCCCATCGGCGCCGTCGACTGGCCGAGCTGGACGCCGTCGGTGCTCGTCGACCTGGCGAGGTAGCCCATCCAGCGAAGGGACTCAGGGTTCGATGCGTTCCACAGTGTCGACCCGGTCGATCGCGCGGTCGAACGAGGCGACGCGACCGGTGCCGGTGCTCTCCGCGCACGCGACGAGGTACGCCTCGGCGAAGTCCAGGCGATCGTTCTCGTAGATCTCGATCGTGCGGAGCAGCAGCGCTGGGTCAACCGTGACCACTGAACGCATCGACACCAGAGAGCGCACGGCAGTGGCGATCTGGTCGCGTGGGGCCTCGTAGAACGACTCGAGGACGTACACCGTCTCGGCAACGATGAGGTCGGCCAAGTACAACTCGGACGCGTCGGCGAGGTATCCGGTCGCTCGAGCCGCCATCTCCGGCGGATCGCCGGTCAGGTGCCGGACGAGGATGTTCGTGTCGACGAATGCGCTCACGGACGCGACGTGGCTCTTCTGGCTCGCGAGGCGCGGATGACGTCATCCCACGCGACGTTGCGCTTGGCGGCGGGGACTGCGATGGTGCCGGCCAGCGAGAGGAATTCAGGCGTTCGTGCCAGCACGGCCCGGTCACCTTCGACGCGGAACATCACATCGTCACCCTCGCCGATCCCGAGTGCTTCACGCACGGCCTTCGGGACGGTGATCTGTCCTTTGGAACTCATCCTCGCTGCGATCTCCACAACCGCCTCCTTACCGATCGATGGAAGTAAGGATACGGCGTCACTCCTCGAAGGGGTGCTCGCACGCGCTCCACAGCCCCACTCCCGCGTCCTGCGCAGCGCGGGCGGCGGCTCGGAAGGTGTCGACGTGTTCGACGTTCGGCGGGAACGTGTACTGGTTGGCGAACCCGTCGGTGACCATCGTCAGGTTGACGAACTCGCCGTCCGAGGCCCGGTACACGTAGCCGAGCAGCCGGTCGTAGCGATCGCGTGCCTCGACGTCGCGCTCGATGCGGATCGCGGTGCCCGGCGGCACCAGCTCGGCCAGATGCGCCGAGGCCTCCTTGCCGAAGCACATCACCGGACGGTTCCGGTCGACGCTCTCAGGAGTGTTGATGCCGATGAGGCGGAGCCGTTCCTCGGCGCCGCCGACGTCGACGACGAGCGTGTCGCCGTCGACGACGCGGGTCACCGTCGCATTGGCTTCGACCGCATCACCGGGATCACCCGGCCCGCCGGAGCCGCAGCCGGCCGCCACGAGGGCGACGAGCAGGGCAGCGATGACCGCTGCGACTCGGACGTGGCGGGTCGCGGCGGTCACCGTCGTGTCAGACCCGCTGCAGGATGGTGCCGGTGCCCAGACCGCCGCCGCAGCACATGCTGACGAGTGCGTTCGTGCCGTCGGTCCGTTCGAGCTCGTTGATCGCCTTGGTGAGCAGGAACGCGCCGGTGGCACCCAGCGGGTGCCCGAGCGCGATCGCTCCGCCGTTCGGGTTGGTCGTGTCGAGATCGGCGCCGACCTCCTTCGCCCAGGCGAGCACCACCGATGCGAACGCCTCGTTGATCTCGAAGGTGTCGATGTCGCCGATCGTCAGGCCCGTGCGCGACAGCAGGTGCTTCGTCGCGTCCATCGGACCGGTGAGCATGAGCACCGGGTCGACGCCGACGAGGCACGTGTCGAGGACCTTGGCGCGCGGGGTGAGGCCCAGCGCAGCGGCCTTCTCCGCCGACATGACCAGCACGGCGGCGGCACCGTCGGAGATCTGCGAGGCGGACCCTGCGGTGTGCACGCCGTCTTCGCGGGCGACGGGCTTGAGCGTCGAGAGCTTCTCGAGGGTGGTCTCGCGCAGGCCCTCGTCACGGACGACGGTGTGGGTGGTGCCGGTCGGCTTGCCCTCGTCGTCGACGTCGGGCGCCTCGATCGGAGTGACCTGGCTCTCGAAGTAGCCGTTCTCCCACGCCTTGGCGGCGAGCTGCTGGGATCGGAGGCCGAACTCGTCGCAATCCGCGCGGCTGACGCCCCACTGGTCCGCGATGCGCTCGGCACCCTCGAACTGAGAGGTGAACTCGTACTGCGAGAAGTAGGTCTTGGGGATCGGCACGCCGAGACCGAGCTGCTTCGAGCTGTTCGAGCCGATCGGGATGCGGCTCATGGACTCGACGCCGCAGGCGACGGCGACGTCGACCACGCCACCGGCGACGAGAGCAGTGGCCAGGTTGGTCGCCTGCTGGGACGAACCGCACTGCGTGTCGACCGTGGTGGCCGCGACGGTCATGGGCAGCCCTGCGGTGAGCCAGGCGGTGCGGGCGACGTCGAAGGACTGCTCGCCGACCTGGCTGACACACCCGCCGACCACCTGGCCGACCTCGGCAGGGTCGATGCCGGAGCGGTCGATGAGCTCGCGCAGCACGGTGGCCAGCAGGTCGGCGGGGTGCACGGAGGACAGTCCGCCGTTGCGTCGGCCGATGGGGGAGCGGACAGCGTCGATGATCACTACGTCGGTCATCGCGTCATCCTAGGGAGGCGCCGATTCAGGCGGCGGACGGACGGGCGGTCCGGTCGGCCTCGAGCAGCTTGGCCGCTGCGACACGGGCGGCCGCTGCACGAGCAGCCAGCTCGTTGTCACGCCGGGCGATCCGCTCGGCGTCGCGCTCGGTCGCACGACGGCTGGCCTCTTGCAGGGCCGCACGGGCCTCGCTCAGCCCACGCCGACCGACCTGGCGGGTCCGCTCGTCGAGGCGGCCCAACTGACTCGGTCCGGCCGACTCGCCACTCATGAGTACGAGTTGCTGTGTCATGGAGCCAGTATGCGGAGGGGGTGTGACAGTGAAGCAACGGGGAGCCGTCCCCGAGGCAGATCGCCCGAACTCTGACGTTCCATGCGGGAACTCCGGGGTTCCACGCCGCTGACTCGTGGACAATGTCGGCCATGACCGCCACCGGTGAACGGCTCCTGGCCCAGCGCAACCTGTTCGACTTCTACCGGGCCATGGCCGCCTGGTCGGGCGATCGAGGTGCCAGCGCAGAGATCGACGGCGTGCTGCTCTACGGCACCGCCACTGACTTCCCGGTGACCTGCAACGGCGCCGCACGGGTCGATCCGACGGTCCCTGACGACACCGTGCTCGACGTCGCCACCGCTTGGTTCGCGGAACGTGGCACCGGGTTCACGCTGCAGATCGAGGACCCCGACGGTGACGACGCCGGGCTCGTCGCCGCGGCCGAAGCCCGGGGCCTGGTCACCCTCAGCCACGCTCCCGCGATGGTGTGTCGGGCTCGGCTGGCCGACGCGGTCGCGCCAGAGGGCATCGAGCTGCGGTGGGTCGCCGGCGCCGACGGTCTCGCGGACGACTTCGTGTCGGTGTCGGACCGTGCCTACCAGTCGCTCGGCATGACCGCCGGGGTCATCGAGGAGATGATCGTGCGGCGCGACCTGCTGAGCACCGACCAGGTGCACAGCGTCGTGGCCGTCGGAACCGCTGGCCCGCTCGCGGCGGCACAGCTCGTCATGAGCGACCCGATCGACGGGGTCGCAGTCGCCGGCGTCTACTACGTCGGCACGCTCGAGGCCGCCCGTGGCAAGGGCCTCGGCGAGCTCGTCACCCGCGCCGTGACCAACAAGGGCTTCGACCTGGGCGCCGGCTTCGCGAGCCTGCAGGCGACCGACATGGGCGCACCCGTCTACCGCCGAATGGGCTACGAGCTGCTCACCACCTACCAGGGCCTCGTCCGCTTCTGACGCGGAAAGCGCCGGAGCTCAGAGCGGTCGGACGAGCTCGATCAGGTAGCCGTCGGGGTCGGCGACGTAGGCGGTGCGCTGGCCCCACGGCCGGTCGTCCGGCGGTGTGATGGGAGCGGCGCCCGCGGCCACCAGCTCGTCGTAGGTCGCGTCGACGTCGTCGACCTGGAAGCCGAGCTCGAATCCGGCTGCCCCGGGGGCCGGACGGGTGATCTCGCGGCCGAGGGTCGCCGCCATGGCGTCGACCTGGAACAGACCGAGGCGCACCTCGCCGATGCGGAACTGCGAATACTCACCCGACTGGTGCTGGAACTCCGCGCCGACGACGTCGCGCCAGAACCGGGTCGAGACGTCGATGTCGTCGACGACCAGCACCAGGTGGTCGAGCGCCGTTGGCCTCAACACGACAGCCTCAACACGACGGCCTCAACACGCCAGCCTCAACACGCCAGCCTCAACACGACGGCCTCAACACGACAGGCTCAGCACGGGGCGGCGGGTGCGACCAGCGGCCACGGGCGTTCGCGCTCGAGGGCCAGGCCAAGGTCGAGAAGGAGGGCGTCGTCGTGGTGGCGGGTCGCGATCTGCATGCCGACGGGCAGTCCGTTGAGCTGGCCGATCGGTACCGACAGCGACGGGTTGCCGACGATGTTGTAGGGGATCGTCAGCGCACCGTTGTTCTCGGGTCCGGTCGGCTGGCCGGCGGTCTCGAGGTTGAGGAAGGTGTCCGCGGCGAAGGCGACGTCGGGGTTCGTGGCGCTGATGATGATGTCGACCTGATCGAACGCCGCGGCGACCGCCTCGTTGGCCCGGGTCCGGGCACGCTCCGAGCGGGCCATCATGTCGATCGAGTACTTCTGCTCGGCGATCGTCAATCCGAAGGCGATCTCGCCACTCAGGTCGTCCTTGCACTCGGGCCAGCGCCCTTCGAGGTCCGCGTAGAGGCCCGCCAGGTTGCCCAGCGCCCATTCGAAGCCGAGGCCCGGGAAGGCCAGCTCGACGTCGACGACCCTGAGCCCGACCTCGGCGGCGAGCAGCTCGCCCGCCTCGGTCACCATGTCGGCGACGGTCGGGTTCACGATCGCGGTGCCCAGGTCCGGCACGATCGCGACCCTGGCGCCACGCAGGTCGCCGAGGTGGCTGCCGAGCCGGTGCTCCCAGCCCTCGACGCGCGGCAGCGAGTACGGGTCGCGGGCGTCGTGGCCGTTGGTGACGTCGAAGTAGCGGCAGATGTCGCGGATCGAGCGGGCCATCACGCCCAGCACGACCGTCATCGGGTGGACCTGCGTGTGGGGCCCTCGGGGGATGCGGCCCGCGGTGCCCTTCATGCCGGGCAGGCCGTTGAAGCCGGCGGGGATGCGGATCGAGCCGCCGCCGTCACCGCCCGACGCGAGCGTCACGAGGCCGCCGGCGACCGCTGCCGAGGAGCCGGCCGACGACCCGCCCGCGGTGCGACCCTGCTGCCACGGGTTGTGCGTGACGCCGTTCAGCTTCGACACCGACACGTTGAGACCACCGAACTCCGACGCGGTCGTCAGTCCGACGGGCACGACGCCGCCGAGCTGCTCGGCGCGCACCAGGGCCGTCTCGGTGTACTCGGCCACCCGATCAGCGAAGACGAGTGACGCCTCGGTGTTGGGCCAACCCGCATACGGGCTGAGCTCCTTGATGCCGAAGGGCACGCCGCCGAAGGGCAGGTCGGTGTCGGCGTCGGCCGCCTTGGCGCGAGCCAGGTCGGGGTCGAGGTACGAGAACGCGTTCAGCTCGCTGTCGTCGATGGCTGCCAGCGTCGCGTCGAGCTCCTCGAGCGGCGATCGATCGCCCGCTCGGAACGCTTCGACGAGTGAGCACGCATCACCCAGCCACGGAGCATCGGTCATCGCACTTCCCCCTGGTCCCGGTGCCGGGCGCACCGACGTCGGCGACCCTACCGGCTGCAGCTCGGTCCTTCGGTGGACACGATCCGACCGAACCGGTCACTTCCCGGCCGGAGAACGCAGGGCGTCGTCACATGGCCTCTTGCATACCGGGTATGGTCGCGTGCATACTCGGTATGCAGTTGACGGTCGGGCCGGGGACGGATGTGGGAGAGGGGGAGCCGATGTCGATCAGGAACGGGTTGCTCGCCCTGCTCGCGGACGGACCGGAGTACGGCTTCGCGTTGAAGAAGCAGTTCGAGGAGCGCACCGCCGAGCTGTGGCCGCTCAACGTCGGGCAGGTGTACACCACGCTCGGTCGCCTGGTGCGCGACGGCCTGGTCGACGAGGTGGCCGCCACCGGCGACTCGAAGAGTGAGTCGGGCGGCGACGCCGGCCAGCGCGAGTACCGGCTGACCGAACGGGGTCGCGATGAGCTGGCGGAGTGGATCCGCAGCCCCCGACCGCGCGACGTGCCCGACCGTGACGAGCTGGTCATCAAGATCGTGCTGGCCGAGGGGCTCGACGGGGTCGACCTGCTCGACATCGTCGACGAGCAACGAGCGGTCAGCACCGAGGCGTTGCAGCGGCTCACCCGCCAGAAGGCGGCGATCGATCCGACGGACATCGGACGGGTGCTCGCACTCGACGCGGTGATCCTGCAGGTCGAGGCGGAGCTGCGCTGGTTGGACCTGTGCGAGGCACGAGTGCTCGCCGCAGGTCGTTCCGGACCCGAGGGGTCCGGAGGAGTCTCAGTGAGAGGGAGACGACGTTGAACGAGGAGAGCACACGACGGCCGCTGGTCGACCTGCGTGGCGTGGAGCGATCGTTCCGCGACGGCCGTGGCGAACGACACGTGCTGCGCGGCGTGGACCTGCAGGTGCATCAGGGCGAGCTGGTGGCGCTGATGGGCCCGAGCGGCTCGGGCAAGTCGACGCTGCTGGCGATCGCCGCCGGCCTGGAGCGTGCCGATTCCGGCCAGGTCGTCGTCGGTGGCGAACACCTTCGTGCGCTCGACGCACGAGGTCTGGCGGCTCTGCGACGCACGACCGTCGGTTACGTCGAACAGCACCTGAACCTGCTGGCCGCCTTGTCAGCGGTCGAGAACGTGGCGTTGCCGCTCGAGCTCGGCGGCATGCGGCCGCGACGCGCCAGGGGCATCGCCGCCGAGGCGCTCGACTCCGTCGGCCTGGGCGAGATGCTCGACGCACTGCCCGACGACCTCTCCGGCGGCGAGCAGCAGCGTGTCGCAATCGCGCGAGCGCTGATCGGTGGACGCCGGGTGCTGCTCGCGGACGAGCCGACCGGCGCCCTCGACTCGCTCACCGGCGAGTCGGTCATGCGACTGCTGCGCTCCCGCTGCGACGACGACGGGGCCGCCGTGGTGATCGCGACCCACAACGCGGCACACGCCGCGTGGGCGGACCGCGTCGTGCACCTGCGCGACGGCGTGCTGGTGCAACGGGCGACGGCGGTCACCTCGGGTCCGTTCCGGGTCGAGCCGCAACGAGCCGATGAGCTCTCCGAGGAGCCGGCGTGATCGCCCTCCTGCGCCTGGGTCGCCGGGAGGCCTGGCGCCACAAGGCACGCAGCACGCTGGTGCTGCTGTTGATCCTGGTGCCGGTCGGCCTGAGTGCAGCGGTGCTGATGCTCGTGCCGGCGGTGACCGCCGACCCGGCGTTCGCGCTGACCCAGGAGCTCGGCACCGCGCAGGCGCGAGTCACGACGACCGGCGGTGCGGTGCCGCCCGCTGAAGCTCCTTGGGACGATCCCGCCGTTCGTGGCGACGGCCGGGCGTTCGAGGCGTCGAGCTTCACGCTCTGGCTGCCGGTCGGTGACGACGACCTCGTCACGGGGATCGGGGCCGAGCAGGGCCCGGCAGCGGACGCAGCGGTCGGTCCCGAGCGGCTCCTGTCGGCTGGCCGGCTCCCCGACGCGCCGGGCGAGGTCGCACTCGACGGTGCGTCGA
>JALYWI010000060.1 GCA_030852785.1 Actinomycetota bacterium
ACCTGAGGTCGCCGCCTGGCTGGCCGAGCTGCTCGAGCGCCAACGTGTCTTACCGGTGTCGATCGCCGGCGAGCAGCGTGTCGCCGCCGCGGAGGACGCCGCCCGATTGCGCGACGCCCTCGGCGTCGCCGTGCCCGTGGGGTTGCCGACGAGCTTCACCGACCCCGTCGACACGCCGCTGCGCGACCTCGTCGAGCGCTACGCCCGCACCCACGGTCCGTTCACGACTCCAGAGATCGTGCGGCGGCTCGGTGCCTCGACCGAGTCGGTCGCCATGGCGCTCGACGTGCTCGTCGATGCCGGCAGGATCGTCTCGGGCGAGTTCCGCCCCGGAGGGGTGCACAGCGAGTGGTGCGACGCCGACGTGCTGCGCCAGATCCGCCGCCGGTCGCTCGCGGCGCTGCGCAACGAGGTCGCACCGGTCGAGGGCACCGCCCTGGCCCGCTTCCTTCCCCGCTGGCAGGGGGTGGGCTCCAGCCTGCGCGGCGTCGATGCGGTGGCCGACACCATCGGCGTGCTGCAGGGCGCGGCCATCCCGGCCTCGTTGCTCGAAGTCGACGTGCTGGGACTGCGCGTCGCCGGCTACCAGCCCTCGGACCTCGACCTGCTCTGCACCACCGGCGAGGTCGTCTGGCTCGGCGCCGGGTCGGTCGGCGCCCACGACGGCCGGGTCCGGCTGGTCTTCCGCGACCAGGTGCCGGTGCTGGTGCCCGAGCCGGGTGACGCGCTGGAGCCGCTCGACCACCACGACGTGCTGCGGGCGCACCTGGCCGAGCGAGGTGCGTCGTTCTGGGGTGAGCTCGTCGCCGCGACGGCGGCGGCGAAGCTGCCCTACGACGACGAGACGGTGCTCGCCGCACTGTGGGACCTGGTCTGGGCGGGCGAGGTCACCAACGACTCGCTCGCACCCCTGCGGGCAAAGGTCGCCGGGGGTTCCGCCCGGCGTGCGTCGGGTGCCCGTTCGCGACGTCCCCGGGGCGGCACCGTCCGCCGTCACGCACGCGGCTCGGTCGCCGGTCCGCCTGCCGCCGCGGGCCGTTGGTCATCGACGGCGCCGCTGTTCGAGCCGCGTCCCTCGCCGACCGAGGCGATCACGCAGCGAGCGCTGCAGCTGTTGGAGCGCTACGGGGTGCTGACCCGCGAGATGGCGTTGGCCGAGGGTGCCGAGGGCGGTTTCGCCGGCGTGTACCCCGTGCTCAAGCTGCTCGAGGAGCGCGGACAGGTCCGTCGGGGTTACTTCGTCGACGGCTTGGGCGCCGCCCAGTTCGCCAAGCCGGGCGCGGTCGACCTGCTGCGGGCCGCAGGGCGCACCGACGACGGGTCCGACGCCGGCTCCGAGGCCGACCCGCTGCAGAGCCACGCCATGCCGTGGGAGCCCGCAGCCTCCGCCGGTGACGCTCCCGAGGAGCTGGTCCTGGCGGCGACCGATCCCGCTCAGCCCTACGGCGCGGCGCTGCCGTGGCCCGAGAGCACCGGACATCCGGCCCGGGCGGTCGGGGCCTACGTGGTGCTCATCGACGGCACGGCATGTGCCTATCTCGAACGCGGCGGCACGTCGGTGCTGACGTTCCCCGGTGCCGCAGCGCACGACCGCTGGCCGTCGGTGCTGGCCCAGCTGGTGCGGACCGGACGGGTGCGACGCCTGCGTGTGCAGTCCGTCGACGGGGTCTCGGTGGCGTCGAGCCCGGTCGTCGACGAATTGTCAGCGGCAGGTTTCGTCGACGGCTACAAGGGAATGACCCTCGGCACCTGACCCGTTCAGGGAAATTCCGATCGACTTCGTCGGCTTTCAGTGCAACGCTGTTGGCCGACCACCTCACACGGAGGCCTCGAATGTCCAGTGTCCCGTCCCACGCAGCTCCCGGGTCGACCCCCGCCTCGACGATCTGTGACGATGCCGCTCGATCGGCATCGAAGGCGCTGCACCCCGCGGCGACGGGACCGGCGACCGGACTTGCGGCCACCGGACCTGCGGACGACGGGACCGCACTCGCCACGACCCCGCTCGACACCGAGGTGCTCGACGACATCGCCGCCGGGCTCGCATCGGTCGCGGAGCCGACCGGGCCGGTCCAGCCGTGGGAGGTGCGCACGACACTGCTGCTCGCGACGGCCGCCTACGACGCGTACCTGATGGAGTGGGGGCCTGCCGCCATGTCGGACGCCCACGACCACGACGGGTCCGTCGGCGTCGTCCACGTCGTGAGCGGCACGCTGCTGGAGTCCTCCCAGGCGATCGAGTCGCCGATGCCCTCGCCGGTCCGCCGCCTCGCCCCGGGGGACGCGACGCAGATCCCCGCCGCCGAGTTCCACCGGCTGTTCAACCGGTCGAACGACGCCGCGGTCACCGTGCACGTCTTCTCGCCGCCCATCGGCGAGCACTGAGACCCCGCCGGCGACGGCGAACCCTCATCCCGGCGCCGCCGGCGCCGATGACCCCGGTGATGGACCCCGGGATCCAGGCCGTCACGGCCCGCATCGCCCAGCTGCAGCAGCGCTTCGACCCTGCTGCCGCGTCGGCTGCCGCGCCGACCGGCGCCGACTCGATCTCGTCCGCGGTGTTCTCGTCGGTCCTCTCGTCCGCACTGGGTTCGACCGCACTGGGTGCGGGAGTGCTCAACGGCGACGCAGGCTCGTTCGGCCTCGCCTCGGGCGCACCCGGCCTGTCCGCCACCGGGGGCGCGGGTGGTCTGAGCACCGCCGCGATCCTCGACCTGCTCGTGCGGTCGGGCCGTCAGGGCGTGACCGACGGCGCGACGCCGCCCGGCGGCGCGATCGGTGCCGTCGCGGGGACCGGCGCCCGCACGCCTGCCACCCGACTCGAGCCCGGCCGGTACCCCCGCCTCGCACCACCCGCCGAGCTCGCCGGGTACGGCAACGGTCGCATCCCCTCGGACCGCCTGACCTCGATCGGCGTCGGATCCCACAAGCTGTACGCCCCCGCCGCAGCGGCCTATCGGGCCATGACCGCGGACGCCGCCGCGCAGGGCGTCGACATCGGCATCACCGACTCGTACCGCTCGTTCGAGTCGCAGGTCGAGCTCGCCGGGCGCAAGGGCCTCTACAGCCAGGGCGGTCTCGCCGCGACACCCGGGACGAGCAACCACGGTTGGGGTCTCGCGGTCGACCTGGATCTGGACCCGAGTGCTCAGCAGTGGATGCGCGACAACGGCTGGAGGTACGGCTTCGTCGAGGACACCCCGCGTGAGCCGTGGCACTGGGCCTATCGGCCGCAGTCGGCGTGAGCCCGACCGGGGTGCTAGCCACTGGGGTGATCTGACGAGCCGTCAGCTCGAGAGACCGCAGACTCCAGGGGGACCCACATGTCGGACCGCAACCGCCGCTACGAAGGCAAGGTCGTGTTCATCACCGGTGTGGCCAGGGGCCAGGGCCGCGAGCACGCCGTGCGCTTCGCGGCCGAGGGTGCCCGCATCATCGGCGTCGACCGCTGCGAGGACCTGCCGCAGACCTACTACCCGCTCGCCACCGAGGCCGACCTGGCCGAGACGGTGAAGCTGGTCGAGGCCGCCGGCGGCGCGATCCACGCCGAGGTCGGCGACGTGCGCGACCTCGGCCGCCTGCGCGAGATCGTCGCCGCCGGCCACGACCGCTTCGGTCGGCTCGACGTCATCGTGGCCAACGCCGGCACCTACTCGCCCAACCCGACGCAGTACCTCACCTCGGAGCAGTGGGACGAGACCATCGGCGTGAACCTGACCGGCGTGTTCAACACGGTGCGCGCCGCCATGAAGCGCATCATCGAGCAGAACGAGGGCGGCGCGATCGCGATCACCTCCTCCACCGCCGGTATCAAGGGGTTCTACGGCAGTCCCGCCTACAACGCCTCGAAGCACGGCGTCGTCGGGTTCATGCGCTCCCTCGCGCTCGAGTTGGCGCCGAACCAGATCCGGGTCAACACGATCCACCCGACCTCGGTCAGCACGCCGATGATCATCAACGAGGCGTTCCCGAAGCTGGTGCGCATGGACCTGCAGGACCCGGGCACCGACGACGCGGCGGACTTCCTGCGGGACCAGCAGCCCTTGGGCATCCCGTGGATCGACGCCGGCGACGTCTCCGACGCTCTGCTGTGGCTCTGCTCCGACGAGGCCCGCTACGTGACCGGGGTGACCCTGCCCGTCGACGGCGGCGCGCTCCTGAAGTAGCCGGCCATCGGTTCCGCAGCGCGGGCTGCAGCGTGGGCCGAAGCGGTCGGCGGGCCCCGGTGATCCAGACTGGTCGCCGTGCCCGAAGGCGACACCATCCACAACCTGGCCACGCGACTCCGCCCCGCCCTGGCCGGCGAGGTGCTCGAACGCTTCGAGGCACCGCACCTCTCGGGTGACCGCCCGCGAGCGGGTGAGCGGATCGAGGTCGTCGAGGCGGTCGGCAAGCACCTGCTGATCCGGTTCTCGGGCGGTCTGACGCTCAACACCCACCTGCGGATGAACGGCTCGTGGCACCTCTACCCGGTCGGTCGGCGCTGGCGGGAGCCGCCGCACCTGATGCGTTGCTACATCGGCGTGCACGACTGGCAGGCGGTGTGCTTCGCCGCTCCGCTGGTGCGCACCTTCCCGACCCGGCGCAGCGGCACCCCGCTCGACCCGCTGGCGCACCTGGGGCCCGACCTGTGCCTGGAGCACCCCGGCGGCAACGCGGTCGACAGCGAGGTCGTGGCGCGCTGCATCGGGCGGATGGACGAGCTCGAGATCGATCCGTCGACGCCGATCGGCGAGGTGCTGCTCGACCAGCGCGTCGGCAACGGGATCGGCAACGTCTACAAGTCCGACGTCTGCTGGATCGAGCGGGTGAACCCCTTCGACCCGCTCGCCGCCGTCGACCGCGACACCCGCGCCCGGCTCATCTCGACGGCATCACGTCTGTTGCACGTGAACCTGCGTCCCGGTCGCCGCCGCACCGTGCCCGGCGGGCTCGCGGTCTACGGGCGGCGGGGCAAGCCGTGCCGGCGCTGCGGCACCGCGGTGCGTGTGGCCAAGGAGGGTGACCTGGAGCGGATCACGTACTGGTGCCCGACCTGCCAGCAGCCCCGCTCGGTGGAGGGTCAGGGTTCGGTGCGGGTCAGGCCTGACGCGTGAGCGGGAAGTAACCCGGCACCCTGGAGTGCGGCGTGTCGAGGTACACCTTCGCCTCGGGTGGACCGCCGAAGCGGCCGTGGCTCCAGCGGATCTCGACGTGGCCGTCGACCTCGACGTCGACGTCCGCGGCCAGGTCGCGCACGACGGCGCGCCAGCCGACGATCGCCTGGCCGGCCTCGACCGCCGTGGGCTCGAAGCTGCGCAGCCGGTAGGCCTGGGAGAAGTCCCACGGGGTGCCGACCCGGAGACGGATGGTCGAGCCCGACGCGGTGCCGAGCACGAAGTAGGGCGCCGAGGTCAACCGCAGCAGCCGCCACATCATCGCGAGGCGGTCGCGTTCGGAACCCAACCCTGCCCGCCATCGGCGTGCGGATTCGACAGCGGCACGGGCGGTCAGCGCGGCGTACGCCGCGGCGCACTCGTCGTCCCAGTCGCGGGGGATGCACACCCGCAGCTCGCGACGCTGCGACTTGGAGAGCTCGTGCACCGAGTCGGGAAGGTCGAGCCCGGCCGCGAACCGCGCCCGGACCAGCCCGTAGAGCTGTTGGTGCTCGAGCGGCGCGACCTCGTCGAACCAGTCCACACCCGCTCGGCGTCCCTGGGCGCCGGCGAGCAGGCGCTCGAAGAGCGCGGCGGGCGACGAGTTGTGCAGCACCTTGGAGAGGTACTTGCAGCTCACGAGGTACACGTGGTCGATGCGCAGGTCGGCCGGCACGATCGAGTCGCCCGGGTCACGATGGCCGCCGGTCCACTCGATCGTCGTCGGTACCCGGCCGCGCAGCCCGTCGGAGGCCGCGAAGAACGCCCGCCCGTTGTTCCACGCGGCGAGGAAGTCGCCGTCGTGGGCACGGTCGCCGCGGGCGGCGCACAGCCGCGCCCAGGTGTCCGCGTCGACGTTGCGCAGCTGGTGGGGCACCTCGGCGCCGAGCAGCCCGTCCAGGTCGTCCGCGCCGAGCATGCCGAGGCCGGTGACGATCTCGGTGATCTCGGTCCTCAGCGCAGGCACGCCGCAGATCTTGGCCCAGATCGCGCCCGGGTAGTCTCACCCCATGCCCACGACCGACGAGATGAAGGCGGCGGTCACCGCCTACGCCGCAGCGTACTCCGCAGGTGACATCGACGGGATCGTCGCCGTGTTCGACCCGCAGGCGGTCGTCGCCGATCCGGTCGACCAGCCCGCCTTCGTCGGCCACGACGCGATCCGCGAGTTCTTCACCGGTACCCACCAGGTGGCCGAGTCGCTCGACCTGCAGATCACCGGTCCGATCCGTGCCGTCGACCACTTCGCGGCGGTGCCGCTCCGGGCGGTCACCACGATGGGCGACTCGACGTTCGCAGTCGACATCGTCGACGTGTTCACCTTCGGCGACGACGGCCTGATCACCGACATGAAGGCCTACTGGACGGGCTCCGACATCCAGCAGCTCACCTGAGCCCGATGGCCAGGGTGCTCGTCGCGCTCGCGGCGATCGTGCTCGGGAGCCTCGAGCTCTGGCTCTGCTGGGCGGGTTCCCAACGCCGACTGCCAGCTGGCGGCCCGCTGGGCATCCCGCTGGGCTCGGTGCGTCGCTCGGACGAGGCGTGGTACGCCGCGCACGAGGCCGCCGCGGGTGCCTTCGGCCTCGGCGGCGGTGTCGCCGCGATCTGCGGCATGGCGGTCCTCGTCAACGGGCTCGATGTGATCGGCGTGGCGCTGTCGGTCGTCGCGGCGGTCGCCCTCGTCGCCGGTGCGGTGGCGGCGGCGATCGTCGGATCGCGAGCGGCTGCCACGCTCTGAAGGGCGGGTCCGGATCAGGCTCGACAAGGGAGACACACCGCATGCGACCACTTCGGTACTCGATCAACGTCACACTCGACGGCTGCTGCCACCACGAGGCGGGGCTCCCGCCCGACGAGGACTCGATGCGTTACTGGGCGGCCGAGATGGCACGAGCCGATGCCCTGCTGTTCGGCCGGGTGACCTACGAGATGATGGAGTCGGCCTGGCGGAAGCCGGCCAGCGGCACGTGGCCCGACTGGGTGGAGGACTGGCAGATGCCGTTCGCCGACGCCATGGACGGCGCGAAGAAGTACGTCGTGTCGAGCACGCTGGGCGAGGTCGACTGGAATGCCGAGCTGCTCGGCGGCGACCTGGAGCAGGCGGTCCGAGGGCTCAAGGAGGAGCCGGGTGACGGCCTGTGGGTCGGCGGCGTGACGCTTCCCATGGCGTTGGCAGATCTGGGCCTGATCGACGAGTACGAGTTCCTCGTGCAGCCCGTCCTCGCCGGACACGGTCCGACGTTGCTCGCCGGCCTGCGCGAGCGCATCGAGCTCGAGCTCGTGGACCGCCAGGAGTTCGACTCGGGCGTGGTCGCGATGCGGTACCGACCCAACCGGGCCGCGGCTGCCACCTCCCCGTCGTGACCGGTCGACGTTGGACCGGAAGTGACCGAATCGGCCGTCGTTCCTGGTCCAACGTTCGGCCGCGAGCCGAGCTTCAGCCGTGGCCCAGGACCCGGTCGACGAGGATCTCGATCGCGACGCGGTCGTCGCGTTCACCGGGCTGGCGGTAGCGCGCCGCGTAGCCGGCGACCGCCGCGGCGACCCGGTCCGGGTCGGTGCTGACCGAGACCTCGCCCTCGAAGGTCAGCCACCGTCCGCCGTCGACCTGGCACACCGCGGCACGTCCGCCCCGACGGGCGTTGCGGACCTTGACCGAACCCTCGAATGAGATCACCCGCACGAGTGTGTGCTCCAGGTCGTACGAGAAGCCGACCGGCACGACGTGCGGTGAGCCGTCGGCCCGCATCGTGGTGAGCGTGGCCAGGTGGTACTCGGCGAGGAACGCGAGCGCGCCGTCGGTGAGCGCGGTGGGGGACTCGGACACGGGGACTCCTGGGAGGGGAACGGGGAGGCAGGGTACGCCGGACGGCGAGCGGTCGGCTCAGGTCGACGAGATGGCCCGGAGCACGTCGAGGCGCGACGCCCGCCATGCGGGCAGCACCGCGGCGACGACCCCTGCGAGCGCGGCGACCGCCACGATCACCACGAGCTGGGGCACCGGCAGGCGGAACAGGAACAGGTCGGGGTTGTCACCCGCCAACCGGACCGACAGCGCGAGCGCGAAGCCGATGCCGAGCACCAGACCGAGGAGCGTGCCGAGCACGGCGATGATCGACGACTCGATCAGCACGGTGCGCCGAACCTGCTTGCGCGACATACCGACCGCGCGCAGCAGACCGAGCTCGCGGGTGCGCTCCAGGATCGACAGCGACAGGGTGTTGGCGATGCCGATCAGGGCGATGACGACGGCGAGGCCGAGCAGCGCGTAGATCACGGTGAGGAACGTGTCGATCGGGCCGGTCTGCGCCTCGGCGAACTCGCCCAGGTCCTGGACCTCGACCTTGGGCAGGTCCGAGACGATCTCGTCGAGCTGCTCGCGCAGCGCATCGAGGTCGGCGCCGTCGGTGGCCTCCACGTAGACGAGCACGTCGAGGGCGAACATCGGCTGCACGTTCGCGTCGAAGGTCTCGAACGGCAGGAAGTAGCTGCCCTGGCCGACGTCGCGCTCGGCGATCACCTCGAGGCGCAGCTCCTGCACGCCGGTGCGGGCGAAGTAGAACGGCACCAGGTCGCCGCGATGCCATCCTCGCTGCTCGGCCACCGCGGCGATCGTCGCGAAGGTGCCCTCGGTGAGGTCGTCGACGGACCCGTCGAGCGCGCCCAGGTCGATCACCTCGAAGAAGCTCGCCGGGTCGATGCCGAACGCGAAGTCGTCCTGACCGGGCGGCGCCTGGTCCTGCGCACCCGACGGTGCACCGAGCTCGCCGGTCGTGTCGCCCTGCTGCGCCACCTGCTCCTGGGCGTAGGCGTCGAGCAGCCGGACGGGACTGAAGCGCACCGGGCTCGCGGCGGCGACGTCGTCGAGCGCCGCGATCTGATCGACGCGGTCCTCGGGCACCCCGACGCCGAAGGCGAAGGTGCCGGCGCTGACGATGTAGTCCGCGGCGATCGAGGAGTTGACCGCCTCGTCGACGCTGGCCTTGACGGAGCTGGCCAGGATCGCGATCAACGACACCAGCGTGACCCCGATGGTCAGCGCGGCGGCGGTCGCCGCGGTGCGCTTGGGGTTGCGCGCCGCGTTCTCACCGGCGAGGCGGCCCGTCACCCGGCCGCCGATCGAGAACGGCTTGGCGAGCAGTCGGCTGACCGGCGCGGCGATCAGCGGGCCGAGCACGAGCGCCAGCGCGACGAGGATCAGGAACGCGCCGGCGCCGAGCACGAACAACGGGCTGGGACCGACATCGGCGAGGCCGAGGGTCAGCAGCACCGCTCCCGCCACGAGTGTGAGCGAGCCCCAGATCACACGTGCCCGTGAGACGTTGCTGCGGTCGATCGCCACCTCGGTCAGCGCGGCGATCGGCGGGACCCGCGTCGAGCGCCATGCCGGCACGAGGCTGGAGACCACCGAGACCCCGATGCCGATCGTGAAGGCCAGCACCACCGACGCGGTGGTGACCGATGGCAGCCCGGACTCGACGGTGAAGAAGCTGCCCATGAACCACTTCATCGCCCAGGCGAGCAGCACGCCGACGACGATGCCCGCGAGCGAGGCGATCAGGCCGACGATGCACGCCTCGATCAGCGTGGCGACCAGCACCTGGCGGCGGCGAGCACCGATGGCCCGCAGCAGCGCGGTCTCGCGGGTGCGCTGCGCGACCAGGATCGAGAAGGTGTTGTAGATGATGAAGCAGGCGACGACGATGGCGACCCACCCGAAGACCGACACGAACGTGGTGAGGATGTCGACGAACTGCGAGATCGCATCCGCGCTCTCGGCGGCGAACTGCTCGCCGGTCAGCACCTGTTGGTCGGGAAGGGCGTTCACCAGCCGGACCACGATGTCGTCCTGGGTCACCCCGTCGTCGGCCGCGACGGCGACGTAGCTGAACGCGTCGGGCATCTGCCCGAGGCGTTGGGCCTCGGGGGTGTCGAACACCAGCACCTTCGCACCGCTGGAACGGGTGCCGTCGTCGCCCAGGCCGACGAGCCCCACGAGCTCGAACTGCTCGGCACCGTCGGGTCCTCCGACGGTGACCCGGTCGCCCACCGCGTAGCCGCCGTCCTCGGCGGTCTTGAAGTCGAGGGCGATCTCGCCGGCGGCGGTCGGGCCCCGCCCCTCGGTCAGTCGCCCCAGCCGCAGCGTGTCGTCGAGGAGCCAGTTCGTGACCAGCGTCGGCGGGCCGAAGTCGGAACCGACGACCTCTCCGTCGGCGCCGACGAGCTGTGCGGTCGTGGTCTCGACGACGCCCTCGGCGACGCGCACGCCGTCGACCCCGTCGGCCCGGGCGACGAGCGACGACGGCAGGGGGCTCCGGATCGACTGACCGAAGCCGACCGAATCGGCATCGGGTGAGCGCACGACCGCGTCGTAGCCCTCGTAGACGTCGTCGATCAACGAGTCGATCGAGTCGTTCAGCACCGACGACAGCACCTGCGTGCCGCTCAGGAACGCGATGCCCAACATGACGGCGATCCCCGTCGTGAACAGTCGACGCTTGCGTGCGAGCAGGTCCTTCAGCGCGACGCGGAACACGACGCGGTCAGTCCCCGAGTTGCTTCATGAGGTCGAGCACACGAGGCGCCGTCGGCTCGATCATCTCGTCGCGGATCTGGCCGTCCGCGAGGAACACGACACGATCCGCGTGTGCCGCGGCGCTGGGGTCGTGGGTCACCATGACGATGGTCTGACCGAGGTCGCTCACCGCGTGGCGCATGAACTCGAGCAGGTCGGCACCGGAGCGGGAGTCGAGGTTGCCGGTGGGCTCGTCCGCGAAGACGATCTGGGGCTGGCTGGCGAGCGCGCGGGCCACCGCGACCCGCTGCTGCTGGCCGCCGGAGAGCTCGCTGGGGCGGTGGCTGAGCCGGGGACGCAGACCGACGGTGTCGATGACCTGGTCCATCCACTCGGCGTCGGGCCGACGGCCCGCGAGGTCCATCGGCAGCGTGATGTTCTCGAGCGCCGAGAGGGTCGGGATCAGGTTGAAGGCCTGGAAGATGAACCCGATGCGGTCGCGGCGCAGCTCGGTCAGCTGCGCGTCGCCGAGGGTGTCGAGGTAGGTGTCGCCGATGAACGTGCGTCCCGAGCTGAGGGTGTCGAGACCCGCCAGGCAGTGCATGAGGGTCGACTTGCCGGAGCCCGAGGGGCCCATGATCGCGGTGAAGCGGCTGCGCTCGAAGGTGACGGTGACGCCGTCGAGCGCGCGGATCTCGGTGTCACCCTCGCCGTAGAGCTTCACCGCTTCGAGGGCACCCGCGGCGGCGGTCTGCGTGATCGGCTCGGAAGCTGTGCTCATCGTCCCCTCTCCTGCCGAACGACGTGCGCCGGCCGAGTCGCGAGCCTACCCGGGTGCTCAGGCCTCGTGGAGGGCCGGCGCGTCGTCGCCCGACGGCGCCACGTCGTCGGGGACGCGATGTTCGACCGGAGCGGTCGAGGGCTGCTCGGCTCCCGTCGGAGCGGCCGCGGGTGTGCCGGCGCTGGGTTCCCAGACGCGATCGGCGATGACCGGGAGGCACGCCACCGCCCACCGGGCCCAGTGCTTGCACGTGGTCGGCTCGACCCGGCGGGCCAGGGTGAAGAGCCGTCGCGCCTCGCTGCGGTCCCGGAGCTTCGCCGCGGCGACCCCGCCGATGGTGGCGTAGCGCGCGAGCAGCTCGCCGTCGGGGATCGGGGTCCTGGCCACGGCGTCGATCGCCTGCAGCGACCAGCGCAGACGGAGCTGGTCGCCCTGTTCGGTCTGGTCGTCGGGCACCCGGGCGTTCCACTGGACCAGGTGCTCGGGTGTCGAGATGATCGGGGCACCCTCGTCGCGCACGGCGTCGACGAGCAGCGCGCCGACCTGCGCCGGGGTGCGCTCGTCGCCGGGGCCGCCGTAGCCACCGAGCTCGACGAGCAGTCGACGCGGTGCCGCGAACGCGCCGGATCGGAAGCACAGCGCGGCGTCCTCGCCCGCCACGGTGCCCGGCAGCGGTTCGACCGCGGTGAACGATCCGTCGAGGTGACGCTGCTCGCCGCCGCAGCTCACGAGCCCCGCACCGGTGGCGTCGATCAGTCGACCGAGGCGAGCCAACCACCCGGGGGCGACCTCGTCGTCGGGGTCGAGCACCAGGCACCACTCGCCGCTCGCCCGACCGATGCCCGAGGTGATCGCGGCGGCGACACCCGCGGCGTCCTGTCGCACGATGCGCACCCGGCCGTCGGCGACCGAACGTGCCGCAGCGACGCTGTCGTCGACCGAGCCGTCGTCGACGACGACGACCTCGATGTCACCGAAGGTCTGCGCGAGCACCCCCGCGGTCGCCCGGCCGATCACGTCGGCTCGATCGCGCACGGGGATGACCACACTGAACCGAGGGCTCACGCCCTCCAGTGTCGAACACCGACACCGCCCGTTCGCGGATGCCCGTGTCCAGCTCTCAGGGCTGTCGCCGGCCCGCTCAGTCGCTCCGCTGCTCCATGCGGTACACCGCGACGTTCCCGTCCTCGTCGAGCAACGTCAGCTCCAACCGGTCCTGCAGCTCGTCGAGAGGCCACAGGTGACCGTAGAACGGTGGTTCGTCGATCCACACCAGGCACGACGGGGTGTCGTCCAGGGTGG
>JALYWI010000078.1 GCA_030852785.1 Actinomycetota bacterium
CCCGGGGGGCGCTGCCCGTGCCGGAGGTCGATGACCGTCGGGTCGCCGGCGGTCACGGTGGATCCGGGTGGGATCACGCTCGAGAGGCGCACCAGGTTGTAGTTCGCCACGCCGACCGACACGAGCGCGTCGTCGAACGCCGCGAGCGACGTCGGACCGGTGCCGACCGCACCCACGACGTTGATGGACAGTGCAGCACTCGTCACCGCGAAGCGGTCGGTGAGTGCCCGCCCGGACACTTCCAAAGATCCCATCGCCCAACGTTAGCGACGATCCGACCCGAGGTCGCGGACGGCACGGGCCACCTGGCCGGCAGGGGGTTGGCCCGGCGGGAGCACTGTGGTTGACTGCTGTGCAGCATCCGAACACATCATCAGGGCCCTGCACCACGGTGCTGCTGGGGAGGGCGTGTCACCCGAGGCGGGCACGTTGGCCAACGAACAGCGTCAGACATCCCTCGCTCAGGGCTCAGAGGTCGACCGACCCGACGACGGGCTGCTGGTCGCCGGCGTGGCGGTCCCGCGGCTGCCACCCGAACTGCGGTCGCAGCTGGCCGAGCGCCGCCTGGCGGTCGTGGATCCGTCCGACGCCGTCCGCCGGCTCATCATCCTCTTCGCCGTGTTGGCGGCGAGCACCGCCGTCGCGGTGGTCGTGCAGCACCCGGCCACCTGGGTCGCACACGCCGTGGTGGCCGGTCTGGTCCTCACCTCGCTCATCGCCGCGGAGCACGAGGCGCTGCACGGCTCGATGTTCGACAGCCCCTGGGCGAACCACGTCGTGGGCGCCGTGTGCGGGGCGCTGTGCCTCACCCCCTACTCCGCGTACCGCACCTATCACCTGAAGCACCACCAGAACACCCGTGTGCCCGGCGACGTCGAGCCCATCGTCGTCGTCCGGTCCCGGCCCGGCCTGATCGGCGCGCTGTTCGCCGCGACCATCGGACTGGCGGCCGTGCTCTGGGCCCGGCTGTTCGCCTCGCTCGTCGGACGGGGTTTCGCCGGTGAGCGACGCTTCCGCCGTCCGGCGATCGACCGGCTCAGCGCCGTGCTGTCGATCGGGTTCCTGGTGGTCGTGGTCCTGATCGGGATGCAGTGGGGTGTCGGGTTCGTCGCGCTGCTCGTCGGCGCTCCCCTGGCGGTCTACAACGTGCTGTCCGCTGGGACGTTCTTCCCGGAGCACTACGAGTGCGCCTACGGCCCCGACATCGCCTGGAACACCACCCGGACCACCGTCACGAACCCGCTCACCCGGTTCCTGATGTGGAACGCCAACTTCCACACCGCCCATCACCTGGTGCCCGCCGTGCCGTGCCACGCGCTGCCCGAGCTCCAGGAGCTGATCGCCGAGCGATGCATCCACACCGAGTCGGGGTACCTCGGCTACTACCGCGGGCTCTGGGGTCGTATCGCCAGAGGTGAGCTGCCGCCCGCCGCCCCGTGGAAGGCCTGACCGGGTCGGCGGCGGCCGAGCCGGCCGCCCCGGAACCCACCGTCCCGGAGCCCGCCGTCCCGGAACCGACCGTCCCGAGCACGACACGGCCCAGCGCGCTGTCGGTGCTGTTCTGGTGGCTGGCGACGGTCGCGACGCTGGTCGTGCTCGACGACCTGACCTTCGGACCGTTCTTCTGGCTGTTGGCACGCCTGACCGAGGCGTGGATCGCCTGCGTGGCGATCTTCGCGATCTACGTGCCCGCGCAGGTGTACATCGTGCGGCGGGCCACCGCCGAGGACCCTGGTCGCTTCGCGGCGTTCTTCCTGCGACGCCTCGACCTGGCACGCCGACGTCCCGAGATCTCGGATCGCGAGCAGCACGTCCGCCAGCGGGTGACGGGCGGCGTCTCGGCGGTCGTCAGCTCGCTCCTGATCGCCGGGGTGCTGCCCCCGCTGCTGCTGTGGCGCCTCGGGTACGGCGTCGCCTTCGTCCGGCGCATCTCGTACGCGACGGCCACCGTGTACGCCGCCGAGTTCGCCCTGCTGCACGGTTTCCTGCCCTCGCTCGTCTGAGTCGGAGCGGCCGTCTCCGGTGCCCCACTGCGCGTCGGGCAACCGTGCAGGACGAAAGAAGCTCATCTCCTCCGCTCACATGCCGACCTAAGGATCAACACATCCTGAGGTCCAGCACATGCGGCAGACTCCAACCCAACGATCGACGGCCCCCGAGATGCGCTCCATGCAGCGCTGCGTCGGTGCACTGCTCGTCGCGTCCGCGTTGCTGCTGATCCTGCCCGACGATCTCAAGGGCGGGTTCTGGCTGCTCGTCGGCATCGCCGCCCTGGTGGTGGCGTGGAAGCGGGTGTCGGAGATGGAGGGGCTGATCCGCCGCCCGCTCCGCATCATCGTCGCCGCCGCCGTCGTGTCCCTGCTCGCAGGGCTCGTGAACTCGATCACGGCGATCATCACCGGCACGGACTATCCCTTCCCGTCGCCGTCGGACCTGCTCACCTTGGTGAGCAACGGGCTGTTCATCGGGTCGATCCTGCTGATCGTCCGTCTCAGGAACCCGCGCATCTCGCTCGACCCCATCCTCGACGCGCTCGTCGGCGGTGTGGCGGTCGCACTGCTCCAGTGGTCGCTCTTCGTGATGCCGTACCTGAGCAACGACGACGTGAGCCCCGAGGCCAAGGTCGTCACGGTCATGTTCAGCCTCGTCTCGCTGATGATGATCATCGCGGCGGTGCTCGCCCTGGTCGCCGGTTCGCGCCCCACCACCAGCAACCGCCTCTTCGCGAGCGCGCTCGTCGTGGCGTTCGGCATGGACATCGTCGCCGGGTTCGTGACCTCGGACCGCATCGGTCCCGACGCCCTGCTCTACATGTCGGCGGCCCTCTTCGTGCTCGGCCTCGCCGGCCTCTTCCACCCGTCGGTCCGTCAGCTGCTGGACCGGCCCAACGACCAGGCCATGTCCCGCCGTGTCTCGCGTCGACGCAGCTCGGTGCTCGCCGGCGCACTCCTGACGCCTCCGCTGCTGCTCCTCTGGGGCGTCGTCCAGGGCGAGACCGGCATCCACCTGTTGCTGCCGGCCATCGGCGCCATCGCCCTCGCACCGCTGGTCATCCTGCGCCTGGCGCGCCTCGTGCAGCAGAACGAGGAGCTGGCCACCATGGAGGCCGGACTGCGCGCCGTGGGCGAGCGGCTCGTGAGCGCCGAGAGCAACGAGGACGTCGCCCGCATCATCACCGTCGGCGCGGAGCAGGTCCTGGGCTCGAAGTTCGTGAGCGGTGGTCTGATCCTCGATCCGCTCACCTCGTCGGACTGGCAGCACGTCGATCGCCTCGAGGAGCTGTTGCTCCGGCTCCGTCGCCGCCCCGAGGTCGAGGTCCCCACGACCGCCAAGCTCGTCGAACTGACCGCACCCGGCGACACCGCCCGCTCGCTCGCCGGTCTCGTGGTGGTCCAGCGCGACCTGTTGGGCGCCATCGTCGTGACCCTGAGCGGCACGCTCAGCGTCGAGGAGGAGAACGCACTCGCGGCGCTCTGCCGTGAGGCGGCGATCGCACTGCGCGCCGTGGAGCAGACCGAACGGCAGGTCCGTCAGCGCTCCGAGGACCGCTTCGCCGCCCTGGTCGACAACTCCTCGGACATCGTGGCGATCCTGAACCCCGACCTGCAGCTGACCTACGTCTCCCCCGTCGCCGGCCGCCTCCTGGGCTACTCGCTGGGCCAGGATCCCGGCGATGTCTCGGTCATGGACCTCGTGCACCCCGATGATCGTCAGGCCGCCTCCGGCATGCTCGACGACGTGCGCTTCGGTCTGCGCGACACCGTCGAGCTCCGCCTGCGCCACAGCGAAGGTCCGTACCGCTGGTTCGAGGTCGGCGGCATGGACCTCTCCAGCGATCCCAACATCGGCGGCATCGTGCTCAACGCACGTGAGATCGACGACCGCAAACAGGCCGAGGAGCGACTCATGCTCTCCGAGGCCCGGTTCAAGTCGCTGGTGCAGAACTCCACCGACCTCGTGATCGTGCTCGATCCGAGCGGTGCGATCAGCTACGCCAGCCCCTCGGTGACCGGCGTGCTCGCCGAGACTCCCGAGGAGATCATCGGGCGACCGCTCGACGAGGTCTTCCGCCAGAGCAGCGTCGACTGGACCGCACGTCTGCACACGCACCCGCCGAGCTCGGTCGGCAGCTCCGAGCTGCTCGAGTTCAACTTCGACAACGCCGAGGGACAGCTGCGCTCGATCGAGACGTCGCTGACCGACCTGCGCGACGAACCGGCCGTGGGTGGCTTCGTGCTCAACGCCCGTGACGTCACCGACCGCAAGTCGATGGAGCAGCGCATCCGCTACCAGGCCACCCACGACGAGCTCACGGGACTCGCGAACCGGGTGCACGTGCTCGACGACCTCGCCGGCATGCTCGGTCGCAACAGCGGCAGCACCACCGTCGCCGCGATCCTGCTCGGCATCGACGACTTCAAGGACATCAACGACTCACTCGGCCACGCCTTCGGTGACCTGCTGCTCACGTCGGTGGCGGAGCGGATCACCGGCATGCTGTCCTTCGGCGACATCGCCGCCCGCGTCGGCGGCGACGAGTTCGTCGTCGTGCTCGAGCGTGCCCACGGCGAATCGCACGTGACCGATCTGGCCGACCAGCTGCTCACCACGATCGCCAGCCCGTTCGTCATCAACGGGCGTGAGCTCAACATCACCGCGTCGGCCGGCATCGTCTTCGACCACGACCGCACCAACACCGGCGACATCCTGCTGCGCAACGCCGACATCGCCATGTACCGGGCCAAGACCCTCGGCAAGCGCCAGGCGATCGTGTTCGAGTCGCAGATGCACACCGCCTCGTTCGACCGGCTCGAGCTGCGCGCCGATCTCGCCCGGGCCGTCACCTCGGAGCAGTTCGTCGCCCACTACCAGCCGGTGTTCGACCTGGCCACGCGTCGCATCGTCGGCTGCGAGGCGCTCATCCGTTGGGACCATCCCCGGCGTGGGCTGCTCGGCCCCGGTCTGTTCATCCCCCTCGCCGAGGAGTCCGGCCTGATCGACAAGCTCGGCGAGTGGATCCTGGAACGTGCCTGCACCGATCTCGCCGCCTGGCGCGACGAGTACGGCGAACCCGTCATGGACCTCACCATGTCGGTGAACCTGTCGGTCCAGCAGCTGCACGACGACGGCATCGTCCGGACCGTCAGCGACATCCTGCAGCGTGCCGGCCTGCCCGCCGAACGCCTCGTGCTCGAGGTCACCGAGTCGACGCTCATCACCGACACCGAGAAGATCAGCGCCACGATGCACGAGCTGCGCCAGCTCGGCTCGCGGCTCGCCGTCGACGACTTCGGCACCGGCTACTCGTCGCTGGGCTACATCCAGCAGTTCGAGTTCGACGTGCTCAAGATCGACAAGAGCTTCGTCGACGACATCGACCAGTTCACGAACCAGCGGATCGTCACCGCCGTGCTCGACCTGGCTCGCCAGCTCGGCGTGCGCACCATCGCCGAGGGCATCGAGACCGAGCTGCAGGCGAACCTGCTCGAGGAGCTGGGCTGCCGCCTGGGCCAGGGCTACCTGTACTCCCGACCGGTGCCCCAGGCCGACTTCCGCGAGCTGCTGACCGCGGACCGCAGCGCCTCTGCCTCACGTCCCACGCTCTGACCCGACCGGCAGGAGCGGGCGGGCGCGAGCCGTCTCAGCCGGCTCGGAGCGCCTGCAGCACCTCGATCATCTCGAGGGCCGTGTCGGCCGCCTCGGCGCCGTTGTTGCCGCCGACGACGTCACCGTCGACGACCGACCGCACGAGCGCCTGACGCCGGTTCTCGACGGTGAGCACGCCGAAGATGATCGGGACCTCGGTCTCGAGCTGCGCCGAGAGGATGCCGTCGGCCGCAGGGCCGGCGACGTACTCGAAGTGGGCCGTGTCGCCCCTGATCACACATCCGAGGGCGATCACGGCGTCGTAGCGGCCCGTCGACGCCATCACCTTGACGGCCAGCGGCAACTCGAACGCGCCCGGCACCCACGCGACGTCGACGTCGTCGTCGGCGACGCCACGAACCGACAGGGTCGATGTCACCCCGCGGAGCAGCCGTCGGGTGATCACGTCGTTCCACCGTGCGCACACCACGCCGACACGGCGGCCCGTGCCGTCCGCGGGCAGCGCGCCGTCCGCGTCGGGAGATCGGAAGTCGACACCCATCGCCGCGCTCCTCAGTCCAGGCCGTCGAGCATGTGGCCCATCCGCTCGCGCTTGGTCCGCAGGTACTCGATGTTCTCGGGGTTCGGCACCGACTCGATCGAGACCCGGTCGGTGATCTGCAGACCGAAGCCCTCGAGCCCGCCGTACTTCTTGGGGTTGTTGGTCATCAGGCGCATGGTGGTGATGCCCAGGTCGTTGAGGATCTGCGCGCCGATGCCGTATTCGCGGCTGTCGACGGGCAGGCCGAGCTCGGTGTTGGCGTCGACGGTGTCGTGGCCCTGCTCCTGGAGGCTGTAGGCCCGGATCTTGTGCCCGATGCCGATCCCCCGGCCCTCGTGGCCGCGGAGGTACACGACGACGCCGAGGCCCTCCTCGTCGATCGCCTTCATGGCGGCGTCGAGCTGCGGACCGCAGTCGCAGCGCAGCGAGTGGAACACGTCGCCGGTGAGGCACTCGGAGTGCACCCGGACGAGCACGTCGCGCTCGCCCTGCACCGCGCCGCGCACCATGGCCACGTGCTGCTCACCGTCGAGCACCGACTCGTACACGTACGAGGTGAAGTCGCCCCACGGCGTCGGGATGCGTGCCTCGGCGACGCGGCGCACCAGCTTCTCGTTCTGACGGCGGTACTTCACGAGCTGCGCGATGGTGACCATCAGCAGCCCGTGCTCCTTGCAGAACTCGATCAGGTCCGGGACGCGGGCCATGGTGCCGTCGTCGTTGACGATCTCGCACAGCACGCCGGCGGGGTCCATCCCGGCCAGGCGGGCCAGGTCGACGGCCGCCTCGGTGTGACCGGCACGCTTGAGCACACCGCCGTCGGCGTAGCGCAGCGGGAAGATGTGCCCCGGCCGGGCGAGGTCGATCGGCTTGGTCGACGGGTCGATGAGCGCCTTGATGGTGGCCGAGCGGTCCGCTGCGGAGATGCCGGTGCTGGTGCCGTGCACGTAGTCGACCGAATAGGTGAACGCGGTGCGGTGCGACTCGGTGTTGTCGTGCACCATCAGCGGGATGTCGAGCTCGTCGAGCCGCTCCCCCGTCAGCGGTGCACAGATCACGCCCGAAGTGTGGCGCACGAAGAACGTGATGTTCTCGGGCGTCGCGGCCTCGGCGGCCATGATCAGGTCGCCCTCGTTCTCGCGGTCCTCGTCGTCGACGACGACGATGATCTCGCCCCTTGCCATCGCGGCGACCGCGTCCTCGATCGAGGCGAAGGCCGAATCGGCCTCACCCTGGTGCTCGAGTGGTTCACGGGTCATGATCCGTCTCCTGTCACTGCGCTCGGTGCGCCTGTCGCTGCGCTCGGTGCGCCTGTCGCTGCAGCGTCGGGCGCTGCACCCGTTCGGGCGAGGATGCCCGCCATCAGTCGTTCGGCGTACTTGGCCATCACGTCGACCTCGAGGTTGACCGCGTCGCCGACCCGCCGGCGACCCAGTGTCGTCACCTCGGAGGTGTGCGGGATGACCGCGACCGTGAAGCCGTCGTCGAGCACGTCGACGACGGTCAGCGACACACCGTCGACGGTGACCGAGCCCTTCTCGACGACGTAGCGCATGAGGTCCTCGGGCACCCGGACCCGCAGGTCGGGCACCTGGGCCGCGATGACACCGACCCCGTCGATGTGGCCCTGCACCAGATGGCCGCCGAGGCGGTCCTCGAGGCGCACCGGGCGCTCCAGGTTCACCGGGTCGCCGGGGGCGACGCCCTGCAGGCTCGTGCGGGCGAAGGTCTCGTCGCTGACGTCGGCCTCCCACCAGTCGTCGCCCCAGGCGACGACGGTCAGGCAGCAGCCGTTCACGGCGATCGAGGCGCCCATCGACACGTCGCCGAGCACCGTGGCGGCCCGCAGCCGCAGGCGCGGACCCGTGAGCGACTCGACCGTTCCGAGTTCTTCGACGATGCCCGTGAACACGTCAGTCCCCTTCCGTGGGTGCGGCGAGCTCGATGCGCAGGTCGTCGCCGACCCGCTCGACGCCGACGAAGCGGCCCCGCCAGAGATCCGCGATGTCCCATGCGCCCGCGCCCTCGAAGAGCCCGTTGGCGTCGTCGCCGCCGAAGAGCGCAGGCGCGATGTAGATGACGTAGCGGTCGACCAGGCCGGCACGGTGGAAGTCACCGGCGACGGCGGCGCCGCCCTCGACGAGCAGCTGGACGACGCCGTCGGAGCCCAGCTCGTCGAGGATGAGACCGAGGTCGCCCGACATGGATCGGCAGGGCTGCACCTTGGCCGACTCGGCGACCTGGCCGAGCACGATCCGGCGCGGGTCGACCGATCCCGACTCCGGCACCACGGGCGGCCGGTAGTCGCGCACGGTCAGCGACGGGTCGTCGCGACGCACGGTGCCGGCCCCCACGAGGATCGCGTCGGACTCGGCCCTCAATCGGTGGCCGTCCGCGCGGGCTGCGGGCGAGGTGATCCACTGGCTGGACCCGTTCGGCGCGGCGGTGCCGCCGTCGAGGGTGCTGGCGAGCTTCAGCACGACCCAGGGGCGCCCGGTCCGGCGGTGCTTCAGGTACGGGGCGAGCTGGTTGCGGACGTGTTCGGCCTGGATGCCGACGCAGACCTCGATGCCGGCGTCGCGGAGGCGTTCGAAACCCGTGCCGCCCACGCGGGGGTCGGGGTCCTCGATGCCGACGACGACGCGCACGACACCCGCGTCGATGATCGCGTCGACGCACGGGCCGGTGCGCCCGGTGTGGCTGCAGGGTTCGAGGGTGACGTACAGCGTGGCGCCGTCCGCGGCGTCGCCCGCGGCGTCGAGCGCCACCACCTCGGCGTGCTCACGTCCCGGTTCACGGGTGGCGCCCTCGAACATCTGCCCGTCGGGTGTGCGCAGCACGGCACCGACCCACGGGTTCGGCGAGGTCACGCAGCGCACGGTCGATGCCGCGTGGACCGCACGGGTCATGCACTCGCGATCGGTCGCGTCGGTGGCAGGAGAGGGCGTCATCCGGGCCTCATGGTACGCACGAGCACGCGGGTCGGTCGAATTTGATCCGGCCGTGGGCGATTCGACCGGACCGGGTCGGCACACCGGCCGACACCGCCCCGGGCGAGGCTGCGGCGCAGCCCGCGGCGTTCGGACGCGATCAGGAGCCCCGGACGTCGCTGTGCGAGGTCCGTCCCCCCAGGACGGCCAGGGCCTCGGGCACCACGTCGATGACCGCGTCGAGCATCGCGACGGCGCCCACCGGGTCGCCGGCGACGTTCAGGATCAGTGCGGCGCCCCGGATGCCGGCGGTGGAGCGCGAGAGGCGTCCCAGCGGGCCGATGGCGCGGATCGCGTCGGCGAGCCCCGGCGCGGCGCGGTCCAGGATGCGGTTCGTGGCCTCCGGAGTGATGTCACGCGGTCCGAACCCGGTGCCGCCGGTGGTGACGATCAGGCCGTTGAAGCCGTAGGCCATGTACGACAGCGCGTTCGAGACGTCCTCGACGACGTCGGGCACCACTCGGCGCTCGATGACGTCGAAGCCCACCTCGCCGAGTCGGTCCTCGAGCGCCGCTCCGCTCAGGTCGACCGAGCCGCTCTCGACCCCGTCGGACACCGTGAGCACCTTCGCCTGCTGCGGCCCGAGCTCCACCATCGCGTCTCCTTCACCAGTTCGGACGGACGCTGCGATCGTACCGGCGCCGCGGCCGCCGGGTGCCGCAGCGACCCGACCGCTCAGCCGTCGGTCCGGCGGTACCGGAAGATGCACATCCCGTCGGTCGACGCCGCCTGCGGCAGCAGGATCGCCCCGCGGCCCCACGGTGCCCAGGGCTCCCCCGGCGGGTCCAGCGGCACCAGGTCGGGCCGAGTGCTCGCCAGGTGCTCGTCGACACCACGGCTCTCGCGGGCGCTCAGGGTGCACACGCTGTAGACGAGCGTGCCCCCGGGGCGCACCAGCGAGGCCGCCACCTCGATGAGTCGACGCTGCAGCTCGGCCAGGCGTTGGGGCGCAGCCGGCTCGAGACGCCAGCGGGCATCGGGACGGCGACGCAGCACGCCCAGTCCGGAGCACGGTGCGTCGAGCAGCACGACGTCGGCGGCACCGGGGCGGAAGGGCGGGTGTGCGGCGTCCGCGACGACGGGTCGCACGTCGGTGGTGCCCAGACGGGCGGCGTTCGAGGCGACCAGACCGACCCGGTGCGGCTGCAGGTCGGCGGCGACGACCGTCGCGCCGGTGCCGGCGATCGCCGTGGCCTTGCCGCCGGGAGCGGCGCACAGGTCGAGCACCATCTCACCCGGCGCGCCGCCGGTGAGCTCGGCGACCCACTGCGAGGCCAGGTCCTGCACGTAGCCGTCGGCGCGGATCGTCACCTCGGGCGACTCGTTCATCTCGCGCATCGCGGCGTCCGCCGCCTCGGCACCCAGGTCGGTGCGCAGCAGGTCGATGATCCAGTCCGGGTAGGACAGCTCGGTGCGGTCGTCCGGCGGCGTGGTCGACGCCGAGGAGACCTTGCGCAGCACCGCGTTGACCAACCCGCGGAAGCGCTTGGGGGTGGCCTGGACCGTCGCGGCGACCGCGGCGTACGACGGCACGTCGTCACGGAAGGCGAGCTGGTAGGCGCCCAGTCGGAGTGCCCGGCGAGCGGGGCCGGGCGGGTCCGAGGTCAGGAAGCGGTCCACGAGGTGGTCGCAGGTGCGTTGGCGTCGCAGCGTCCCGTAGACGAGGTCGGTGACGAAACCACGGTCCTGCTCCGAGAGGCCGGACCGGCCGAGGGCAGCGCCGAGGGCGAGGTTCGCGTAGGCGCCGTCATCCGCGACGCGGGCCAGCACCTCGAGCGCGGTGCGCCGTGCATCGGCACCGACATCGGTCACCCCGCCGCCCGCCGTCGTCGATGCTGCCGTCGTCGATGCCGCCGTCGTCGATCCCGCCGTCGACGATGCTGCCGCCTTGCGATCCGTCATGTCCCGAGCCGTTCGCCGGCCGGGCGGGCGCCGTTGGCCCAGGCGGCGGCGTCCATGCGCGCCTTGCCCTCGGGCTGCACGACCTCGAGGACGACCGCGCCGCTCGCGCAGGCGACGGTGACCGGATCGACGAACGTGCCCGGCGCCGCGGCCTCGCCCGAGCTGGTGACGCTCGCGGCGTGCACCTTGAACCGGGCGCCGTGCCACGTGGTCCACGCTCCCCCGACCCGCACGGTGCGCAGCACCTGCTCCGCGGGGCTGTCCCAGTGCAGCTCCAGGTCGGCGGGGGTCAGCTTGGCGGCATAGGTCACGCCGTCGTCGGACTGGGGCTCGCCGTGCGGCAGGCCCTCGCCGAGTGTCCCGACCAGCAGATCCGTGCCGACCCCGACGAGTCGGGCCCGCAGCTCATCGGCGGTCTCGGTCGGACCGATCTCGAGGGAACGCACCGCGTACACGTCACCGGTGTCGAGCCCTTCGGCGACCTCCATGACGCACACGCCGGTCCGGTCGTCGCCCGCCAGGATCGCCCGTTCGACCGGCGCGGCACCACGCCAGCGCGGCAGGAGCGAGAAGTGCAGGTTCACCATGGGCAGCTCGGCCAGGACGTGGGGCCGGATGATCCGCCCGTATGCGACGACCACACCCAGTTCGGCGCCAGCGTCGACGACGTCGTCGGGGTCGGACGACACCGGGAGCCCGAGCTCGAGGGCGGCCGCCTTCACCGGGCTGGGCGACGTGGCGCCACCTCGGCCGCGGCGCTTGTCGGCGCCCGAGACGACCAGGACGACCTCGTGTCCGGCGGCGTGCAGTGCGCGCAGCGGCGGGACCGCGATCGCAGGGGTCCCCAGGTAGGCGAGCTTCAACGGAGCTTGAAGAACGATCGCTTGGGTTCGGGGGCCGTCGGCAGCTCGTCGCCGGCCATGGCCCGCTCGCGCAGCGCTCGCTTGGCGTCGCGACGCTGCTCGTCGTCGAGGCGCTCGAGCAGCAGCACGCCGTCGAGGTGGTCGAGCTCGTGCTGCACCACCCGCGCGAAGAACTCGTCCGCGTCGAAGGACACCTCGTTGCCGTCGAGGTCGAGGCCCGTGACGTGGATCTCTTTCGGGCGCACGATGTCGAACGACATGCCGGGCACCGAGAGGCAGCCCTCGTGGAACTCCCACTCGCCCGCCGTCTCGGTGACGACCGGGTTGATCAGGACCTGTCCGCCGTCGCCCGCACCGAGGTCGTAGACGAAGAAGCGCTTCTGCACGCCGACCTGGGGCGCGGCCAGACCGACGCCGGGCGCGTCGTACATGGTCTCGAGCATGTCGTCGCAGAGCTTCACGAGTCGTCCGTCGATCTCGGAGACCTCATCCGCGCGTTGCCGCAGGACGGGGTCTCCCACGAGACGGATGGCGTAAGGGGATGCCATGTCGCCCAGGATACCGTGGACGACGTGGAGCACCCCGACAGCACCGACGAGTCGGGTGTCACCGACGCCGACGCGCCCCGTGCGGCCGCTCCGGCGGTCGCCCCGGGCCAGTACTTCGATTCGAGCCCCGAGGTCGCCTCCCGACGCTCCACGGTGCGTCTCGACCTGCCCGACCGCTCGTTCGACCTGGTCACCGACCGGGGGGTGTTCTCCTCCAGCCGGATCGATCCCGGCACCAAGTTGCTGCTGATGGAGCTCCCGGAGCTGCTCGACGGGCCCGTGGTCGACGTGGGCTGCGGCTACGGCCCGATCGCCTGCACCGTGGCGGCCCGGCGACCCACGCTCGAGGTGTGGGCGGTCGACGTCAACGAACGAGCCCGCGAGCTCTGTGCCCTGAACGCGTCGGCGGCCGGGCTCGAGGTCTCGGTGGTGGCTCCCGAGGGGGTGCCGGACGAACTCCGGTTCGAGACGATCGTCTCGAACCCGCCGATCCGCATCGGCAAGGGTGCGTTGCACGGCCTGTTGGAGCACTGGCTCGACCGTCTGACCCCCACCGGTTCGGCGTGGCTGGTGGTGCAGAAGCACCTCGGTGCGGACTCGCTCGCGTCGTGGTTGGGCGCTCGGGGTCACGAGGTCGAGCGGATCCGTTCCCGTCAGGGGTACCGGATCCTGCGCGTCGGCTCAGCGCAGGCGGGACGGATCGACCCGCAGGCGTAGCCGACCCGGTGGGCGGACCACCGTGGCGAGGTGGTCGAGCAGCGTCGCCGGCTCGTCCGAACGCAGCAACCACCGTCCGTCGTCCGGGCCGAGGACCTCGACGCCCACGGGTGCACCGACGGCCTCGATGTAGCCCGCCGCGGCCTCGCCACCGACGACCGCGACGGTCGCCGCGGGAGGGAAGCGCACCAGGCGACGACGATCGGCCTCGACCGCCGAGACGATCCGGGGATCGCCACGCAGCGCCGCCTGCACGACCTCGTGTTCGGGTCGGCGGGTCTGGACCATCAGGCGACCGCCCCTGGAGCGGCCGCCGAGCTGTCGTGAGGCCAGCAGCAGCAGTGCGAGGCACTCCTCGGCGGCCCGGTAGCGGGGCGCCAACAGCTCCTGGTCGAGGTCGAGGAACACCACGAGACCGGGGTCGGTGACCCGGTGCAGGGCGGCCTCGGTGCCGATCACGATGCGGGCGCCGGTCGGCTCACCGTCGCTGCCGGTCAGGGCGTCGACCGGCTCCATCGCCAGCGCCTCGAGCTCTTCGCGGGCGCGGGTCACGCCGACACGCAGGTTCGACAACGCGCTCGAGCCGCACTCGATGCAGACCACCGGGCGACGTGCGTCGCACCGTGGACAGACCAGCGTGGCGTCGTCGTCGAGGTGCACGGCCGCGCCGCAGGCGTCGCACTCGGCGATGGTCCCGCATCCTCGACAGGCGAGCAGTCGGGCGCGGCCGGTCCGGTTGAGCACGCAGACCACGCGCCGACCCGCGCGTGCCGTCTCGCGGATCGCGTCGACCACCCGGCTCGAGTACAGCCCCGACCGCCCGGTGTCCTCGCCGCGCCGGTCGACGATCGTCAGCGGCGCCCAGCCGGCACGGCGTTCGCTGCGCGACTCGGCCGCTGCGGGTGGCGGGGGCGGCCCGTCGTCGCGCAGTGACCACCCCTCGCCGCGCTCGGCGCTCTGGGCGCTGTACGCCTCGAGCGACGGACAGGGTGAGACGAGCACGCAGGGCACCCCCGCTCGTCGTGCCCGTTCGACGGCCAGCTCACGGGCGTGCCAGGTGGGCGACGACTCGTTCTGCAGCGCCTCGTCGTGCTCGTCGATGACGACGACCGCTGCGAGACGCGGTGCCGGCGCGAACACGGCGGCACGACCGCCGACCACGGTCGCCCCACCCGCCGCCGCCTGCCAGTCCCGGGGCCACCTCGCCACCGCCGCGCCGTGTCGGCGCAGTCCCGTCGCCACGTGGTCCGCCGCGACCACACCCGGGACGACGACCAGCGCCTGGCCCGTCGCTGCGGCCGCGACCGCCACCGACACCAGGTCGCAGGTCGGCGAGACCTCGACGACGTGCACACCCGGCCCCCTCGAGAGCGCGTCGGTGATCGTCGCGGAGCCCGCGCGGGGGTCCGCCG
>JALYWI010000092.1 GCA_030852785.1 Actinomycetota bacterium
GCGTCTCCGGCGCCACACCGATGAGCCCGGACAACACGTCGTTGCTGCCGGCGAGGAAGAGCACCCCGAAGAACACGAAGCTCGCCGCGCCGATCGCGGTGCGCAGCGGCACGTCGCGGGGACGGTCGAGCAGGTGGTGGGCGTCACGGTCGCCGGTCACACGTGCCTCGAGGAACGGCCATGCGTAGAGCAGTCCGAACGCGACCGTGGGCACCAGGACGCCGGCGAAGAACGCGCTCGGCACCGAGAAGTGGAACACCCGGATCTCCCACCCGGGGAAGAGCCGCAGCGCACCGTCGAGCCACCCCATGTACCAGTCGGGCTGCGACGCCGAGGTCACCGCGGTCGCGGTCGGGCTGAACGGCCCGTACACCCAGACCGGGTTGATCTGCGCCAGTCCTCCGAGCCCGCACAGCACCGCGGTCGTCAACAGGAACAGCCCGAGTGACCGCGACGCGAACGCCGGCCACAGACGCCGTCCCACCACGTTGTCCTCACGGCGCGAGCCGCCCGGGTACTGCGTGTGCTTCTGGCGCCACACGAGCCCGAGGTGGACCCCGAGCAACGCCACGATCAACGCCGGCACGACGAGCACGTGCAACGTGTAGAAGCGCGGGATGGTCGCGGCCGCGGGGAACTCGCCGCCGAAGAGCCCGAACGCGAGCGACGGGCCCACGACCGGCACGGCGAGGGCGATCGACCAGGCGACACGCATGCCGGTCCCGGAGAGCAGGTCGTCGAGCAACGAGTACCCGAAGAAGCCGTTGCCGATCGCCAGGACCAACAGCGTCACACCCACGACCCAGTTCAGCTCCCGGGGACGCCGGAAGCCCCCGGTGAAGAAGACACGGCCGAGGTGCACGACGATCGACGCCACGAACACCAGCGCCGCCCAGTGGTGGATCTGACGCATGACCAGGCCGGCGCGCACCTCGAAGCTGATCTCGAGCGCCGAGCGGTACGCGGCCGACATCTCGCGACCCTGCAACGGCTCGTACGGACCGTCGTAGATCACCTCGCGGGTCGACGGTTCGAAGAAGAACGTGAGGAACACGCCGGTGACGAGCAACACCACGAAGCTGTACATCGCGGTCTCGCCCAATAGGAACGACCAGTGGTCCGGGAACACACGTCGCAGCGCCTTGCGCCCCACCGGCGCCCCACCGACGCGGTCGTCCACCCAGCGCAGCGCGCCGCGCAGCGTCGGCCGTCCGCTCATGGCCGGCTCACCGTCCACCGTCACGATCGCGGTTCCAGAAGATCGGCCCGACGGGTTCGGTGTAGCCCTCGCGAGCGACCAGGAACCCCTCGTCGTCGATCTCGAGCGGCAGCTGCGGCAGGGGCCGCGTGGCCGGTCCGAAGGTCACCGCGGCACCGCGCAGCACGTCGAAGGTGCTCTGGTGGCAGGGGCAGAGCAGCTCATGGGTGGTCTCGCGGTAGAGCCCGACGGGACACCCGACGTGGGTGCACAACTTGGAGTAGGCGACGTGACCGTCGGGCGACCAGTCGGCTCGGCCGGGGTCCGGTTCGATGCGTTCCGGCTCGACGCGGATCAACATGGTGGCAGCGTCGTCGGAGCGTTCGTGGCCCTCGGGGAACACCGTGAGCACGCTGCCGACGGTCATCTCCGACGCCGGCACCGGTCGGCCGTCGCTCGTGACCACCCTCGAACCGCGCCGCCACGGCGTCTCGAAGAGCGACCGGCCCGGCGTGGGTCCCAGGGAGCGCAGCGGGAACACGGCCGCCAGTCCCAGTGACCCCGCGGCGAGGCCCAGCAGCTTCAGCAGCCCGCGACGTCCCGTGAAGCCCTCGGCGCCCTCCTGCAACGTGTCGTAGAACTCGCGCCGCGGCTCGTCGCTCGACGCGAGCGTCGGGCGCGGTTCCTCGGCCTCGTCGTCGGGCATCAGGCGGGTGGCCCACCAGATCACGGCCGCGCCCAGCGAGCCGAGCGCGACCATCAGCAGCGCCCCCTCGAGCTGCGGTTGCCCACCGCGCACGAACACGACGGTGAGCCCGAGCGCGGCCACCGTCGCGGCGACCAGCAGCCCGGCGACGACGCGCACGTCCCGGGGTGTCCCCGCCTGGTTCGACGGACTCGGCTCCCGCTCGTTCGAAGCGGTCTCGGTGACAGGATCCTCGGGGGCAGGAGTCCCGTCGGCCTCGGATCGGTCGGGTCCAGCGGTCACGAGCGGTCTCCGATCCATCGCATGAGCAACACGAGCGCGCCGACGCCGACCAGCCAGGCGACCAGACCCTCGGGCACCGGTCCGATCCTCCCGAGCGGGGCGCCGCCACGGTCCTCCGGAGCCCTCAGGAACTCCACGTAGCGGATCACCGACGCGAGCTGCTCGTCGTCGAGTGCGCGTTCCCCGAACGCGGGCATCGCGCCGGGACCGACGCGCACCGCCTCGGCGATCTCGAGTGAGGTCGCCCCGGTGACGCCGGGAGCGAAGACGTTCTGGCCGACCGCGCCGCCCGCGCCGGCCGAGCTGTGACAGGCCGCGCACTGGTCGGTGTAGATCTCCTGGCCTTCCGCCAGGTCACCCTCGTGTGCGTCGAGCTCCGGGATGGCCGGCCCGTCGCCCAGCTCCGCGACGAACGCGACCAGGTCGGCACGATCGGCCTCGTCGTAGGCGGGGCGTTTGCGACGGGTCTGGCGGGACGGCTCGTCCATCGGCATGCGGCCCGTGGACAGGTAGAAGTCCGCGGACGCGGCCCCTGCGTCGCTCAGGTCCGGGCCTCGGTCCTCGACCCCTCCGCCCTCCGGGCCGTGGCAGGACGCGCAGCCGCGCTGGAACAGCTCCCGACCGCGCACTGCGTCACCCTCTGCCTGCTCGGAGCCCGCCGACGACGGCGACGCGTGCTCGGCGACGACCGCTCCGTGCGCCGGAGCGTCCGAGGTCGCGACGGCCACGAGCGTCGAGAGCGCGACGACGGTGGCCGCGCCCAGGATCGGAGCGAGCCGGGTGGTCATACGAGCAGGTAGAGCAGGACCAGGACGGCGATCCAGACGCCGTCGACGAAGTGCCAGTAGTACGAGGTGACCTCGGCGGCGGGCAGGCGATCGGCGCCGAAGTCGAGCGACAGGGATCGGCCGACCATCACGGCGATCGCGAGGACCCCTGCGAAGAGGTGCAGGCCGTGGAAACCGGTGATCGTGAAGAACGCCGTCCCGTAGACGTGGTCGTCGACGCCGAAGCGCAGCTCGCTCCACTCGTAGGCCTGCCCGGCGAGGAAGGCGGCGCCGAGCACGCCGGTGACGACGAACCAGGCCCGGAACGCCGCGACACGACCGCGACGCAGTGCGCTCACTCCCAGGTGCGCCGTCACGCTCGACACGAGCAGCACCGCCGTCAGGGCGAGCGCGAGCGGCACCTCGAGCTCGGCACCCTCAGGTGGCCACGGTCCGTCGGCCGAACCCCGCAGGGTGAGGTAGGCGCCGAAGAGCCCGCCGAAGAACATCAGCTCCGAGGACAGCCAGACGATGGCCCCGACGGTGACGATCCGGGCTGCACGCTCCGTTGGGGCGGCCGGGTGTGCAGCCGTCGATCTCGCCACCGTCGAGGTCATTGACCCGCCCTACCCCTTCGACCGCGGAGCAGACCTGGCGGCACGTCCGCCGAATTCCGCGTCCGGCCGAGGGCGCACCTCTGACCGCGGCGGAACCTGGGTAGGTGCACGTCATGCCTCGCAGCCCTGCCGGCACGTCGTGGCGGACGATCGCCCTCATCAGCAGCGCCCTGGCGCTCGTGGCCCTGGTGCAGCTGATGCCGGACTCGCGCTTCGTGACCGAGGCCGGCGAGCACCTGGTCCTGGGCATGCTGGCGCCGCTGCTGATCGTGGCGGCACAGCCGGGGCAGCTGGTGGGGGCCGCCGTCGGGCCACGGCGTCTGCACCGCTGGTCCCGGACGCCCTACGCCCGGGTCGCCACCGCTCCGATGCTGGTCGCGGTCGGCTTCGCCGTCACCCCGTGGCTGCTCTGGCTGACCCCACTGCGAGCGGTCCTGTCGAACACGGGACCCGTGCACCTGCTGGTGCACGTACACCTGTTCGTCGTCGGGCTGCTGTTCGTCGAGCACCTGGCAGGTCGGGCACCGCTCCCCACGAGGCTGACGCCACCGATGCGGCTGCTCATCGGCGCCGTGGTGCTGGTGAGCCACGGCTTCCTGGGGTTGGTGCTCACCTCGCTCGATCGACCGGTGCTCAGCACCGACCTGCCGGTCGCCGCCGGGATCGCCGACCAACGTGCCGGAGCCCAGGTCATGTGGGTCGGCGGAGAGTTCGTGATGGTCGGGTTGCTCGCCGCCACGATGTGGGAGTGGATGCGGCGCGAGGAGCGCAGCACGCCCCGCCACACCACCGGCGCACGCGCCGACGGCGAGTGACGTCGCGCCACCGCGCGCCTCCGGCTCGCGCAACTCCGGCTCACTCGGAGCGGTCGGCCGCCTCCGTCTGATCCGAGCCGCCAGCAGCGGGCGACCCGGCCTCGTCGGCGTCGACCTCGTCGGGGTCGGCGTCGACCGGGATGCCGTGTTCGCCCGCCTCGGCCTTCGCGTGGGGGCCGTCCGGCAGGGAGTTCATCGGCGCCGGTCCGGTGGTCGAGGTGGTTGCCTCCGTCGGTTCCATGCGGTCCGCGTACCCGTCGACCCGGTCCCGCAACCCCCTTCGGCGCACGTCGCGACCGCACGCGGGTAGGGGGAGCAACGTCCATCCGATCCGGAGGTTCACCATGGCCGTCATCCTGGGCGTCAACGCCGTGTTCCACGACCCCGCCGCCGCACTCGTGATCGACGGCGAGATCGTCGCCGCCGCCGAGGAGGAACGGTTCAGCCGCCGGAAGCACGGCAAGTCGCCGGTGCCGTTCTCGACCTGGGAGCTGCCCGAGCAGGCGATCGCGTGGTGTCTCGACCACGCGGATCTCGACCCGTGCGACCTCGATGCGATCGGCTACTCGTACGACCCGGGCGCTGCACCCGTGGACGACTCACCGGGCTCCGACCACGAGTGGGAGGGGCTGCGGACCCTCTACGCCCGGCGCGCGCCGTACTTCCTCAAGACGCTGCTGCCGGGCCTCGACCCGGGTGTCGTGCACCACGTGCGTCACCACGTCGCACACGCGGCGTCGGCCTGGGCCGCCTCGCCGTTCGACTCGTGCGCGGTCCTCGTCATGGACGGTCGCGGCGAGACGACCTCGTCGCTCGCCGGCATGGCGAAGGACGGACGGTTCTGCGAGCTCGGCGTCCAGGCACTCCCCCACAGCATCGGCCTGCGGTACGAGGAGCTGACCGAGCACCTCGGCTACCGCCGTTCGAGCGACGAGTACAAGGTCATGGCGATGGCCAGCTATGGCACGCCACGACATCTGGAGCGCTTCCGTGCGCTCATGCGGAGCGACGGCAGCGGCGGGTTCGTCACCGAGCCGGTCGACTGGTCCGAGTTCGCCCCGCCGGGTCGCGGCGACGGCAGCACCGACCGGGCGCACGTGGACCTGGCGGCATCGGTGCAGGCGCGGCTCGAGGAGCTGCTGATCGAGACCGCGACGTGGCTCCACGAACGGACCGGCGAACGTCGTCTCGCCATGGCCGGCGGTGTGGCGCTCAACTGCGTCGCGAACAGCCGGCTGCTCGAGGACGGGCCCTTCGACGAGATCTGGGTCCAGCCGGCCGCAGGTGATGCCGGCACGGCGTTGGGAGCGGCGCTGCAGCTCGCCGCCGAGCTGGGCGACCGACCCATGCCCATGCGCACCGCTGCGCTCGGTCCCGGGTGGGACGACGCCTCGCTCGAGGACGTCCTGCGCACCGCGGCGGTGCCCTACGAGCGGCCCGCCGATCTCGCCGCAGAGGTCGCTCGGGCGCTCGCCGAGGACCAGGTCGTCGCGTGGTTCCAGGGCCGCAGCGAGTTCGGGCCCCGGGCCCTGGGCCATCGCAGCCTCATGGCGCATCCCGGCCGGGCCGAGAACCTGTCGCGCCTGAACGACGTGAAGGGACGGGAGCACTTCCGGCCCGTCGCTCCGATGGTGCTCCTCGAACGGGCGGCCGACGTCTTCGAAGCGGGTCCGATCCCCAGCCCGCACATGCTCTTCGTGCACCGGGTGCGCGACGAGTGGGCCGGTCGCATCCCGGCGGTGGTGCACGTCGACGGCACCGCACGCGCGCAGACCGTCGATGCCGCAGAGGAACCCGTGCTGCACGACATGCTGGCGCATTTCGAGGCGCTGACCGGGTTGCCGGCCGTGGTCAACACCTCGTTGAACACCGCGGGCCGGCCCATGGTCGACACGCCACGCGATGCACTCGAGTGCTTCGGGTCGGCACCGATCGACCTGCTCGCGATCGGGCCGTTCGTCGTCCGTCGGGCCGCGACGTTCTCGGCGCGAGCCGCGGCATGAGCGACGCCCGCTCCGCACAGGTCGAGCAGCGCGGCGACGTCGATCGCCCGCTCGTCGATGTGGTCGTGCCGAGCATCGGGCGGCCCTCACTCGAGCGCCTGCTCGATGGGCTCGACCACGAGCTCGCCGATCACCCGGGGCTGGTCGGCTGCGTGGTCGTCGTCGACGATCGCCCTGCCCCCGACGCTGCGCTGCAGCCCCCGCCGATGCAGCACGCCCGGTGCACGGTCGTGCGCGGACCGGCCCGGGGTCCCGCCGCGGCCCGCAACGCCGGATGGCAGCGGACGACGGCGCCGTGGGTGGTGTTCCTCGACGACGACGTCGAGGTCGGCCCCGGGTGGGCGGCCCTGCTGGCGACCGACCTGAGGTCGGCACCGTCGCGCACGGTCGCGGTCCAGGCGCAGATCGAGGTGCCCCTCGACGGCGACCGTCCACCCGACGACGTCGAGCGCGGCGTCGCACAGCTCGCGGACGCCGCATGGATCACCGCCGACATGGCGGTGCGACGCGTCGCCCTCGCAGAGGTCGGCGGGTTCGACGAGCGGTTCCCGAGGGCCTACCGCGAGGACACCGACCTGGCACTCCGACTGTCCGACGCCGGGGGCCGACTCGCCGTCGGTCGCCGCACGACGCGCCACCCGGTGCGCCCGACCCGTTGGACCGAGTGCCTCGGGCGCCAACGCGGCAACGCGGATGACGCGCTCATGCGC
>JALYWI010000095.1 GCA_030852785.1 Actinomycetota bacterium
GCCCAGCCCGGCGCGGGCGCCGGCGCGGGTGCACGGCGGCGCTGCAGCTCGGCGGCCACGCCCGGGTGCGATCCCATGGTCGTCCAGTCGGGCAGACCGGGCCACCACACGGGTGTCTCGTCGCTCAGGCGACCTGCGATGACCTCGCTGATCAGGAGCTCCAGTGCGTAGGGTCCGCGCTGGTCGTTCGGTCCGACCACCACGTGGGCCTGCGGCTGGTCGAGGGGTGGCAGATCGCTCATCTCGCGATGGTGCCACAAGTGTGGGTACCCCGCGAGGGATGACCGCGCAGTGCACATCGGGTCCTCGGCTGGGAGACTGCAGTCCCGTCCTGCGTCACCGGGTCGGGCCGACCATCGCCGAGAGGACCACGACCTGTGACCGAGCAGCACCACCGAGACGTCCGCACGACGGGGCGTCGCCACCGGGTTCGCACCGCCGCGGTGCTCGGACTGCTCGGCGGCGCACTCGTGGTCTCGGGGTGCTCGTTCGACCGCGATGAGCCGGCCACGGTGACACTGCCCGAGAACGACACGACGACCACCATGCCCAGGGGTTCGCTCGCGCCGGGGACCACCGACCCCGAGTCGGCGGAACCGCTGCCGATCGCGTGGAAGCTCCAGGTCGGTGGACCCGGCGACGACCGGCTGCTCGCCGTGACCGGCCATCAGGCTGCCGTCGTCGCGGTGGGCGACACGACACAGGGACTGGGGACGCCGGTCCAGGGCTCCACCGATGCGGTCGTCGCCGTGGTCACCACCGAGGGCGAGATCGTCGCGGCCGAGCAGGACGGATCCACCGGAGCCGACGGGGCGACCGGGGTGGCGGCGAACGAGCAGTCCGTGGTCGTGTGCGGCGTCACCGACGGCACCTTCGGCGTCGCCTCCGCGGGCGGACAGGACGCCTGGTGCGGGTCGACCGACGACACCGGCTTGCTCGGCCAGGTCCAGCAGCTCGGCGGGCCCGACGCCGAGCGGATCACCGGCGTGACACTCGCCGACGAGGACCCGGTCGGCTACGCGTCCGGCGTGCTGAGCGGGCGCCTGCCCGGTGCCGAGGATCCGTCGGGCCGTGGACTGGGCGGCGGTGACGCACTCGCGCTGCAGACCGACGCCGTCGGACGACCGCTCTGGGCCCGCCAGTTCGGCACGCCCTTCGAGGACGGCGCGCTCGGCGTCGCGGCGACCGCCGACGCCGACGGCATCCTCGTCGGCTACACCGACGGCGATCTCGAGGGTGCATCCAAGGGCGGGCGAGATGCGTGGATCTCGCGCTTCGACGCGGATGGCAAGCAGCGCTGGGTGACGCAGGTCGGCTCGGCCAGCTCCGACACCTTCACCAGCGTGACGACCACCGGCGAAGCGCGTCGGGGCACCGAGCAGTTCATCGCGGGTGGCACGACCGACGGTGATCTCGACGGCGCCGGGACCGACGTCGCTGTCGGCGCCACCGACGCCGTGGTCGGGTCCTTCGGAACCAACGGCGCGCTGCTGTGGACCGCCCAGTTCGGCTCCTCGGGCGTCGAGGACGTGACGGGGATCGTGGCCGACGGGGCCATCGTGTACGTCACCGGGACGACCGACGGCGAGTTCGGCACCCTGCTCGAGACCGACGGCGGACCCGGCGGAGCGACCGACATCTTCCTCGCGGCGGTCGACGCCGTCAGCGGCGAGGTGCTGTGGAGCTCACGGTTCGGCACCGAAGGCGACGACCGGTCCTCGGGCATCACCACCACCGAGGACGGCCTGCTCGTCATCTCCGGCAGCACCACCGGACAGTTCGCCGACACGCCGCCCAACGGGGGCGTCGACGGGATCCTGGTCGCCTTCCCGCTCGCGTCGTCGGGCGGCGGGGCGGCGAGCTCGGTCTGACTCGGCCCGCTCGTCGCGCCGCCGGTATCGTCCGGCCACGATGACGCATCCACGCACGTTCAGGTTCGCGGTCGAGCTCCAGGGGCCACTCGACGACCGCTCGTGGGCCGACAGCGCTCGCTGGCTCGAGGACGCCGGCTACTCCACGATGTTCGTGCCGGACCACCTCGACGAGGGACTCGGCCCGATCGCCGCGATGGCCAGCGCCGCGGCCGCGACCGCTCGGCTGCACGTCGGATCGCTCGTCTTCGCCGCCGACCTCCGCCACCCCGCGGTGTTCGCCCGCGAGCTCGCGACGATCGACCTGCTGTCGGAGGGACGCCTCGAGCTCGGCATCGGCGCGGGCTGGAAGCGCACGGACTACACGGCGTCGGGCATCCCGATGGATCGACCCGGTGTCCGTGTCGACCGGATGATCGAGACCATCGCCGTGCTGCGCGGACTCTTCGGTCCCGGACCGTTCAGCTTCGACGGCGAGCACTTCACGATCACCGAGCTGGACGGCACGCCGAAGCCGCACCGACCCGGCGGGCCGCCGCTCCTGGTCGGCGCCGGTGCGCCGCGCATGCTCCGGTACGCCGGTGCGACCGCCGACATCGTGGGGGTCAACCCCTCGATCCACTCCGGTGAGATCGACGAGGCCGCGGCCCAGGACGCGCAGGCCGAGCGGATCGACCAGAAGTTCGCCTGGCTGCGCGAGGGCGCCGGTGACCGCTTCGACGACCTCGAGATCAACGCCTGGCTCGCGATGGCCGAGGTCACCGACACCGCCCGTGAGACCGCCGAGCTCCTGGCGCCCGCCTTCGGGACCGACGCCGAGGGCCTGCTGGAGTCACCGATGGTGCTGCTCGGCACGGTCGACGAGATCGTCGAGCGCCTCGAGGCCCGCCGGCAGCGGTGGGGCTACTCGTACATCGTGGTGCCGCAGTCCGCGGCCGTCGCGTTCGCGCCGGTCGTCGCTCGACTGGCGGGGCGATGAGCGCTCCGACGGTCGCCCTCGCCACCTCGACCGGCGCCTGGGAGGTCGACGACGACGCGCCGGTGCTGCTGGCCGCGCTCGAGGCCGAGGGCCTGGTGGTGTCCCCCGCGATCTGGGACGACCCGGACGTCGACTGGTCGGCGTTCGACCTGGTCGTCATCCGCTCGACGTGGGACTACACCGACCGGCTCGAGCAGTTCCTCGACTGGGTGGACCGGATCGAGGCCGTCACGACGGTCGCGAACCCGGCGCCGACGATCCGCTGGAACACCGACAAGCACTACCTGGGCGACCTCGCCCGCCGCGGGATCTCGGTCGTCCCGACGACCTTCGTCGACGCCGGCAGCGATGCGGCGACGAGCGCCTCGGACATCACCGCGGCGCTGACCGCTGTCCTCGACGACGCCACGGGCACCCGGCGGGAGTTGGTGGTCAAGCCGACCGTCGGGGCCGGGTCGAAGGACACCGCCAGGTACACCGACGATCAGCTCGGCGAGGCCGGCGGCCACGTCCGGCGGTTGCTCGACGCGAGGCGCGACGTGATGGTGCAGCCCTACCTGGCCTCCGTCGACGACGTCGGGGAGACGGGCATGGTCCTGCTCGACGGCCGGTTCAGCCACGCCTTCAGGAAGGCCGCGCTGCTGCTCGACGGACCCGCGCTCGTCGACGGCCTCTTCGCCGTCGAGCAGATCTCGGCCCGGATCCCCGACGACGACGAGCTCGAGCTCGCCGCAGCCGTCGTGGCCGCCGCGACGGAGGCACTCGACGGGGTCGCTCCTCGCTACGCCCGCGTCGACGTGCTGCGTGGGCCCGACGGCACGCCGATGCTGCTCGAGCTCGAGCTCGCCGAGCCGTCGTTCTTCCTCGGGACCGCACCCGACGCGGTCGCCGGGGTGGCGCGGTCGATCAGTGGATGGACCCGTTCACGCAGGCCACTAGCGTGACCCGGCCGAGCGGCGCCGACGGATCGAGGAGACCATGAGCGACACCCCCACCGAAGAACTCGTCACCTACGAGGTGACCGACGGGATCGCCAGGATCACGATCAACGCAGCGGATCAGGGCAACTCGCTCAACGCCGTCATGCGCGACCAGCTGACCGAGTGGTTCGAGTGGGCCTCGTCGGACCTCGCGGTGCGCTGCGTGGTCGTCACCGGCGCCGGCGAGCGGCACTTCTGCACCGGGGCGAACCTGGGCGGACCGCAGAAGCCCACGCCGCCGATCCCCGAGGGTGCACCCGACCGGTCGGTGGGCGATGCGGCGCGTCTGATCAAGCGCGGCTGGCAGCGCCTGGTCGCGTCGATCCTCGACTGCGACAAGCCCGTCATCGCCGCGGTCAACGGCACCGCTGCGGGCGGCGGCGCCCACCTGGTGCTCGCCTGTGACCTGGTCGTGATGGCCGACAACGCCAAGCTGGTCGAGGTCTTCGTGAAGCGCGGCATCATGCCGGACGCGGGCGGCGCCTACCTGCTGCCCCGCATCGTCGGACCGCAGATCACCAAGGAGCTCATGTTCCTCGCGGACGACGTGCCCGCCGCGCGCTGCGAGCGGCTCGGCATCGCCAACCGGGTGGTCCCTGCCGCCGAGCTGGCCGGCACCGTCGACGAGATCGCCGGACGCCTCGCCCAGGCGCCGACCAAGGCGCTCGCGCTCACCAAGTGGCTGGTGAACCGCTCCTTCGAGTCGAGCCGTCACACCGCGTTCGAGGAGGAGGCGTTCGCGCAGGACCTGCTCACCGCGTCGGGCGACTTCGCCGAAGGACTCACCGCGTTCCGGGAGCGACGCGCCCCCGAGTTCCGGGGTTGGTGACGCTCCCGGCATCCGCCGGTCGGAGCAGATCGCTCAGAAACCGCCGCACGAGCTGACGTCGAGCTGCTCGGCGAGCTCGTTGATCTCGACCCCGAGTCGGGTCACCTCGACCGCCGCCTCGTCGATCGTCGCGGTGTCGCCGGCGTCCGCTCCCTCGGCCAACTGCGTGGTGGCCGCCTCGAGCTCGACGGTCCGTTCGCGCAGGGCGACGAGGTCCGCGGTGCGCGGGTCGTCGTCGGAGAGGCGCGCCTCGGCGTCGCGCAGCACGGCCTCCATCGCCTCGGCGAACTCGTCGACGTCACTGGCGTAGGCCACCGCCTCGTCGGCGTCCGACGGGTCGCTCGTCGCCAGGTGCGAGAACTCCTCGTTGAGCGAGGCGCAGTCGGACTCGAGGTCGTCGACCCAAGCGTCCTCGTCGACCGTGGTGGTCGTCGATCGCGCGGGTTCGTCGCCCGATCCGCACGCGAGCAGCGACGTCGCGGGCATCGCCACCAGCACGGCGGCGGCGAGCGCCCGGCGGGCATGGCGGACGGACGTGTCGGGACGGTGTGGAGGAGTCTGATGCACGGCACTCCCACGCTATCGACGCGGCGACCGACATCGCGTCGTGGCCCCGCGACGACCGCGCGGTGCCGGGCCGGACGCCGACGCGACCGACCGCCCACGGCGCTGCTCGTGCGGGCGAACCCGGTGGCGTGCTCCGTCCCGGGGAACCCCCGGTGACGTCGTGCAGGCGCATCCGTCGATTCGCAGTCCAGCGCTCGATGGGCGGTCGGTCCGGCGGTCCCCGCCGACGGCGAACTCCGCCGGTTCGGACCTGATGGAGGCTGATGTCCCCTGCAGGCCACCTTGCTCCTCCACCCCGAACAGGTCAAGGAGTTGACTCGTGATTCGGTTCCCGAGCTCGGTGCCCGGAGCACTCGACGCGATCGGGCGTCGATCAGCCGAGGTGACGGTTGAGCCGGCGGTGGATGCCCTTGTTCGACTTGTAGATCGACCGGTACGCGCCGTAGAGCCGGTCGTACTCGGCCCGGTGCGCCGGGTCGGGCTCGTGCACCTCGAGCACCTTGACCTTGGCGCCCAGGTCCGCGACGTCGACCTGTCCGAGCGCCACGCCGGCGAGCAGCGCGGCGCCGCGGGCGTTGGCCCGGATCGGGTGCTCGACCCGACGGATCGGCCGGTCCATCACGTCCGCGTGGATCTGTGCCCAGACCGCGGAGTTCCCGCCGCCGCCGACGACGTTGAGCCACGGGAACGGTCGACCCGTGAAGCGCTCGACCGCGTCGAGCAACCAGCGGGAGTTGAACGCGACCCCTTCGAGCACCGCGCGCACCAGGTCGGCCCGGTCGGTGCGCAGCGACACGTTGTGCCAGCCCCCACGGATGGTGTGGTCGTCGACGGGTGTCCGCTCACCGTTGAGCCATGGCGTGAACACCACGCCGTTGGAGCCGGGCGGGCTCGACGCGGCGACGCGATCGAGCCGGGCGAAGACGTCCTCGGGCGCCGGCTCGGCGCGCAACTCGTCGTCGGAGTACAGCACGCGGTCGCGCAGCCAGTTCAGGCACGCACCTGCGGTCTCCTGCTCGTCGGCCACGAAGTAGCGCCCGGGCAGCGGGCTCGGCAGCGACGCGACCCCGCGCAGCGCATCGGTCTTCTTGAACGGCACGTGGCACGACAACCACGACGAGGTGCCCAGGTAGAGGTGCCCCTCGTAGTCCTCGACGGCACCGGAGCCGACCGCGGCGGACTGCACGTCGGGGGTGCCGCCGATGACCGGGATGCCGGCCGGCAGACCGAGCTCGTCCGCGGCGTCGGGGGTGAGGAACCCGATCACCGAGGTGGCGGCGACCAGGTCGGGCATCCATCGCCGATCGATGCCGGCCAGGTCGAGCAGCTCCTGGCTGTACCGGACGTGCGAGGGGTCGCGGTTGTCGGTGACCCACGTCATCACGATCGAGTCGTAGGTGGCGACCCGCACCCCGGTGAGCTGCAGGTTCAACCAGTCCTTCGGCTCGAGGTACATGTCGGTCGCGGCGTTCAGCTCGGGCCGGGTCCGCCGCAACCAGTGGATGTGGGCGATCGGGTCCTTGCCCGACAGCGAGGGCACACCGCCGGTCAGGCTGATCCACCTGCGCAGCTTCCGCGGGTCGTAGCCCTGCACCTTGACGGGCCCACCGACGACGCGGGCGATGTCGGTGGCACCCCGTGAGTCCATCCAGATCACCGAGTTGCAGACCGGCCGACCCTCGGTGTCGATCGGCACCGTGCCGGACCACTGCGAGGTCACCGAGATCGCGTCGATCCCGGACGCGGGCAGGGCGCCGCGCTCGATGAGTCGGCGCACGCCGGTCACCACGCCGCTCCACCAGTCCGCGGGCCGCTGCTCGGCTCCACCGTCGTCGGTGAGCAGCAGCTCGACCGGTTCGAACTCACCGTCGACGTACTCGCCGTCGAGGGTGAAGACCGCGGTCTTCGGACCGGAGGTCCCCAGATCGATGGTCAGCACGTGTCCGCTCACGACATCCTCCACAGCTCCCCGAGCGTCGCTCGCCGCCGACGGACCCTACCGGCGCGGCCACGGGCGGATCGACGCTTCACGACTCGTCATAATGTTTGGTGTTGTTCTGTGCTCTTTCGTGATGCAGACTCTTCGCCGTGCACCGATCGTCCAGGCCCGCCCGTGGCATCCTCACCGCCTGCTGCCTCGCCGGTGTCGCGCTGCTCGCGGCCGCGATGGCGGTCTCGTGCAGCAACGGCGTGGAACGCGGCACGGCGGTCGAACCGGTCGAACGCCTCACCGGTGAGGACGGCGCCGGTGGCTCGCGCCCGACCGCCCCGGTCGACGGGCCGGGTGATGCACCGGCGACCCGCTCCGGCGCCGCGCTGCCGGACGTGGGGCTGTCCGACGCAGCACCGCCCGACGACGGCCCGTCAGTGGACGAGCAACCGCCCGGGCCGACCGACGACGATGAGGTGCGGGCGCTCGTGCAGTCGGTGCTCGACCGCTACGACGCCGCGTTGACGACGGTCGCTGCCGACCCGCTGGCAGCCGTCCCCGGACATCCCAGCCTCGACGAGTGGCACGGCGTCGTGATCGGGTCGGGCTCGTTCTCGGTGTCGATGCTCGGCGACATGGCGGACCGGGCGACGAGCGAGTCGACCGTCGTCCGACCGGGCGCCGGCGGCCGCTCCTACCGTCACCATGCCGTGCGGGCGGTGGCGGACGGCACCGCGGTGTCGTTCACCTGGTGCGGCCACGCTCCAGGGTCGGGCATCGACACCGCGACCGGCGCCGTCGTCGACGACGCGGTGGCGATCTCCTCCGGCACGGGTGAGCTCCGCCACGACGGAGCGGTGTGGCGGATCCTGACGCTCGACGCGTTCGACCTCGAGGTGACAGCACCGGGCACCGACGATCCGTGCCCGGCGCAGGTGGCGGCCGTCGCGAGGGCGTCACGATGACCCGGCGCCGTGTCGCGGCGGTGATCGGCTGCATCGCCGTGCTGTTCACCTGGTTCGACGCGCCGGTGGCGGTCGCCGACCGGGGCGGCGGCGCCCGCTCCCACGTGGTCGGCCGAGGTGACATCGTCACCTCGATCCTCGGCTGGCAACGCAACGCCGCCCGCCGCAGCACTCGGCCCCCGACCGCACCCCGGTGTCGATGGCGGACCTTCGGTGACGCGGAGCTCGAGTGGTTCGTCGCGGTCGCGACGCAGCTCGCCGCCTCCGGCGTCGCCGTGCCGGTGCCCGAGGGGTTCCGGGCGCTGCTCGGCAGCGGTGTGCTGCCCGACGGCGACGTGCAGGCCCGCGTCTGCGACGGCCGGATCACCGAGGTGCGATTCGTCGAGGTCGGCACGCGGGATCCGCTGCAGATCCTCGAGCGCCGGATGATCACCCACCTCCCGGCGCCCGATCCGGCGGTCTCCCCTCCGATCGGTGCGGCGGTCCCGGTCGGGCAACCGGTGTTCTTCTCGATCCCCGAACAGGACTGGGCCGAGGTCGGCGGATCGATCACGGTCGACGGCCTCACCGCGGACGTCCGGGCACGGCCGGTGTCGATCAGGATCCTCCCGGGCGACCCCGGTGCCGCCACGACGACGTGCGACGGCCCGGGTCTCGCCTTCGACCCGCACGATCCCGCACCCCCACGACGACAGGCGACACGCGACGGTGCCTGCACCGTCACCTACACCGCGGCGACCGCCGGAGGACGCTCGACACGTTCCTCTGCTGCGGACCCGCTCGGCACCACCCGACCCCCGAGCTGGATCGGCACGATCACCGTGCTCTGGCAGGCCGAGTGGCGCACCGGCGACGGGGAGTGGACCTCGCTCGGCACGATCCCACGGACCCGGCTGATCGAACGGTCGGTGCGAGAGGTCACCACGACGCTCGAACGTCCCTGACGCACGCTCCGGAGGTG
>JALYWI010000103.1 GCA_030852785.1 Actinomycetota bacterium
GCACCCGCGCCCGCCCCACGGCGACGCGACGTGCCGCCGCCCAGCCCGCCGCGGGAGCCGCCAGGCACCGGGGGAGGGCGCCGGCGTCGACGTCCCAAGGCGCGCTGGTTGCTCGTCATCCCCCTGCTGTTGGTGATCGCACTGATCGGCACGCTCTGGTGGGCGCATTCGGCGTACTCGAAGATCGAGCGCGTCGACCTGAGCGACGTGCTGGATCCGGTCACCGGCGACACCACCAACTACCTGCTCGTCGGCTCCGACTCCCGCGACGAGCTCGACCCCGAGGGCAACAGCGGTGTGACCGGTCGACGCAGCGACACGATCATCGTGTTGCAGACCACACCCGAGGGCACCGCGATGATGTCGGTCCCGCGCGACCTGTGGGTCGAGATCGCGGACACCGGCAAGGACGGTCGGATCAACGGGGCGTACAACCGCGGCCCGGCGAACCTGGTCCGGACGGTGAAGAACAACCTCGACATCCCCATCAACCACTACATGGAGGTGGGGTTCGGTTCCTTCGCCGGGCTCGTCGACGCGTTGGGCGGCGTGACGATCGACCTGCCGCACCCCGCCTTCGACGCCCAGTCCGGCTTCAACCAGCCCGTCGGCGGACCGGTGACCCTGGACGGCCAGCAGGCGCTCGCGTACGCACGCTCACGCCACTACACCGAGATCATCGACGGCCGCGAGGTCACCGAGCCGACCGCGGACCTGGGCCGACAGCAGCGCCAGCAGGTCTTCCTGCGGACCGCGCTCAGCGAGGTCGGCTCCACCCGCAACCCCTTCACCCTGGTGCGCGTCGCGGACGCCATGTCCTCGGAGCTGCTCATCGACTCCGGCCTCGGCTTCGGCGAGGCGCTGTCGCTGGTCCGCAAGCTCGGCGGATCGAGCCCCGAGACGGTCATCCTCCCGGTCGAGGGAGTGCGGCGCGGCGACGCAGCGGTGCTCGTGCTCGTCGAACCCGACGCCCAGGCCGTGCTGCAACGCTTTCGGTGATGACACCGCCGGTGATGACACACCGCCGGTGAAGGAGCCCGGCGCTGACGACGGGGCGGCGCTGAGCCGCCCTCGCACGGTCGGTAGGATCGTCGACATGCCTACCGAACCAGCAGCAGCCGACGGGTCCTCCGAGCGTCGGGAGCAGTTCTCCGAGCCCTTCGCCCTGTCGATCGATCCCGAGAAGAGCTACCAGGCCGAGATCGTCACGAACCACGGCACCATGACCGCGTTCCTGCACGCCAAGGACGCGCCCAACACGGTGAACAACTTCGTGAACCTCGCGCGGTACCACTACTACGACGGCATCATCTTCCACCGCATCATCCGCGAGTTCATGATCCAGGGTGGCGATCCGACCGGCACCGGTCGCGGCGGCCCGGGGTACAAGTTCGGCGACGAGCTGCCCGCTCCCGGCAAGTACAAGGTCGGCTCGCTCGCCATGGCGAACGCCGGGCCGAACACCAACGGCAGCCAGTTCTTCATCGTCTCGGGTGCGCACGGCGTCACCCTGCCGCCGCAGTACTCGCTCTTCGGCCAGCTCATCGCGGGCGAGGACGTGCTCGACGCGATCCAGAAGGTCCCCACCGGTCCGCAGGACCGTCCGAAGGACGACGTCATCATCGAGTCGATCACCATCACCGAGTCCTGACACCCATCCCTGCGCTCGGTGCGCTCCTGGCGGCCACGGCCGGAGGAGCACACCGAGCAGGGGAGGGGCAGTGGCGTGGGCCGGATCTGGAAGGGGAGCCGCGTGGGCGGAGCACGTCGATCGCGAGCGGTCGCGCTCGGGACCGTTGCAGGAGTCGCACTCGTCGCGGGCGCCGTCGCGCTGCAGCGTCGCAGTCGCAACGACGGGGGAGCGCCGGAGGCGCTGACCACCAACCGGGCCAGACGGACCGCGCAGCTCGCGCGGATGGGTGCGCGCACCGGCACCAACTTCGTCGAGATGAAGGCCCGCGGCGCCCTGGCGTCCGAGGGCCGCCGCGAGGAGCTGCGAGCCGAGTTCGAGCTGCGCTCCGCCGAGCAGGTCGCCGAGGCGCTCGGCAACATGAAGGGCGCCATGATGAAGCTCGGCCAGATGGCCAGCTACCTCGACCAGGGCCTGCCCGAACCGGTGCGCGACGCCCTCGCCCAGCTGCAGAGCGACGCACCGCCCATGTCGTACGAGCTCGTCGAGCAGATGCTGCGCGACGAGCTCGGTGCAGGACCCGAGCAGCTCTTCGCCCGGTTCGACCGGCTGCCGATCGCGTCGGCGTCGATCGGTCAGGTGCACCGTGCGCGCACCCACGACGGGGTCGAGGTCGCGGTGAAGATCCAGTACCCCGGCGTGGGTGACGCGGTGACCGCGGACCTCGAGAACACCGACCTGCTCTTCCAGATGATGGGCATGCTCTTCCCCGGCATGGATCCGGCGCCGATCGTCGAGGAGATCACGGTCCGTCTGGTCGAGGAGCTCGACTACGTCACCGAGGCGGACAACCAGCGCCTCTTCGCGGACGCCTACCGAGGGCACCCGTACTTCCACGTGCCCGAGGTGATCGACGAGCTGTCGACCGCACGGGTGCTCACCACCGAGTTCGCCGACGGGGTGCGCTTCGCGGACGTGCTCGAGTGGAGCGACGAGGAACGCCAGCTCACCGCCGAGTGCCTCTACCGCTTCGCCTTCGGCGGCATCTACAGCCTGCACGCCTTCAACGGCGACCCGCATCCGGGCAACTACCTGTTCCGGCCCGGTGGCCAGATCACGTTCCTCGACTTCGGCCTGTGCAAGCGCTTCACGCCGGACGAGGTGATCGTCTTCGAGGAGATGATCCAGGCGATGGTGCTCGACGACGACATCGCACGCTTCACGGAGATCGTCGAACGCATCGGCATCCTGCAGCCGGGTCTCGACGTGCCCGACGAGGCGCTGCGGGAGTACTTCGGCCACTTCTACGAGTTCGTGATGGAGGACGCCGAGATGGAGATCACCCCGGAGTACTCCTCGGAGTCCGTCCGGCGCTTCTTCGACCTGAGCGGCCCGCACGCCGAGATCATGAAGTCCGCGAACCTGCCGCCGTCGATGGTGATCGTGCAGCGCATCAACCTGGGGCTCTACGCCCTCTTCGGCGACCTGCAGGCCCGGGCGAACTGGCGGCGCATCGCCGAGGAGCTCTGGCCCTTCGTCGACGCCGGCCCGTCCACGCCCATGGGCGAGCGCATCGCCGAGTGGGAAGCCACACGGACCGAACCGTCTGCGAGATGAGCCGCCGCTACTCGACGAGCCGGACCGGGTTGCCGAGGATCGCGGCGGACCACGTGGTCACGTCGTTCACGCCACCCGGGAAGCTCGCCTTCACCTTGATCCAGCAGCCGTTCGCCGAGGTCTCGTTGCAGGTGTAGTTCTGCGGGATCGGGACGTCGATCGTCACCAACTTGCCCTGGTAGCCGTTGGCTGCGGAGACCGAGCTCAACGTGCAGGTGCTCGCGTTCGAGACCAGCGCCCCGGGCGACGATCCGTCACGGGCGAAGCTGCAGCCGCTGAAGGTCGTCGCGAACTCGGTGGGCGGCACGATCTGCAACGTGCCGGCACCGCCGCTGACGTCGCCCATGTCGAACAGCGACACACGCAGCGTGCGGCCTGCGTCGTAGGGCCGGACCCGGGCCAGGAAGAACTCCGCGTTCGCCGCGGTCGCGTTCGTGAACAGCGGCAGTCGTCCACGGGCCGAGAGTGTGAGCTTCGAGCCGTCGACCGCCGTGACACCCGCGGTGCCGAACCCGGAGCGGATCGAGAAGCGGTTGTGACCACCCGTCGCGACCGATGCGTTGTACACCGACGGCGCCGCCGCCGTCGCGTTCGTGCGGATCTGCAGGATGTACTTGCCGGTCTGGACGCTGGCCGAGGGGATCTCGCACACGGTGACCCAGCGGTGGAAGACCTCGGCGAAGCTCCACGGGGCCGCGTTGTCGACGACCGACTCGGTGGCGTCGCTGCGCAGCCAGTTGTAGATGGCCGTGCCGCTCGACGGGTTGTACGGCTTGAACGACTGCGGTTTGCAGGTGGCGGTGTTGATGACCGGGTTGTCGGTGTCGCTCCACTCGGTGTTGTCCGGTGCCCGGACGACGTACGAGGTGTTGATGTTGGCGCCCTCGTGGTCGATGTCGCCGCTGCAGAACTGGTTCGCGCTGGCTGCGTACCGCGTCGGCGCGTCGCCGTAGCGGGTGTTGTTCCAGGTGCGCAGCTGACCGGTCTGCGTCGTGCTCATCGCGGTGGTGGAGCACGTACTGCCGGTGTCGACGAACGCGGGGTCGTAGATCTGGATGCGCAGGGGCTGCCCGACGACCTTCTCCTTGACCTCGAGGGCGTAGAGGTAGCCGTCGGTCGCGTAGTCGTCGTTCTGCGGGTTCCCGCTCGACGTGCAGAGCGACTCGTAGTACGAGCTGTTGAGGGCGCAGCGTTTGGCCTGGTAGCGGTCGCCCCAGTGCTTGTACGACTGCGGGCCACCGACCATCGACCAGAGCTGCGGGTTGTAGCCGATCTCGGGGTCGTTGCCGAGACGGTTCTCGGGGGAGCCCATCGGCACCGGTGAGACGTACTCGGCGACCGCTTCGCGGGTCAGCTCCACGCTCTCGACGCCGAGCAACCCGACGAAGTATGTGGGCACCTCGGTCGTGATCTTCACCCGCAGGCGGTTCGGGTTGGGCTCCTGAGTCACGACGATCGTGGCGTTCGACCCGGCGCCGCTCGTCGTGTAGCCGTTCTTCGCGGCTTCGGCCCGCGCCGTGGTCGTCGCGCCCGCGACGTCCGCGGGCAGGAACACCACGCCGGCGTGGGCGGCCGCGTCCGAGGCGCGCTGCAGGCGCTCGGCCTGGAACCACCAGTTCGACATGTCGACCGCGAACCCGGCGAACCCGAGCAGCACGATGAGCATCAGCGCGAACCAGACGACCACCACACCCCGTTCACGACGGGACTTGTCCTCCCAGCCCGAGCGCTGCTCGAGACGACGTCGCAGTCGGGCGAACGGACCGTGCGGTCGACCTGTGCGCATCAGGAGCAACCGTCGGTGGGCAGCGGCTCCAGGCGCATCACCGTGTGGGCGGTGACCCGACGTGTGGCACCGAAGAAGTTGGTGAAGTGGCGGTGCTGGGTCTCGACGAAGATGCCGATCGAGTCGACATCGACGCCGCAGGCGTCGGGGTTCGTCCAGGTGCCCGTGGTCCGGACCATCTTCTGCTGGGCGGCGTTCCAGGTGAACCGGATGCAGCTCGAGGTGCAGCCGCCGGTCATGTTCGGTCCGGGGAACCCGCCGGCGGGAGCGCCGGTCGAGGTGTTCGACACCTTGTAGACCGCCATGCCGACCGGGGTGGCGTTGTTGAGCACCACCAGGTCCGCCGACGTCGACAGCGCGATCTGCTCCGCAGCGCTGGCAGAGGCGCCGTTCGCTGCGTAGTTGGTGGCGGCCAGGCGGGCGCCGCTGCGCGACGAGGCGGTCGTCGTCGAGTAGCTGGTGAAGAGCAGACCGAACTCGAAGATGCCCAGCACGAGGATGACCATCACGGGCAGCACGAGCGCCGCCTCGACGATGACGGCGCCCCGCTGGGAGCGCCGTCGGCGCGCCCGAGAGACGAGCGCTGCGATCGGAGCGGATTCGATTCCTGGGAACCTCGGTCGTGGCATCACCACGTACGGTGTCGGCGCGAGGGTCCCGCGCCTTTAGTACCTCTGGCCCAGAGGTGGGGCGCACGACCCAGACAGGGGGACCCATGCCGCTCGACGCCGAGCTCCAGCCCATCGTCGATCTCATCAACTCGCTGGAGGCACCACCGGCCAAGGAGCAATCCGCGGAGGACAACCGGGCGGCCTACGCCGGGCTGTCGATGATGTTCGGCACGGGCGACGAGTCGGTCGTGACCGAGGACGAACTGGTGACCGGACCCGGCGGCGACATCCCGGTGCGGTGGTACCGCCCTGCCGGCGGCGACAACGGCGAGAACGGCGAGAACGCTGCGGACAGCGAGGGCGGGACCGGGGTCGTCGTCTACTTCCACGGCGGCGGGTGGGTGCTCGGTTCGATCGACACCCACGACCCGGTGTGTCGCGACCTGGCGCAGCGCTGCGGGGTGCCGGTGGTGTCGGTCGACTACCGCCTGGCACCGGAGCACGTCTTCCCTGCGGCGGTCGACGACTGCCGTGCGGTGACCGAGTGGATCTCGGACCACGCGTCGGAGCGGGGCGTCGATCCCGCACGTCTGGTCATCGCGGGCGACTCCGCCGGCGCTCAGCTGGCGACCGTGGTGGCGCGTCACTGGTCGTCGGAGCGCCCGCCGCTCGCCCTGCAGGTGCTCGTCTACCCGGTGACCGACCTGGCGGTGTTCCCGATCGACGAGGTCGCCGACGCGGACACCTCGATGGTCGGCAACGGCGAGGGGTACGTGCTGACGCTCGACACGATGGAGTACTTCGCCGACACCTACATGCCCGACCCGGCCGTGCGGGCCGACCCGGACGCCAGCCCGCTCCGGGCCGAGTCGCTCGCCGGGCTGCCGCCCGCCCTGGTGATCACCGGCGAGTACGACCCGCTGCGCGACGAGGGCGAGGCGTACGCGGACCGCTTGAGCGATGCCGGGGTCCCGGTCGTCGCCAGCCGCTACGACGGCGCTACCCACATGTTCCTGCAGATGCCGACCCTGGGAATCGCCCAGCGCGCGATCGACGAGATCGCCGCCGCCGTCCGCGCCGCCGTCGCCTGACCCCTCACCTGACCACGAACCGCCCACCCGAACCGGGTGCGATCGCGCCGGCCCCAGCCGGCAACAGCGCACCTAGAACCCGAGCGCCGAACCGCCCACCCGAACCGGGTGCGATCGCGCCGGCCCCAGCCGGCTACTCCGTGCCCAGAACCGGCACTCGCACCCCTGGACCCGGACTCGCGAGGATGAGCGCTCAGACGGGGGCGGTCGCCGGCAGGACGGTGTCGACGAGCAGCTCGACGAGCTCGGCGCCGATCAGGGCGGTGTCGGTCCCCGGC
>JALYWI010000119.1 GCA_030852785.1 Actinomycetota bacterium
CCGAGGACGTCACCGACATCATCCTCAACCTGAAGGACATCGTGGTCACCTCGTCCTCGGACGAGCCCGTCACGCTGCGCCTCGACGTGCGGGGCCCCGCCTCGATCACGGCGAAGGACATCCTCACCACGGCTGATGTCGAGATCCTCAACCCGGACCTCGTCGTCGCCACCGTCGGTGAGGGCGGTCGCCTCGCCCTCGACGTCACCGTCGAGCGCGGCAAGGGCTACCTGTCGGGCAGCGGTCGTGAGACGCCGACGATCGGTGTGATCCCGATCGACGCCATCTTCTCGCCGGTGCGTCGTGTGACGTTCCTGGTCGAGCCCACCCGCGTCGAGCAGTCGACCAACTTCGACAAGGTCGTGATGGAGATCCAGACCGACGGATCGAAGTCACCCCGTGAGGCGCTCGCCTCGGCCGGGGCCACGCTGACCGAGTTGACCGCCCTGGTCGCCAGCATCGAGGACGAGCCCGAGGGTCTGACCCTCACCGAGCCCGTCGCCACCGTCGCCACGTCCCCCGATCTCGAGCTCGCCATCGAGGAGCTCGACCTCTCGGAGCGTCCGCGCAACTGCCTGAAGCGCGCCCAGGTCAACACCGTCGGCGAGCTGCTCACCAAGAGCGAGGACGACCTGTTGGCCATCACCAACTTCGGTCAGAAGTCGCTCGACGAAGTCATCGAGAAGCTCGACGAGCGGGGCCTGTCGCTCCGCGGTCGAGACTGAGTAGAGGAACACCCATGCCAGCAACACCCACTCGCGGCAAGCGCTTCGGCGGCAATGCCAAGCACCAGCGCCTGATGATGGCGAACCTGGTCTGCTCGCTGGTCGCGTCGCCCACCGGGATCGTGACCACCGAGGCCAAGGCCAAGGCCCTGCGCCCCATCGCGGAGAAGATCATCACCAAGGCGAAGAAGGGCGGTCTGCACAACCACCGCCAGATCCTCGCCTACCTCGGTGACCAAGAGGTCGCCGCAATGCTGATGGACGACATCGGCCCGCGCTACGCGGACCGTCCGGGTGGTTACACCCGCATCCTCAAGCTCGGTCCTCGTCAGGGCGACAAGGCCCCGATGGCCAAGCTCGAACTCGTCTGACCGGTACCACCGGTGTGAACGTCTGCTCGGAGCCGCCCCCGCAGGGCGGCTCCGGCGCGTGCAGCGCACCGGTCGGCCCGTCGGGGCGGATCCGTCTCGCACTCGAGGTCGCCTACGACGGTGCGGCGTTCCGCGGCTTCGCCGAGAACACCGGCGTCACGACCGTCGCCGGCGAGCTGCGCGCGGCACTGGAGCGCACGCTGCGCCAGCCGCTCGAGCTCACGTGCGCGGGCCGCACCGACGCGGGTGTGCACGGACGCGGCCAGGTCGTCACCTTCGACGTCGACCCCACCGGACTGCGCGGCGACCTCGACGACGCCCGGCTGCGCAACGCGATCAACTCCCAGCTCGCACCGCAGGTCGTGGTGCGAGAGGTGAACCGTGTCGGCCCGGACTTCGACGCCCGTTTCTCGGCCACCTGGCGGCTGTACCGCTACTCGGTGCTCAACTCGCCGGTGCCCGATCCGTTCCTGGCGCGCACGGCGTGGTGGGTGACCGATCCACTCGATCGCGACGCGCTCGCCTCGGCGACGTTCGCGCTGGTGGGGCAGCACGACTTCTCGTCGTTCTGCCGTCGGCCGCGTGGCGCCGACGAGGTCTCGCTGGTGCGACGTGTGCTGCACGCCCGGTGGACGGACCGCGACGACGGCATGCTCTGCCTCGAGATCGCCGGATCCTCGTTCTGCCACCAGATGGTGCGCAGCATCGTCGGCACCGTCGTCGACGTGGGCCGGGGCAGGCGCTCCGCCGAGGACGTGCCCGCCATCCTCGCCGCGAGGGATCGCAACGCCGCGTCGAACGTGGCGCCGCCCCAGGGGCTGTGCCTGTGGCAGGTGGGCTACGACGCCTGGCCGGTCGGGGCCGACCTGCTCGGTGGGCCTCCCGACGGCGACGACATTTGCTGACGTCCGAAGCGCCCCGCTACTCTTTCACGTCGGCCCATCGTCAGGGAGCCGGAGCTGTGGCCAGACCGCTGCACCGCCCCCGACACCAGCCCACGACGCCGAGGACCTGACGGTCGCTCGGAGGAGCGTGGACCAAGGGCAGAGCAGTTCTCAGTCCGTGTAGTTCAGTGCCCCGAGCAGTGCAGAGAGAGTGAGCGCAGTGCGCACCTATTCACCCAAGGCATCAGAGATCGAACACGAGTGGTACGTCGTCGACGCTGATGGCCTCACCCTCGGCCGCATGGCGACAGAGGTCGCCCGGGTCCTGCGCGGCAAGCACAAGCCGACGTTCTCGCCCCACATCGACACCGGCGACCACGTGGTCATCATCAACGCCTCGAAGGTCGTGCTGAGCGCCGGCAAGGCCGAGAAGAAGATGGTCTACCGCCACACCGGCTACCCGGGCGGCATCCGCTCGAACACGTACGCCGACGAGCTCGACGCCACGCCTGCCGACGCCGTGCGTCGGACGGTGCGAGGCATGCTGCCCAAGAACCGTCTCGGTCGGCAGATGCTCAAGAAGCTCAAGGTCTACGCAGGCCCCGAGCACCCGCACAGCGCCCAGAAGCCGCAGGCACTCGACCTGTCCGCCGCCCGAGCACGTTCGTAACGGAGATACGCAGTCATGCCGCACCCCCTCGTCCAGTCCACCGGTCGCCGCAAGCGTGCCGTCGCACGTGTCCGGATCCGCGAAGGATCGGGCACCATCACGATCAACAAGCGCCCGCTCGAGGACTACTTCCCGAACGCGACGCACCGCATGATCCTCTCCGAGCCGCTACGGCTCACCGAGACCGGTGAGAACTACGACATCGACGCCACCCTGCACGGCGGCGGCGTGAGCGGCCAGGCCGGTGCCATCCGCCTCGGCATCTCCCGCGGGCTCATCGCACTCGATCCGGAACTGCGTGGAGCGCTCAAGCGCGCCGGCTTCCTCTCCCGTGACGCACGTGAGAAGGAGAGCAAGAAGTACGGCCTCAAGAAGGCCCGCAAGGCTCCGCAGTACTCCAAGCGCTGATCAGCGGGCCCAGCGCCATGGCCGGGTCCAGCGTCGCCCGATTCGGCACCGATGGTGTCAGGGGCCTCGCGAACGAACAGATCACCGCAGAGCTGGCCGTCGCCCTCGGAAGGGCGACGGCTCGCGTCTTCCCGTCGTCGAACGTGGTCATCGGTCGTGACACCCGCCGGTCCGGCCCCATGCTCGAGTCGGCGGTCGCGGCCGGGGTGTGCGCCGAAGGCGCGGACGCCCGCCTGGCCGGCGTGGTCCCGACGCCCGCCGTCGCCGCCGCAGCAGCCCGTGACGGCGTTCCCGGCATCGTCATCTCGGCGTCGCACAACCCCTATGCCGACAACGGCATCAAGGTGTTCGGCCCCGGCGGTCGGAAGCTGACCGACGCCGAGCAGCGCGCCGTCGAGGACGCCGCCGCCGTGCTCAGCGGGCCCGGCCCCCATCCCGGGGTGACCGGCGCAGCGATCGGCACCGTTCGCAACGACCCGACCGTGCTCGACGCCTACCTCGACGACGTTGCCGCGGCGCTCGAGGGACGTGACCTGGCAGGCGTGAAGGTCGTCCTGGACTGCGCCAACGGAGCGAACTCCGTCGCGGCGCCCCTCCTGTTCGAGCGCCTCGGTGCCGAGGCGACGGTGATCGCCGCAGCGCCCGATGGCCTCAACATCAACGATGCGTGCGGCTCCACGCATCCCGAGGCGTGCCAGGACGCCGTATGCGCCACTGGCGCGGACGCCGGCATCGCGTTCGACGGCGACGCCGACAGGGTGCTCGCCGTCGGCCACGACGGCTCGCTCGTCGACGGCGACCAGATCCTTGCCCTCGCCGCGGCCGATCTGCTCGCCCGGGGCCGGCTCGCCGACGACACCGTCGTCGTGACGGTCATGTCGAACCTCGGGTTCCGCCGGGCGATGACCGCGGCGGGCATCACCGTGGTCGAGACCGCCGTCGGAGACCGCCACGTGCTCGAGGCCCTCTCACGGGGCGGCTACTCGCTGGGCGGCGAGCAGTCCGGCCACATCATCTTCGGCGACCTCTCCACCACCGGCGACGGCCTGCTCGCCGCGATCCTGCTGCTCGACCTCACCCTGCGTGCCGAACGGAGCCTCGCGGAGTTGGCAGCGGACGCCATGACGCACCTGCCGCAAGTGCTGGTCAACGTCCGGGTGGCCACGCCGGTGCCCGACGTGGCGGACCGACTCTCGGCCGAGATCGACGCGGTGCAGAGCGAACTCGGCGACGACGGCCGCGTGCTGCTGCGTCCGTCGGGCACCGAGCCGGTGGTCCGGGTGATGGTCGAGGCGACCGAGGCCGACGTCGCGGCCGATGCCGCCGACCGACTCGCCGCCGCGGTGGCCGCACTCTCCTGAGCCGTCCGCCGACGTCAGGGCCCGCTGCGGCCGACGTCCGCTCGACACGGCGGTGTGGCCCGGCGCTGTTAGCCTCGTACGTCGTTCCGTCCCCCCGGGGACGATCGGTCAGCGGCAGGGAGAGTGAAGCAACATGTGCGGGATCATCGCGGTCGTCCGCCGGCCATCGGATCGTGAACCCGAACCCGCGGGACGCCTCGTGGAGCAGCTGGCCGGGGCCGAGCGCGACCTGGAGCCGTCGCTCGACGACCTGAGCGCCCGACTCGAGCGGGCCGCGGTCGCGCTCGAGTCCGTCGACCTGGCGCTGCGTGGGGTACCCGGACTGCAGTCGCTCGTGGGCGACCACGCCGCGGCGGCACAGATCAAGGCCCGGATCGACTCGGTCGACGAGCGGTGCACGACGATCGAGACGCTGCTCGACGGCGCCGGCACCTCTGCACCGGCCGACCTCGAGGCGACCAACGCCGCGTTGATCCGCTGCAAGGACGCTGCGTGGGCCATCGGACGTGACCGTCTCCGGGCCGCCGAGCAGGTGGCGTCGCTCGCCGAGGTCGAGCTCGGCACCGCCGGTCTGGGCGTGCTCTTCAGCGTGCACCAGGCGCTCTCGGCGCTCGACCGCCTCGAGGTGCGTGGCCGCGACTCCGCCGGACTCGAGATCCAGCTGGTCGGACACGGACTCGACCCCGAGGACCCCGTCGTCGCCGCCGAGCTGCAGCGACGCCGGGACCGCGGCTTCGGCTCCGGTTCGGTCCGCATGGTCGACGGCGCGCTGGTGGTGGTGCACAAGGCAGCGGCCGAGATCGGCGAGCTCGGCGACAACACCGCGGTGCTGCGCGACGCACTTCGCAACGACAGCCTCTTGCAGTCGGCGCTCGCCGCGGACGACGTCCAGGGTCTGGTCCTGGGCCACACCCGCTGGGCGTCGATCGGCATCATCTCGGAACCCAACGCGCACCCACAGTGCTCCGAAGAGCTCGACGGGGCCGACCGGCCGTTCGTCACGGCCGTGCTCAACGGCGACGTCGACAACTACGCCGACATCACCGCCGCCGAGGACCTGCAGATCGCCGCCGAGATCACCACCGATGCGAAGGTGATCCCGACGCTGATGGCACGCCGTCTCGCCGAGGGCGACGACGCCGCCGGCGCGTTCCGCGAGACCGTGGCGTCGCTCGAGGGATCGGTCGCGATCGCCGCCACGACCGTGGCGTCGCCGGAGCGCCTGCTGCTCGCGCTGCGCGGCAGCGGCCAGGCCATCTACGTCGGTCTCGCGGACGACGCGTACATCGTGGCCTCGGAGCCCTACGGCGTGGTCGAGGAGACGGACTCGTACGTCCGCATGGACGGCGAGACCCCGGCCGATCCCGACAACCCGACGGGCAGCCGCGGTCAGATCATCGAGCTGCGGGCGGACGCCGCCGGGACGATCGCCGGCATGTCGCGCTGGTCCTACGACGGAACCGAGCTGCCCGTCACCGACGACGACGTGCAGACCGCGCAGGTCACGACCCGTGACATCGACCGGGGCGAGTACCCGCACTTCCTCTTGAAGGAGATCACGGCATCGCCGTCGTCGTTCCGCAAGACGCTGCGGGGCAAGTTGGTCGAGGACGCCGACGGTCAGATGGCCGTCGTGCTCGGCACCGACACCGTGCCGGCGGACGTGCGAGCCGGTCTGTCCGGATCGCGCATCAATCGGGTCCTCGTGATCGGTCAGGGCACCGCCGCCATCGCCGGGCAGAGCCTGGCGCACCACCTGACCGACTTCCTCGCCGAGTCCGAAGTGCGGGTCGAGGCGGTGCTGGCGACCGAGCTCTCCGGCTTCCAGCTGCGCTCCGACATGTCCGACACGCTCGTCGTCGCGATCAGCCAGTCGGGCACCACGACCGACACGAACCGGACCGTCGACCTGGTCCGGTCGCGTGGAGCGTCGGTCATCGCGATCGTCAACCGGCGCGGCAGCGACCTGACCGACAAGTCCGACGGTGTGCTCTACACCTCCGACGGTCGCGACGTGGAGATGAGCGTCGCGTCGACCAAGGCGTTCTACTCGCAGGTCGCCGCGGGCCTGCTGTTGGCCCAGGCGATCTCCGACGAGGTCCCGGGCGGGGCGAAGGCGGCCGATCCCGCGCAGCAGGAGCTGTTGCGCGACCTGCGTGACCTGCCCGACCGGATGGAAGAGGCGCTGACCGTGCGTGAGGCGGCAGCGTCCGCCGCAGCGGCGTTCGGCCCGAGCCGCCGCTACTGGGCGATCGTCGGCAACGGCGTCAACCAGATCGCCGCGCGCGAGATCAGGGTGAAGCTCTCGGAGCTCTGCTACAAGTCGATCGCGTGTGACGGCACCGAGGACAAGAAGCACATCGACCTCTCGTGCGAGCCGATGATCCTCGTCTGCGCCGCCGGCCTCATCGGCTCGACCGCCGACGACGTGGCCAAGGAGGTCGCGATCTTCCGGGCGCACAAGGCGGCCCCGATCGTGATCGCCTCCGAGGGTGACCGGACCTTCCCCGCAGCACTGTCGGTGCTCACGGTGCCCGCCACACACCCGCGTCTCGCGTTCGTGCTCGCCACGATGGCCGGTCACCTGTTCGGCTACGAGGCCGCCCTCGCGATCGACGCGCAGGCCCAGCCGCTGCGCGCCGCCCGTGCGGCGATCGACTCCGCCGCGGCGAACGTCGGCGGTGACCTGCAGGGCGCGGACTTCGACGGCGAGCAGCTCGTCGAGCACCTTCGGCCCGAGCTGACCCGCCAGGGCGGCACGTACCTCGACGGGCTGCGTGCCGGTGGGTACAACGGCCACCTCGAGGCGAACACCGCGGTGCGCCTCGCCGGTCACTTCCGGTACGCGACCGGCATGAGCCCGCTCGATGCGTACCAGCTCGAGTACGGGAAGGTCGGCACCCCGGGTGTCGTGCTCGAGGACCTCACCGCGAGCCTGACCGCGGCCATCGAGGAGCTCACCCGACCCGTCGACGCGATCAAGCACCAGGCGAAGACGGTCACGGTCGGCATCAGCCGCAGCGACGAGTCGCTGCTCGAGGTGCCACTGGTCGCCGCGGCACTCGCCGCGGGCTCGCCCCGCGACCGTCTCACGTATGCGACGCTCCGCTCACTGGGCGACCTGGACCCGGCGGTCCTCGAGGTCACCGGCCACACCCGCTACCGGGTGGAGCACGGCGACGACCTGGAGCGTGCGACGGTCACGGTCGTCGACCGGGGCGGTGTCTCCACGGGACTCCCGTCGCGGGCGGACCGGGACCCGAGGTTGCGTGGCACCAAGGCGCTCGTGGCCCGCGAGCGGGAGCTCATGGTCGCGGTCGGCCGCAGCGACGGTCGACTCGTGGTCATCCTGCCCGAGACCAAGGACGGGGTCACGACGGGGCTGCAGCTCCTGCACGTCACGCTCGCCGACCGTCTGCCCGCCGCCACCGTGCGCTCGGTGATGCGCGGCTACCGGCGGCGCTACCAGTCGCTGCACGACGCGGTGACCGAGACCGAGGAGGTCTTCCGCGACGACCTGCTCGCGGACGAGCCGGTCGCCGATCTGCTGACCGTGCCGATCCTGGATCTCGCCGACCGCTGGCGGACATGATCCCGACGGGCGACGGGGACGTGGTCGGACTGGGCACCGACCTCACCGACGTGCTCGCCCTGCGACGGGCCCTCGATCGTCGACCGGGCCTGCGCCATCGGCTCTTCACCGACGCCGAGTGGGAGTACTCCGCCCGTCATCGTGACCCGCTGCCGCACCTCGCGGGGCGCTTCGCCGCGAAGGAGGCGGTGATGAAGTGCCTGGGTGTCGGCATCGACAGCGTGGGCTTCACCGAGATCGAGGTGCGCCGCGACGACTCGGGCGCACCGACGGTGTCGCTCAGCGGTCGGGCGGCCGCACGGGCCGACGAGCTCGGCGTCGGTCGCTGGTGGCTGAGCCTGACGCACACCTCGGCGCTGGCGCAGTCGGTCGCCCTCGCGACACGTCACCCCGGGGAAGCCGCCGGATGATCCCGGTGCTGACGCCCGCGGCATCGGCCGAGCTCGACGCCGCGTCGTCGGAGCCGATCGAGGTGCTGGTGCGGCGTGCCGGACGAGCGGTCGCCACCGCTGCGCTGTCGTTGCTCGGCGGCTCGTACGGCCGTCGGGTGGTCGTCGTCGCCGGCCCCGGCAACAACGGCGCGGATGGTCGTGTGGCCGCGGAGCTGCTCGAACGGCGCGGCGTGAAGGTCCGGGTCGTCGAGGCGTCCGGTGCGACAACGCCGGGGTTCCGGCTCGGCCCGGCCGACCTGGTGATCGACGCGGCATTCGGCACAGGACTGCGATCCGAGGTCATTTTTCCCGATGTCGACGGCGCGCCCGTCCTGGCGGTCGACATCCCGTCCGGCATCGACGGGCTGACCGGCGCGGCACGGGGCGCGCCGCCCCGGGCCGTGGCCACGGTCACGTTCGTCGCCCCTGCGCCCGGCCTCCTGCTCGGCGAGGGCCCGCGATACGCCGGTGAGGTGATCGTCGCCGACATCGGCCTCGACCCGGGAACCCCGCGGATCGCGCTCGTCGAGGACGCCGACGTGGTCGCCTGGGTGCCGCACCGTTCGGTCGACGACCACAAGTGGCGCCACGCCGTCTGGCTGGTCGCCGGTTCGCCCGGCATGCGGGGAGCGGCGTGGCTCAGCGCCGCCGCGGCGATGCGCGGGGGAGCGGGCTACCTGCGCTGCTCCAGCCCCGACGGTCGGCCCGAGTGCCCGATCGAGGCGGTGGCGGTCGAGCTGTCCGCCGAGTCGTGGGCCGAGCAGGTCGTCGACGGCGCCGAGCGGTTCGCGTGTGTCGCGATCGGGCCGGGACTCGGCCGGGGCGACACCGTGGCCGAAGGTGTCCGCGACGTCGTGCGCAGGGCAGCGGTCCCCGTGGTCGTCGACGGCGACGGTCTCACGGCGTTGGGGCGCGAGGCTGCGTCGCTGCTGTCGGAGCGGCGCGCAGCCACGGTGCTGACGCCCCACGACGGCGAGTTCGAGGCGCTGACCGGAGCGCCGCCGGGAGCGGACCGCATCGACGCGGCCCGACGGCTCGCGGCAGCGACCGCCGCGGTCGTGCTGCTGAAG
>JALYWI010000146.1 GCA_030852785.1 Actinomycetota bacterium
GGGCACGACGGGCGACGGGCGCTCGGCGCGCCGAGCGACCGGCGCGACGTGTCGCGCTGCGGACGATCCGACCGTGCACGGCGAGGGTGGCGACGACCGCCACGAGCTGCAGCATGCACAGCACCCCGGCACCGGAGAGGTCGAACTGCGAGGTCGCACGCGTCCAGATCTCGACCTCGACGGTCGACACCGACCCACCCCCGAGGATCACGATCACACCGAAGCTGGTCAGGCAGAAGAGGAACACGACGACCGCCGCGGCGGCGACCGCGGGCGCGACGGCCGGCACGACGACGGAGCGCAGCACACGCAGCGAGCCCGCGCCGAGCAACCGGGCGGCGGCCTCGAGATCGGGGTCGGTGCCGGCCAGCGCCGCGCCGACGGTCCGCACGACGACCGCGAGGTTGAAGCACAGATGTGCCGCGACGATCGCCCACCAGGTGCCCCGGGCGTCGACGAGCCCCCGAGGGCCGAGCAGCGACGCGAAGGCGGCGCCGACGACGACCGTCGGGAGCACGAACGGGACCATGGCGACGGTGCGCAGCACTCCCCGTCCGACGAACCGGTACCGCGCCAGGACCCATGACACCGGCACGCCGACGGCGACGGTGACGACGCAGGACACAGCTGCCTGACCGACCGTGACGGCGACCAGGCGCCACGTCCGGGCGGAACCGAGGATCTGCTCGACCGCGTCGGTGCTCCACGATCCGTCGGGCCGCAGCGCCCGGAGCGCCACCGCGACGACGGGCAGCGCGACCGCTGTCAGGACGACCGCGACCGCGACCCATCCCGTCGCCGGTGTGGGGCGTGCCGGCTGCGGCGACACCCGGGGTGTCGCCACTCGCGAGGCGCCGGGCACCATCACTCCATCAGCTCTCGCCACTGCTCGATCCACTCGTCGCGTCGAGCGTCGATCGTCGCGGGTTCGACGCGCAGCGGGGACTCCGCCGGTGTCGCGAAGCGGACGAACTCCTCGGGCAGCTCGACGTCGAGGACCGGGAACACGAAGTTGCTCAGGGGCAGTGCTCGTTGCCACTCGGGCGACAGCATGAACTCGAGCAGCTCACGGCCGAGCTCGGGGTGCTCCGCGCCGCGCAGCACCCCGGCGTACTCGATCTGCTCGGTGCACGACTCGGTCATGACCGCCGAGCTCGGCTCGGTGAGCGCGCCCTCGCTGAAGACCACCTCGACCGGCGGGCTGGACGCGTACGACAGGACGATCGGACGGTCGCCCCCGGAGACCGTGTAGTCGGTGTAGTACGCGTCGTCCCAGCTCGGCCGGACCCGGATGCCGTTGTCCGACAGCTTCGACCAGTAGTCGAGCCAGCCGTCCTCGCCGTACTCGGCGACGGTGCCGATGACGAAGGCGAGTCCCGGCGACGACGTGACCGGGCTCGAGGTGACGACCAGGTCGCGGTAGGTGGGCTCGGTGAGCTGGTCGAGCGTCGTCGGCGGCGCGATGCCGTGCTCGGCGAACCAGGCCGTGTCGTAGTTGAAGCACACGTCGCCGGTGTCGACGGGCACCAGCCGCTCCCCCCCCTCGCCGTCGAGCAGGTAGCGCTCCGGCACCGCATCGAGGCCGTCGGGGTCGGACCCGCCGGCATCGATCGGTTCGAGCAGGTCCTCGGACAGGGCCCGGGTGGCGAGCGTGTTGTCGATCCCGAAGATGACGTCGCCCTCGGGTGCACCTGCGGCCAGGAGGGCGGTGGTCAGCATCGTCCCCGCGTCGCCGGTCGCGACGACCTCGATCTCGGCGCCGGTGCGGCGGGTGAACTCCTCGGCCGCCTCGTCCGGGAGTGCGAAGGAGTCGTAGGTGACCAGCACGACGGTGTCGCGGACCGCTGCCGGTTCGCCCGACGCGCCCTCGTCGCTGCCGCACGATGCCCCCAGTGCCGCGAGGGCGACGGCCACCACACCGAGCACGGTGGTCCTGGCGGTGCGGGTGGTCCGGTGGATGTTCCTGTTCATCGTCATCACTGCTCCGTTGCGTCGGTGTCCGCGGGCACGACGACGAGCACGACCCCGTGCTCGGTGCCCACCGTGGCGATCTGCTGTTCGAACTCGTTCGAGATGCCCCGGGTCGAGCCCGGGTCGAGCCGCTCGGCCGCGAGCGGCCACCGCAGCCCGGTCGTGGTGACGGTCGCCGGCCCGCCGATCGGGAGGATCGACAGGGGCGCACCGACCTGGCCGGGGATCTCCCGCGGGCCTCCCCGCACCGGGTGGATGCTGCTGTTGCCCAGGCGCGCTTCGATGACCACCTCGGCGTACTTCGGCGAGGCGAGCAGCAGCAGCTCGCCGAGCTGGTGGTCGAGTCGCCCACCGCCGGGGCCGACGACGACCAGGCGCTCGGCGCCCAGCTGCACCGCCCGGTCGAGCGCCAGCTCCAGGTCGGTCGCGTCCTTGTCGGCGGGATACCGATGCACCTCGACACCGGCTCGGACGGCGGCATCGACGTCCACCTCGAGCACCGAGTCCAGGTCGCCGTGCAGCTCGTCGGGCACGATCCCCCGGCGTCGAGCCTCGTACCAGCCCGAGTCCGCGGCGATGACCACGTCGGCATCGAGGTCGAGCGCCTCGGTCGCCGTCGGGTGCGGCATCGGCGAGTCCGTCACCGGCGGATCGAAGCCGGCCGGGTCGCGGCGCTGCCACGACGTTCCCGAGAAGATGAGCGCGGTGCGCATGAGGTCCCTCCGCTGGCATTACCCAGATCAGGTTCTCGGGTCGACGGCCCTGAGCCGTCCTCTCAGCCCACTGGTGTGAGCTCCCCGTTCATTCGTCGCTCGGCACGCTACCGCACCGGACGCGGTGCATCTGCCGCATCCGCCGCATCCGCCGGCGCCGCTGCGGACGCGTGACGTTCAGTCGCCGACGATGCCGTTCATGCGGGCGAGCGTGCGGAGCATGACCTCGTCGGCACCGCCGCCGATCGACCACAGGCGTGTGTCGCGGAAGAACCGCGCCGGCCAGTTCTCCTCCACGTAGCCCATGCCGCCGTGGTACTGCACGGCGGCATCGGCCATGCGCCGGGCCAGTCGCGCCGAGCGCAGCTTGGCCACCGTCGCGTGCCGGGTGATGTCCTCGCCGGCAGCCAGCGCGTCGACCGCCGCCCAGTTGTGGTGGCGTTGCATGTCGAGCTCGCCGGCGATGTCCGCGAGCTCGAACTGGATCGCCTGGTTGGCGAGCAACGGGGCACCGAAGGCCTCGCGCTGCTTCAGGTAGGCGATCGTGCGGGCGAGCGCCGTCTCGACCGCACCGATCATCTGGTAGGCGGCGATCATCCGCTCGTTCTGGAACTGGTTCATCTGCTGCTGGAACCCGCGCCCGATCTCGCCGATCGTGTTCGACACCGGCACGCGCACGTCGTCGAAGCTCAGCTCCGCCGTGTCCGAGGCCCGCATGCCCAGCTTGTCGAGCTTGCGGCTCACCGAGAACCCCGGGACGTCGGTCGGCACGACCAGCTGCGAGATGCCCCGGTAGCCGCCCTCGTCGCTGGTGCGGCACAGCAGGCAGAGCCAGTCGGCCTGCGTGCCGTTGGTGATCCAGAGCTTGGTGCCGTTGATGACCCACTCGTCGCCGTCGCGCACGGCCCGGGTGCGCAGCCCCGCCACGTCGGAGCCGGCGTCCGGCTCGGACACCGCGATCGCGGCGACCATGTCTCCGGCGATCGCCGGGCGCAGGTAGCGCTCCTTCAGCTCCGGGCTGCCGAAGCTGTGCAACGCGGGTGTCGCCATGTCGGTCTGCACCGCCAGGGCCATGGACACCCCGAGCGACGCCGCCCGTCCGATCTCCTCGCCGAAGATCATCGTGTAGGAGTGGTCCGCTCCCGCGCCGCCGTAGGCCGGGTCGTACTCGAGGCCGAGCAGACCCAGGTCGCCGAACTTCTTGAAGAGCGCGTGGGCGGGGAAGTCACCGTCGTGCTCCCACTGATCCGCGTGCGCGTCGATCTCACGTTGGACCAGCTCACGGACGGTCGAGCGGAACAGGTGGTGCTCGTCGGTGAAGCGCAACGTGGGATCCCTCTGCAGAGCGGTGCGGCGGAGCCGGGTGCTGCCGCCGAGCAAGAACCTAGCTCCGAGGTCCCGCAGCTCCGGCACCGGAGAACCCCACGACGGGGCGGGCCGTGTCGATCCCGACGTGTGACCGATGTGTCACTGTGGAACATGCATCCGGATGCCCCGTGTGCTCCGAAGGGCCGGGGGACGAGGAGGGCAGCTCGAGGTGATCAGGTGTCTTTGACCTACTGGGTGTGCTGCGCAGGGTGGCTGGCGGGGTGGTGGGCGCTGGGCCGGCCGACCCCGCTCGACCGTGCGGATCCGCGCCACGACCGGCATCGCGGCGTCCCGGGGTCGACGACGATCGTGGTGCCGGCGCGCAACGAGACGGCGAGCCTCGGTGGGCTGCTGTCAGATCTGCAGCGAGAGGCCCGCCACGACGCAGGCCTGCGCGTGGTGGTCGTCGACGACTCCTCCGAGGACGACACCGCTGACATCGCCCGGCGCGCACCGGGCGTCGAGCTGCTCGAGGCACCGCCGCTGCCGCAGGGATGGGCCGGGAAGTGCTGGGCGGTCGACCGTGGGGTCGCCGCGACCGAGGCCCCCGTCGACGGCGCCCCCGCGGACGACGACCTGCTCGTCCTGCTCGACGCGGACGTGCGCCTGCACCCCGACTCGCTCGACGCGCTGCGCGACGAGCACCGGCGCTCGGGCGGGCTGGTGTCGGTCCAGCCGTGGCACGACACGCTGCGGCCCTACGAGCAGCTCTCGGCGCTGTTCAACGTCGTCGCGTTGATGGGCACCGGCGCCGGCAGCGCGGCGCCGACCGGTGCGTTCGGTCCGGTGCTCGCCACGACACGCGCCGACTACCACGCGGTCGGCGGTCACGAGGCGGTCCGCGACGAGGTCGTCGAGGACCTGGCGCTGGCCCGTCGCTACCGCGAGGCGGGTCGACCCGTCACCGTGCGGACCGGGGGCGAGCTGATCACGTTCCGCATGTACCCCACGGGGCTCGCCGACCTGGTCGACGGTTGGACGAAGAACTTCGCGCTCGGCGCAGGTGCCACTCCCCTGCCCCGGCTCGCGGCGATCGTCCTGTGGATCAGCGCGATCGGCAGCGCGTCGGTCGCGGTGGTCGACGCCGCCCGAGGACGCACCGAGGTCGTGCTCGCGGTGGCCGCCTACCTGCTGGTGGCGGCGCAGCTCGCCGTGATGTTCCGCCGGGTCGGGCGGTTCGGGACGGCGACCGCGCTGCTGCACCCCGTGTTGGTGGCCTGCTTCGTGGCCGTGTTCGTCCGGTCGTTGTGGCGTACGCACGTGCGTCACAACGTCGAATGGCGGGGCCGCACCATCACGACGTCGCCCCGAGCCGCGACCCCGCGGCGGCCCTGAGCATGCTCGTGCAGCTGTCGGACCCGGTGGCGGTGGCGGTGTCGTGCCTCGCCTGGGTGCTCGTCGGTGTGGTGAGCGGCTACCTGCTGGTCCGCCTGCCCTCGACCCGCTTCGCCCACGACACGTGGCTCACCCGGCCACGAGCGTTCGAGGACTCGGGACGCTGGTATCAGAAGCGGCTCCGGATACGCCGCTGGAAGGACCGGTTGCCCGAGAAGGGCGACCTGTTCCGCGACGGGTTCTCGAAACGCCATCTCGTCGACCGCTCGGATGCACATCTGCAGCGGTTCGTCGAGGAGACCCGACGTGCCGAGTACGTGCACTGGTGCAACCTCGGCGCGGGCCCGCTGTTCCTGATCTGGTGCACACCGCTGCTCGGCTCGGTGATGATCGGCTTCGGGGTCGCCGCCCACCTGCCGTTCATCGTGGTCCAGCGCTTCAACCGCGAGCGCCTGTGCCGGATCCTCGACCGGCGCGCTCGGGTCAGACGCTGACTCGCGTCAGAGGGAGCAGCACCTCAGACGGAGCAGCGCCTCAGACGGTGAAGCGCCTCAGACGGTGAAGCGCCCCTTGCGGATGCGCTCGGCGTCCATGCCCTGCAGCTCCTGGGCACCGGAGAGCACGATGTGCTCATCCGGCACGAAGTCGACCTCGGGGTTGCGCTCGCCGTAGTCGACCGCGTTGAGGATCACACGCATCGCGTTGAGCCGTGCCAGGTGCTTGTTCTCGGAGCGGATGACGGTCCAGGGCGCGTCGACGGTGCTCGTCCGCTTGAGCATCTGGTACTTGCGATCCGTGAAGTCGTGCCAGTGCTCCTGAGCCTGCACGTCGATCTCGCTGAGCTTCCACTGCCGCAGCGGATCACCGGAGCGTCGGTCGAAGCGCCGCTTCTGCTCCTTCTTGGTGACGCTGAAGTAGAGCTTCACCAGGATCGTGCCCTGGCGCACCAGGTCCTTCTCGAAGCCGACCACGCCGCGCATGAAGTCCTTGTACTCGGCCTCGGTGCAGAACCCGAAGACCGGTTCGACCATCGCCCGGTTGTACCAACTGCGGTCGAAGAGGACGATCTCACCGCCGGTCGGGAACTGCGCGACGTAGCGCTGGAAGTACCACTGGGTGCGCTGCTCCTCGGTCGGCTTGCCGAGGGCCACCACGCGGTAGTGCTTCTCGTTCATGTAGCGGGTCACGCGGCGGATGGTGCCGCCCTTGCCCGCGGCGTCGCGGCCTTCGAAGAGCACGATCATGCGGCGCTGGTGGTCCTCGAGGTACCGCTGCAGCGCGAGCAGCTCCGCCTGCAGCGGCTTGAGCTCCTCCTCCTCGGCGAGGCGTCGCAACGCCTTGCGGGTCACCCGATCGGAGCGCTTCGAGGATGTGTGCTGCTTGGACTTCGACACCTGGGGACTCCGGAGGGACAGCGGCCCGACGTGGGGTCGGATCGTCGGTCCGAGGCTATCCAGCGGTGGCGGACTTGCCGCGTGCCCGTTCGAGCATCGAGACGATGTGGTCGACCTCCTGGGCGCCGGGGATCAGGAAGGTGTCGTCGATGACGAACGCCGGGACCCCGGTGATGCCGCGTTCGCGGGCCAGGCGCTGGTCCTCGGAGACCTCGGCGGCGTAGCGCTCGGAGTCGAGGACCGCCGCGGCCGCGTCGACGTCGAGTCCTGCCTCGGCCACCGCGGCCAGCAGCGCCTCGTGCGAGGAGAGGTCGGCGCCGTCGGTGAAGTAGGAGCGGAAGAGCACCTGGACGAGCCGCGCCTGGTCGTCGGCGTCGCCTTCGTCGGCCGCCCATGCGACGAGCCGGTGGCTGTCCGCGGTGTTCACGAACCGTGCGCGGTCGAAGCGGTACTCGAGGCCCTCGGCCGCGCCGAGCGCGACGAGGCGCTGTGTCATGCCGTCGAAGCTGCCCGGCCCGTAGCGGCCGTCGATCACGGTGCGGAGATCGCGGGGCTCCGCCGGGGCGCTGGGATCGAGCTGGTACGCCCGCCAGTGCACCTCGACGTCCTCGCGACCCACGATGTCGAGTGCCGCGGAGAAGCGGGCGGCGCCCAGGTAGCACCAGGGGCAGACCATGTCGGACCAGATGTCGATGCGCATGCCGACCCCAACCCGCTCCGGTCGCATCGCCTTCCGAGCCGGACCGAGCCGCGCGAACCGGCCGCGCGAATCGGCGGGCGGGTACCGGCGGGCGGGAACCGGCGGGCGCGCGGACCCTCGGCAGGTGTCGCTCAGTAGGCTCGCCGACGTGAGCGACGCACCAGCATCCGAGAACTCCCGCACCGAGCAGACGGCGACCGACCTCGACTCCCTCCGGGAGCGTCTGACGGCCCAGCAGTTCGAGGTCACCCAGCACGCGGGGACCGAACCGGCCTTCACCGGGGCCTACTGGGACACGAAGGACGCCGGCACCTACCGGTGCATCGTGTGCCACACCGAGCTCTTCTCCTCCGACACCAAGTACGACTCCGGCTCCGGTTGGCCGTCGTTCTACGAGGCGCTCGACCCCGAGCGCGTCGAGCTCGTCGAGGACCGCAGCCACGGCATGGTGCGCATCGAGGCCCGCTGCGCGACCTGCGGCGCCCACCTCGGCCACGTCTTCCCCGACGGTCCCCGTCCGACCGGCGAGCGCTTCTGCATGAACTCCGCATCGCTGGACTTCGTCCCCTCGACCGGGTCGGACTCCTGAGCGGCACCGGGCGTCCGCAGCGCTCCGGCCCCCGGGCGAGCCGCAGCAGGGCGGGTCGCGCCCGGGCGCTGGCTGCCGTCGCGCTGCTCGCGGCGGCGGTCGTGCTCGTCGGGTGCACACCCGCGCAGTAC
>JALYWI010000154.1 GCA_030852785.1 Actinomycetota bacterium
GCCGCCGCCATCGGCCGGGGAGCCGGCGCCGGCCCAGCCCGGCACGGTCACACCACCGCCGAGTGACACCCGCCGGTGACGACCCCCGAGTGGATCCTCGAGGCGCGGGGTACGGGCGTCCGTCGGCGACTGCACGGAGGTGATCGTTGACGGGCGACGACCCACACAACACAGGGCGTTCCGAGGTGCTCGTGGAGCGGTACCTCGATGCGGGCGGCGTCGAGCGAACGGTCGACCCCGAGGTGCTCGACCGGCTCCGGCCGCTCGTCGATCCACCAGACGCGGCTCCTGCGCCGATCGTGTGGCGGCAGGGTCGGGAGGGCGGTGACGAGCTGCCGCACGGCGTGATCGAGCTCGAGGACGGCGGCGAGATCTCCACCGAGGGTGCCGATGCGGGGACACTCCCGCTCGGGTACCACCAGGTGCACACCGCCGACGGCACCCGCCGACTGGTCGTCGCCCCCGGCGCGTGCCACGCACCTGACGCCCGGGCGTGGGGATGGGCGGTCCAGCTCTACGCCGCTCGTTCACGCACGAGCTGGGGCATGGGTGACCTGGGCGATCTGCGACGTCTCGCACGCTGGTCCGCGGGCCAGGGCGCCGGTTTCGTCCTGGTCAACCCGTTGGGCGCCACGGCGCCGGTGGTGCCGCAGCAGGCGAGTCCCTACTCGCCGGCGAGCCGTCGGTTCCGCAACCCGATCTACCTGGACCTGGGCGCGGTGCCCGGTGCCGAGGGACTCGAGGACGTGCAGCGTGTGGCCGAGCAGGCGCGTCGTCGCAACCAGGACCGCCTGATCGACCGCGACGCAGTGTGGCAGCTCAAGCGCGGCGCGCTCGAGGCGGTCTTCGCCCAGGTCGGACCCGACGCCGGGTTCGAGCCGTGGTGCGCGGCACAACCCGACGAGCTCGACGCGTTCGCGACGTGGGCGGTGATCTGTGAGCTGCACGGCGCCTCGTTCCACGACTGGCCGGAGTCGATGCGCCGACCCGACGGGTCCGCGGTGCAGCGCATCCGGGGTGAGAACGACGAGCGGATCCGGTTCCACCGTTGGCTCCAGTATCTGCTGGCGGCGCAGATGGCGGCGGTCGACGACGAGATCATGGTGCTGCACGACCTGCCGATCGGCGTCGACCCCGGAGGGTTCGACGCGTGGGTCGACCAGGACCTGCTCGCCCCGGGGGTGAGCGTGGGCGCGCCGCCCGACGAGTTCAACGCCTCGGGTCAGGACTGGGGCCTCCCGCCGTACGTCCCGTGGAAAGTGCGCGCCGCCGACTACGAACCGTTCGCCCGGACCGTGCGTGCGGGACTGCAGGGCGGCGGTCTGCGCATCGACCACGTGATGGGGCTGTTCCGGCTCTGGTGGATCCCACCGGGCAACGGGCCTGCGGACGGGGCGTACGTGCGCTACCCCGCGGAGGACCTCCTGGCGATCCTGGCACTCGAGAGCGAGCGTGCCGGGGCCGTCGTGGTGGGCGAGGACCTGGGCACCGTCGAACCCGGCGTCCGTCCGATGCTGGCCGACGACCACGTGCTGTCGTACCGACTGCTCTGGTTCGAGGAGGACGAACCGCAGCAGTGGCCGGCGACCTCGATGGCGGCGGTGACCACGCACGACCTGCCCACCGTCGCAGGGCTCTGGGACCACAGCGACCTGGCGGTGCAGCGCGCGGCCGGGCTCGAGCCGAACGAGGACGGCACCGCCACGATGCGCGCTCGGTTGCGCGACCGTGGCGGGCTCGACGAGCGCTCGGGTGTCGAGGACGCCGTGCTGGCCGCGCACCGGCTCCTGGCGCGCGCTCCGTCACGGCTGCTGGTGGCGACGCTCGACGACGCCGTGGCCGAACCGCATCGCCCCAACGTGCCGGGCGGTGACGACGCCACGAACTGGAAGCTGGCCGCCGCGGTCGACCTCGAGGAGCTCGACGATCTGGTCCTGCCCCGGCGCATCGCCGTGACCCTCGATGCCGCCGTCCGCGATGAACCGGTGTCGCCGAGCAGCGGAACCGGGTAAGGGCTGCGAGTGGTCGAACCCAGAGCTGAACCAGAGTGGTACCGAGACGCCGTCATCTACGAGCTGCACGTACGTGCCTTCGCCGACGGGAACGGTGACGGCATCGGTGACTTCACCGGCCTGCTGCGCCGACTGGACCACCTGAGCGACCTCGGCGTCACGGCGATCTGGCTGCTGCCGTTCTACCCGTCGCCGTTGCGCGACGACGGCTACGACATCTCGGACTTCACCGGCGTGCACCCGGCCTACGGCGACCTGCGCACCTTCAAGCGGGTGCTGGCAGAGGCGCACCGCCGCGACCTCCGCGTGATCACCGAGCTCGTGCTCAACCACACCTCGGACCAGCACGCCTGGTTCCGCCGGGCCCAGCGCGCCGCGCCCGGATCGGTCGAGCGGGACTTCTACGTGTGGAGCGACGATCCCGAGCGCTATCCGGACGCCCGCATCATCTTCGGTGACTTCGAGACGTCGAACTGGACGTGGGATCCGGTCGCCGGCGCCTACTACTGGCATCGCTTCTACTCCCACCAGCCCGACCTGAACTTCGACAACCCCGCGGTGGTCGAAGCGGTCGACCGGACGATCGACCAGTGGCTCGACCTCGGTGTCGACGGGGTCCGACTCGACGCGGTGCCGTACCTGTTCGAGCGGGACGGCACGAACTGCGAGAACCTGCCCGAGACCCACGCCTTCCTCAAGCGGCTGCGTCGCCACATCGACGACCGCTACGACGACCGCATGCTGCTCGCCGAGGCGAACCAGTGGCCCGAGGACGCTGCGTCGTACTTCGGCGACGGCGACGAGTGCCACATGAACTTCCACTTCCCGGTCATGCCCCGTCTGTTCATGGCGCTGCAGCGCGAGGACCGCATGCCTGTCGTCGACATCCTCGAGCAGACCCCGGAGCTGCCCCCGGGCTGCCAGTGGGCGATGTTCCTGCGCAACCACGACGAGCTGACCCTCGAGATGGTGACCGACGAGGAGCGCGACTACATGTACCGCGCGTATGCGAGCGATCCGCAGATGCGGGTCAACCTGGGCATTCGTCGTCGGCTCGCGCCGCTGCTCGGCAACGACCGCCGCAAGATCGAGCTGCTCAACGCGCTGCTGTTCTCGCTGCCGGGTACGCCGGTCATCTACTACGGCGACGAGATCGGCATGGGCGACAACGTCTACCTGGGTGACCGGGACTCGGTGCGCACCCCGATGCAGTGGTCGCCGGACCGCAACGCCGGCTTCAGCATCGCGAACCCCCACCAGCTGTTCCTGCCGGCGATCATCGACCCCGAGTACCACTACGAGACCGTGAACGTCGAGACGCAGCGGGCGCGTCCGAACTCGCTGCTGTCGTGGATGCGACAGCTCGTCGCGCTGCGACGCCGGCACCGGGTGCTCGGGCGCGGCAGCCTCGAGATGCTCGAACCGGAGAACCCGCACGTGCTCGCGTTCATCCGTCACCCGGAGGACGACGAGGGGGCACCGATGCTCGTCGTGGCGAATCTCTCGCGGTTGGCCCAGCACGTCGAGCTCGACCTGCGCGATCACCTGGGCGCGACGCCCGTCGAGGCGTTCGGCCACACCGAGTTCGCCCCCATCGGTGAGCTGCCCTACTACCTGACCCTGTCGCCCTACGGCTTCTTCTGGTTCGAGCTCCGACCCGCACGCGCCGGAGCCGCCGGCGCCTCGGACGGGCCCCGTGCGCTCGGCGCTCCGCCCGAGCAGCTGCTCGCCCGCCCCGGCCGTGAGCTGACCGAGGTCGTCGCCGCGCACGTGCAGCAGCGCCGCTGGTTCGGGGGGCGCGATCGCGCGGTGGTGCGTCGCAAGGTGCTCGACGTGATCGCGCTCGGCGACGACATCTCGATGGTGGTGCTGCAGCTCGACTACGCGGATGGCGAACCCGACATCTACTCGGTGCCGCTCGCCGCGATCTCCGGGACGCACGCCGAGGAGATGTTGGTGCACCATCCCGAGGTCGTGCTCGGCTGCTTCGGTGACGACGGTGAACGTCACGTCCTCGCGGACGCCCTGGGCGACGCCGAACCCGCCGCTCGGTTGGTCGCCGCACTGGCGGGCCGACGGCGCCCGCGCGGTGCCCACGGCAGCCTGACCGTCGAGCTGCCCGCGCGGCTCCGGGCGCGCCTGCGCGAGCTCGCGGAGCAGGGCGACGTCCGCGTCATGGGTGCCGAGCAGTCGAACAGCTCGATCGTCGTCGGCAACGAGGTCGTCCTCAAGGCGATCCGCCGCGTGCACGACGGCGTGAACCCCGACCTCGAGCTGGGCCGTCACCTGACCGAGGTCGGCTACGAGCACGTCGCACCCGTGCTCGGTGCGCTGACCTGGGAGCACGGGCGAAGCTCGGCGACCCTCGGCGTGCTCACCGCCTTCGTGGCCAACGAGGGCGACACCTGGCAGCACTTCGTCGACGACCTGTCCCGCACGCTCGAGGACCACGTCCGCTCGGCGGATCCCGATCCCAGCTCGCCGCGGGCGACCGACGCCGCGGTCTTCGAGCGCCCCGCAGCCGCTCGACGCGCCGTCAGCGAGCAGCTCGGCCCGTTCGTCGAGACCCTCGACCTGCTCGGACGCCGGACCGCCGAGATGCACCTGGCGCTGGCCGACAGCGACGACCCCGACATGGTGCCGGAGCGCTTCACCTCGCTCAGCCAACGGTCGCTCTACCAGGGCGTGCGCAGCCAGGTCCGGGGCGCCATGTCGCAACTGCGCCGCTCGCGAAAGACGCTCGACGAACCGACCCGCGACCTGGTCGACGAGGTGCTCTCGCGCAGCGACGACATGGTGGCGCTGCTCGAACCGCTGCGTGGCGAGCGGCTCGGTGGTCGGCGCATCCGGGTGCACGGCGACTTCCACCTCGGCCAGACGCTGTGGACGGGCCGCGACGTGGTCATGGTCGACTTCGAGGGCGAACCCGCTCGCCCCGTGACCGAGCGCAGGATCCGACGGTCGCCGCTCGCCGACGTCGCCGGCATGCTCCGGTCGTTCGGCTACGCGTCGCGCACGGCCGTGCGCGAACAGGTCGACCGTGGCCTGCTGCCCGAACCGACCGGCGACTCCGTGGACGAGCCCGCAGCCGGGTGGGCGCAGTGGTGGGAGGATGCCGCCGGCATCGTCTACCTCGAGGCCTACCTCGACGAGATGGGCGACTCCGAGCTGCTGCCCGAGGACCCCCAGCAGATCCGCATGCTGCTCGTCGCCCATCTGCTCGAGAAGGCGGCCTACGAGTCGCTCTACGAGCTGCGGTACCGACCGGCGCTGCTGTCCGTGCCGCTGCGTGCCCTGTTGTCGCAGGTGGATCGATGAGATCGCACCGAGGGTCGCCGAGCGACGCACCACACGAGGAGATGTCGATGACTGCCGACCAGTTCGATCCGGCGAGCTACTGGTACTGGAACGAGGGGACCGAACGTCGGGCCCAGCGCGTGCTCGGCGCCCGTCCCGGTCCTGACGGCACGACCTTCGCCGTGTGGGCACCGAACGCGAGCTCGGTGTCGGTCGTCGGCGACCACGACGACTGGAACGAGGCCGCGAACCCGATGGAGCCGGTCGGAGGCAGCGGTGTCTGGGCCGCCCACGTGGCCGGTGTCGGTGCGGGTGACCGCTACAAGTTCCGGGTGCGGACCCCGGATGGCGAGGTGCTCGACAAGGCCGACCCGTTCGCCCGCCGTGCCGAGGTGCCGCCGGCCACGGCCTCGGTCGTCGACGACGGTACGCACGAGTTCCGCGACGCGGAGTGGATGACCCGACGGGCGCAGCTCGGCGTCGCGGGTGCCGGCACGCCCTGTTCGGTCTACGAGGTCCATCTGGGTTCGTGGGGTCGCACCCTCGCCGCCGAGGGACGCTTCCCCGACTACCGCGAGCTCGGCGCGTCGCTGGGTCAGCACGCCGCCGCGCACGGGTTCACCCACGTCGAGCTCATGCCGGTGATGGAGCACCCGTTCTACGGCTCGTGGGGCTACCAGGTCACCGGCTTCTTCGCGCCCACCTCGCGCTACGGGAGCCCGTCGGACCTGATGGCGATGGTCGACGCACTGCACGGCGAGGGCATCGGCGTCATCTTCGACTGGGTGCCGTCGCACTTCCCGACGGATCGCCACGGACTGGCCCGCTTCGACGGCACCCACCTCTTCGAGCACGCCGATCCCCGACAGGGTCACCACCCCGACTGGGACAGCGCGATCTTCAACTACGGCCGCAACGAGGTGCGCAGCTTCCTCATCTCGAGCGCGCTGCACTGGATCGAGCAGTTCCACGCCGACGGGCTGCGCGTCGATGCCGTCGCGTCGATGCTCTACCTCGACTACTCGCGACAGGCGGGGGAGTGGATCCCCAACCGGTACGGCGGACGCGAGAACCTCGAGGCGATCGACTTCCTGCGTCAGCTGAACGACGCGGTCGCCGCCGAGGCCCCGGGTGTCGCCGTCATCGCCGAGGAGTCCACCGCGTTCCCCGGTGTGACCGCACCGACGCACGAGGGCGGGTTGGGCTTCAGCTCGAAGTGGGACATGGGCTGGATGCACGACACGTTGTCCTACCTGCGTCGGGACCCCGCACATCGACGCTGGCACCACGACGAGCTCACCTTCCGCGCGGTGTACGCGTTCAGCGAGCGGTACACCCTGCCGCTGTCCCACGACGAGGTTGTGCACGGCAAGGGGTCACTGCTCGACCAGATGCCCGGCGACCGCTGGCAGCAGCTCGCCAACCTGCGGCTGCTCTACGGCGACCAGTGGACCCAGCCCGGCGCGAAGCTGCTGTTCATGGGCGGCGAGCTCGCTCCCGAGCGGGACTGGTCCCACGAGGCGACGCTCGACTGGTCGCTGCACGACCGACCGGGCCACGAGGGTGTCCGTCGCTGGATCACGGCGCTGAACGAGCTCTACCGGAGCAGGCCCGCGCTGCACGCGGCGGACCACGACCCCATCACGTTCGAGTGGATCATCGGCGATGACGACCAGAACAGCATCGTGGCGTACCTGCGTCGTGCCGGGACCGAGGCAGGCAGCGACCAGGTGCTGGTCGTGCTCAACGCCACGCCCACGCCGCACGCCGGCTATCGCATCGGTGTGCCGGTCGGGGGCGACTGGCAGGTCCTGCTCGACGGCGACGCGACCGAGTTCGGTGGCAGCGGCTACCGCGACGCCCACGGTGCCGACACGGTCGTCGCGACCCGATCCGGCGAGGCGCACGGTCACCAGGACCTGCTCGAGCTGACCATCGGGCCGTTGAGCACCCTGGTGCTCGGCGCCCCGACCGCACCCGGCTGACACCCGGGCCGTCGAGAGCCTCCAAGGATGTCCGCTGCTTCGCTCGCCGCCAGGGAGTTGTCGCCGCACCTCGACGGCATCGCCGGCACGCTGAGGATGTTCGGCGACTGGTTCGGCAGGCCGTACGACAACCACCACGTCGCGATCGGCCTCGACGCCGATGGCGACGTGCTCGTCATCGACTTCGACGGCGGCGAGCGCCTCGAGGTCCACGATCCGGAGGGGTGGCGCGTCGAGCGCGACGGACTCCGCATCGACGGCGCGACCCGGGTCGTGTGGCGGTGGTACCACTACGGCCGCCCGCCGACGCCGGAGAACCTGCGGACGATCGATCTGCGCCGTGGTCCCGACGGCATCCGGTCGACCACCGATGGCGAACGGAGCGTGCGTCCGGGGGCGGCGTCGCCCGATGCCCCGGCGGTCGAGGTGCTCCGCCAGCTCTGGCCCGGCGACGCCACGGGAGGCGCCACCCGGTAGTCGATCGCCTGCGGCCCGGCCCGGTGCCCCGGTCGTGGGGCGAGTTCAGGACCGCCGTGTCGACGAGAGCAGGATCGCTTCGATGCGGTCGCGGAGCGCAGGTGTGTCCTGTTCGCCGGCGAGCACGCTGGCGAACAGCGCCGAACCTGCGGCGAGCACGATGACGGCGGTGGCGTCGAGTGCCGCGTCGTCGTGCGGACCGTCGGCCTGTCCGGCGAAGATCTCGACGGGGGCAGAGGTGAAGGTGCGCCAGAGCACGTCGCGCAGCTCGGGCTGATCGCGGATGGCGGCGAGCAGACCGGGCGCTGCCGCTCGCACCACGGGGCGATCGAAGATCTCGACGCTGGCCCGGGCGACCCAGCGGATCCACCCCTCTCGGTCGACCCCCTCGAACGGGGCCAGGTCCGGCGCGGCGCCGATGACCGCGTCGAGCACGAGCTCGGCCTTCGAGGGCCACCGGCGCAACACCGCCGCTCGGCTCACACCGGCGAGGCGAGCGACGCCGCGCATCGTGGTCGCCTCCCAACCGCTCTCGGCGAGCAGGTCACGGGTCGCCTCGAGCACCCGTTCGTCGATCGACGGATCGCGGGGGCGACCGCCCGGGGTCGTTTGGCCGGTCGGGGTCACGAGGATATGGTACCAGCGGTATCGAAGCCCGCAGTCGCCCTCGGGCGAGCAGGGTTCGAGTGCGCACGTCGGCGACCGCTCGACGTCGGATCAGGCAGGAGCGCAGATGAAGTCACTTCGTGACCGGGTGGCCGTGGTCACCGGAGCCGGCAGCGGCATCGGTCGGGCGACCAGCGAGGCGCTCGCCGAGCGCGGCGCCGATCTGGCGGTGCTCGATGCGAACGAGGAGCGCGCCCACGACACCGCTCGGGCGATCCGTGCGATGGGCCGGCGTGCCTCGGTGCACGTCGCCGACGTGCGCGACCCGGAGCGGCTCGAGGCCGTCGCCGCCGAGGTGCTCGACGAGCACGGTGGCTGCCACGTCCTGGTGAACAACGCCGGTGTCACCTCGGCCGGCAACTTCGAGGACGAGTCGCTCGACGACCTGCACTGGATCGTCGACGTCAACGTGTGGGGTGTGGTCAACGGCTGTCGGGCGTTCCTCCCTGCGCTGCGCGAGGCGGACGAGGCGCACATCGTCAACCTCTCGAGCATGGTCGGGCTGCTGGGCCTTCCCCACAACACGGCGTATTCGTTGACCAAGGGTGCGGTGCGCGGCTTCAGCGAGGCGTTGAGGGCGGAGCTGGTCACGACTGACATCGGGCTCACCGTCGTGTTCCCCGGTGCCATCCGCACCGACATCACCAACACCGCTCGTGGCACCCATGCCGAGAAGCTCGCCACGATGGGGCAGTCGCGGTTCGCGCCGCTCGCCATGCGGCCGCCCTCGGCGGTGGCACGCCGGATCGTGCACGCCATCGAACACGACAGGGCCCGGGTGACCGTCGGCCCCGACGCCAGAGCCGTCGACCTGCTCACCCGGATCGTGCCCGGCCGTTCCGGCCTCGTGGGCCGACTCACCTCACGCATCGCCTGACCCGACGCGG
>JALYWI010000041.1 GCA_030852785.1 Actinomycetota bacterium
GTGCCGCGGCGAACGGTGCCGCGGTGAACGGTGGGGCGGGGTCGGCTGCGGCAGGGTCCGGAGCGGCAGCGTCGGGTGCTCCGAGTGCCGCTGGCGGTCCGGCGGCGGCCGGCGGGCCCGTCGAGGGGGACGACGATGGCGACGAGCGGGACGAGACCTGAGATGTCCGGCACGGGTGACGATCGCCCGGCGTCGCGGGTCGAGATGACCGCTGCGCTGCGCACAGCGATCCAGCAGGTCGGGCCCGGGTGGGCGGCACAGCCGTCCCGGCTGCGCCTGGGACTCCACGAGGTGCTCGGCGCCGACGCACCCGCGTTCCGGACCCAGGTCCACCAGCTCGTCGTCGCTGCCGAGGAACGGATCCCGTCGCGTCTGGCGAACGCCCCGTCGGAGGGAGCGCCGCTGCAGGAGCTGTCGAACGACCTCGCGTCCGTTCGAGGGTGGACCACCGAGGCGGCGACGTGGGCGGTCACCACCTGGGCCGCGGCGATGGGCGTCGACGAGACGAAGGCACTCGACGGGGCCGTCCCGAGTCGCCCAGGTCCGACGGTGCTGCCCGGTCAGACACCGACGGTGCTGCCCGGTCCGGCGGCGACGGTCCTTCCCGAGGGGCCGTCGGACCACCGGTCGCCGTCCGCGGCGCCCGCTGCGTTGCCCACCGTGTTGCCGTCGGACGCAGCACCGGGACAATCGACCGGACCCACCGTGCTGCCTGAGCACGCCATCCGGCCACCGGGCGATGGCGTCCACCGCGAGAGCGCCCTCGGTGGAGCGGCTGCCGGAGCGTCGGCGGAGCCGGTCACGCTCGACCAGCTCTCCCGGGCGGGCACGAAGTTGCCGACCCGTCGGGCGAGCGCGCTGCTGGGTCACCAGGTCGACATCGCGTTCGCCGTGCGCACCGGGCCGGGCCCGCTCGCCGGCGTGCCGATCCTGGCGGTGGGAGTGCTCGCCCTGTTGTTCGGCGGTCCCCTCGGGACGTTGATCTGGTGTGCCTGTGCGATCGCGCTGCTCGTCCTGGCGTGCCTGAGCCCCTACCGGGTCCTCGCGCTGAGCGGCGAACAGGCGTGGCTGATGACGACCCGGCAGCCGTTCTCGACCAAGCCGACCGCGGTGGTGCACCACGGGTGGCGATCCGAGCTGCGGCCCGCCGGGGGGTGGTTGCTGCCGGTGATGACCTTCGGTGGACAGCGGCTGCGCTTCTTCATTCCGAACACCGGTGCTGCGCGACGGCTCGCCCGTGGGGTACCCGCAGCCGCAACTATGCTGCCGATTCCTCAGGGAGGGGACCCATCATGAGCGAACGACCGGGCTCGGTGCTCGCGGCGCGGCCGCTGCACTTCCTCATCGTCGCGGACTGCTCGGGGTCGATGGCCTCGGACGGGAAGATGCGGGCGCTCAACAACGCGATCCGCGAGACGCTTCCGCATCTCGTCGACATCGCCGCGCAGAACCCTCACGCCAGGGTGCTCGTCCGCTCCATCGCGTTCTCCGACGGCGCTCGGTGGCACATCGAGACGCCGACGCCCGTGGCCGAGCTCCGGTGGGAGGATCTCGAGACCGGCGGATTCACCGACCTGGGCGCCGCTCTCGACCTGTTGATCACGCAGCTCCGGACACCACCGATGGAGGAGCGGTCGCTCCCGCCGGCTGTGCTCCTGATCTCCGACGGGATGCCGACCGACGACTACAAGCCGGCGCTCGGACGGTTCCTCGACGAACCGATGGGTGCCCGCGCGGTGCGCATGGCGGTCGGGATCGGGCGGGACGCCGACCTCGAGGTGCTCCAGCGGTTCACGGGCTCGTCCGAGGTCGGCCCGCTGACCGCGAGCAACCCCGAGCAGCTGGTGCGGATGATCCGCTGGGCATCGACCCACGCGTCCCGCGTCGCTTCGAACCTCGCGCCGGTGGTGCCCCGGTTCGGACCCACGGCTGCCGAGGGACTGACGACTCCGTCGGAGCTGATCTGGTGAACGCAGGAGGAGCGGTCCGAACCGAGGGGTGGACGGGGGTCTCGGCGAGCGTGCGCGGCTCCCAGCACGTGCGAACGGGCCTGGTGAACCAGGACGCGGTGCAGGTCGTCGCGCTCGATGCCGGCGTCCCGCTGAGCGTCGCCGCGGTGGCCGACGGGCACGGCGGCGTCCGCTACGTCCGCAGCGATGTCGGATCGAAGCTCGCCGTGTCGATCGCCTGCCGGCTGGGTGCCGACGCGGGACGTTCGCTCGGCGCCGCGCCCACGGTCGCAGCAGCGCAGGCTCACCTCCGGACGCAGTTCGTCGACGCGCTCATCGAGCAGTGGCGTGCGGCGGTGTTCGACCACGTCGCCACTCACCCCTTTACGGCGGACGAATCGGTCACCGCGGGTGTGGAGCTGGTCGACGCCGACCCGTTGATCGCCTACGGCTGCACGCTGCTCGTGTCGGTGCTGGCACCGGAATGGGTCGCGTTCGTGCAGATCGGCGACGGTGACGTGGTCACCGTCGACCGGGACGGTCGCGCCACGGCGCCGGTACCCGGCGACGCCCGCCTGGTGGGAGGCGAGACGACCTCGTTGTGTCTGCCGACCGCGCGGACCGACGCCCGGATCGCCGTGAGCGTTCCCCCTCCGGAGATGGTGCTGCTCGCGTCGGACGGGTACGGCAACTCGTTCGCCTCGCCGGCGTGGATGCAGGAGACGGGCTCGGGGTTCGCCGAGATCCTCCGGACGTCCGGGCTCGACGACATCATCGATCGACTGCCCGGATGGCTCGCCGAGTCCGCCGAGGCCGGCGGCGACGACGTGACCGTCGCCCTGATGGTGCACGGCGCGACTCCTGCTCGAGGGTTCCTCGACGGACGGAGTGCCGGTTCGGCGATCGTGACGCCGCCGGCGGCATCCGGCCGAGCGGACGCTCCGGCGACCGGCCCTGTCGGTGCCGTCGCCGCGTCGGCCGCCGGTTCATCCGGTGTCCGGGCATCGGCTCCCCCATCGGGAGCGGGGGCGGCTCCGGCGCCCCGGCGTCGGGGCGCGCTGATCGCGCTGGTGCTGGCGGGTGTGCTGATCGGTGCGGCGGCCGGATGGTTCGCTGCGGCCGGAACGAGCGAATCGACGACGACGACAACAGCGCCCGCGGAGCCCACGGAGCAGCCCACGACGAGCACGACGGTCGCCACACCCGGTCAGTCGCCCGTGGTCACCGCCGAGGTGCCCGGTGCCGACGGGCCGGCGAGCATCGTCGCACCGCCGTTCCTGCTGCCCGGCGTGCAGGTGATCGAGTTCGATCCGGCCGCCGGTGCTGACGCCACCCCGACCAGGGTGGCGCGGCTCGACGGGGCGACGGTCCGACCCGTCAGCGCCCTGTTCGCCGGTGGTGCCCTCTGGACGATCCAGGAGGGCACCGGGCGGCTCCGTCGCCAGGAGTCGCCCGACGGCGGTCCGAGGAACGTGTCGCTGAAAGGTGAGGCGGTGGGCGGCCTCGCCGCAGCGGGCAACCGCGTCTGGGTGGTCAGAGCGGACGGGACGGCGCTCGCCGCCGTCACGTTCGACGGCCAGCTCGACGGCGGATGGCAGCCGGTGATCGATGCCCGGGATGGGGAGTGGCTCCAGCCTGGCGAGGACTCAGGGAACTAGGAGATGAAGGTGGACAACGAGATCCGAGTTCGCTGGTCCGGAGGAGAGCGCACGTTCGCTCCGGGTCAGACCGTCGTGATCGGCCGTGAGCCGGGCACCGACGTCGAGCTGTCGAACGCGACGGTGTCACGGCGTCATGCCGACATCGTCTTCGACGGACGCAACTGGTCGCTGCGTGACCTGGGCAGCACTCAGGGGACCCACGTCGACGACGAGCGGATCGACCGGGTCGAGGTGACGGGCACGACGACGGTGGTGCTCGGCGATCCCCGCACCGGAGAGACCCTGACGCTCGTGGTCGCGGCGAACGAGTCGACGACGGCGAACCAACCGCCGCCTCCGGCCTCGGCGGCGGCGCCGGCACCCGGCACGGTCCTCGTGGGCGGCGGCCCGGAGCGACCGGGCGGCCACCTCCAGGAGCATCAGCTCGGTGGGGCGACCGTGGTGACCGGTCAGACGCTGAACGTCGAGTGCGGCGGTCGGACCTATTCCTTCGAGCCGGGCGCGACGGTCGTGATCGGCCGGGACGACAGCTGCGACATCACGGTCGCGAACCCGACGGTGTCACGACGACACGCGACGATCCAGCACGACGGCAGTGGCTGGTCGATCAGCGATGCGGGCTCGTCGAGCGGGACCTTCATCGACGAGCGGAAGGTGACCACCGCACCGCTGTCGGGGTCGACGGCGGTGTTCCTCGGCGCCCCCGACACGGGGGAGCGGATGGTCGTCGTGACGAGCGGCTCGACCCGACGCTCGTCGTCGACGAAGCGTCGTCGCAACATGATCGCGCTCGGCGCGGGAGTCCTCGCCCTGGCAGCGCTGGTGCTCGCCTGCGGCGCGGTCGTCCTCGCGACCCGCGGCGGACCGGACGACGACCAACTCGCTCGAGCGACGGTGTTGATCGAGATGGACGGCGGCGCCGGATCCGGGTCGATCATCGATGCCGACGAAGGGCTCATCCTCACCAACGCGCACGTCGCGGACCCCCGTGCACCGGGCCAGGCGCTGCTGTACTTCGCCCCTGCCGCCGAGGTCGAGGAGGCCGGCGAGCTGCGGATCCTGGTGTCGCCGTCGCTCGACAAGGCAGCAGAGTTCAAGTACATCGCCGAGGTCGTGGCATCGGACGGCTACCTCGATCTGGCGGTGCTCAAGATCACCAAGACCGCGGCGGGCGCGCTCATCGAGGACGGTGACCTGGAGGGCCTGACCGAGGTCGCGCTCGGGAACTCCGCCGACGTCGAATCGGGCACGAACGTCAGCGTGTTCGGATTCCCGGGGATCGCGGACAGCAAGGCCGTCTCGGTCACCAGAGGCGTGGTGCAGGGCGGCGTGCAGGACGACCGGCTGGGTGACAACCGTGCCTTCTTCAACGTCGACGCGGTGGTCAACCCCGGCAACTCCGGTGGGCTGGCCGCGGACGACGCCGGACGGATGATCGGTGTGCCGACGTTGGGCAACCTGAGCGATCTCGACCCGTCGGGTCGTCCGATCGAGACCATCGTCTCGAGCATCCGCCCCATCGACTTCGCGAAGCCGCTCATCGAGGCGGCGAGGACGGGGAAGCCGGCGAAGAGCCCGTCGGACCTGCGGACGATCGGCGACGAGTCGATCGACGAGACGTCGGTCGACGTGGCGGTGCTCGGGACGAAGGGCGGCATCGACTTCGACGAGTGCGTCGTCGGCGAAGCGACCGAAGGCGATGAAGCCCTGGCGGTCGTGTTCGACTTCGACGGGTTCACCCCGGACGAGAACCAGGACATCGCCGTCGTGGTCCAGGCGGAGAACGGCGACATGATCGGGCTGTGGCAGTCGAAGGAGGAGTACCCGCTGCGTTGGCCGGCGTCCGGGTGCGCCACGGTGAGCCTGCCCCTTGCCGACGAGCTCGAGGGGTCGTCGGTCTACGTGACGATCTACCTGGGCCCCACCTACGAAGAGGTGGCCTTCGTCGAGCTCCCGGTGAGCGCCGCCTAGCCGGACCGCCGGGGTGTCACGTGGGCGGGACCCCGGATCTGAACACCAGCTCCGTGTCGCCGATCGTCAACACGTCGCCGTCGCGGAGCTGCGTCTCGGTCGACGCCTCGCCGTTGACGAGCGAGCCGTTGGCCGAGCCGGCGTCGAGCAGGATGAATCCGTCATCGGCTCGTCGGATCTCGGCGTGCAGTCGACTGGCACGCGGATCGAGGATGACCACGTGTCGGTCGGGGTGGCGCCCGATCGAGATCACCGGCCGGTCGAGCGGGACCGTCTGGTTACCGATGAGCAGGTGGCCGTCGGGGATGGCCGCCGTGGAGCGGAGCTCGGTCGCGCCATCGAACGCGAACGCACGTGAGGCGACCGTCGGGGCGGCGGGGGTGGGCAGGTCCAGCAGTGGGCTCTGGTCGAGGATGCCCGCCTCGAGCTCGCGCAACTCCCGCGAGGGCTCGATGCCGAGCTGCTCGAGCAGCAGCTCACGCCCGTCCCGGTAGACGCGGAGGGCGTCGCGCTGGCGACCGCACCGGTAGAGGGCCAGCATCAGCTGGCCTCGCAGTGCCTCGTCGAAGGGGTGCTCGGCGGACCACTCCCGGAGGTCGTCGAGGGTCTCCCGGTGTCGTCCGAGGTCGAGCTCCGCCTGGCCGAGCCGGCCGAGCACGGTGGGTCGCAATGCGTCGACCGGCGTCGTGATCGGCGACAGCGCCGCGTCGAGGTCGGCCAACGTCGATCCTCGGAAGAGGCTCGCCGCATCGCGCAGCGCCGCTGCAGCGGCAGCCGTGTCGCCGTCGGCTGTTGCCGAATCCGCGGTGTCGAGTCGCGCCCGGAGGCGTGACAGGTCGAGCTCGTCCGGTTCGAGGTCGACCAGGTAGCCGGGGCGGCGGGTCACGATCACCGGACGACCTCGGTCGATCGACACGGGCTCGAGCAGTCGGCGGAGGTTCGACACGTAGACCTGCAGCGTGCCGGCGGTCTTCGGACCCTGGTCCTCACCCCAGATCACGTCGATGATGCGATCGGCCGGCACGACCCGTCCGGGCTCGAGCAGGAGCACACCCAGCACCGCTCGTTGGCGAGCGCCACCGAGCGCGACCGCGACGCCGTCGACGACGACCTCCAGCGGGCCGAGGATCCTGAACTGCACGTCCATCCAGTCGGAGGCTACGTGGTCAGCACTCGTCCACGGCCGGCTCACCGTCGAGGCGTGCACGGAGCCACGCGCCGACCTCGGTGAGCGACTGCTCGACGACGCTGTCGTGGTCGGCGGTGGGGACCTCGAGCATGTCGACGGGCTGTCCGATGCCGCAGAGGCGCTCGCGCAGTGCGGCGGTGCGGGCGGGCAGCACAAGGATGTCGGCGCCGCCCTGGACGAGCAGCAGCGGTGCCGCACCGACGACCTTGCCGGGGTCGTTGCGCTCCAGCCATGCCTTCCCGACCGCGTCGGTGCGGGGCTCCTTGATGAAGTAGTCGTCGGCCGCGGCGACCGGCAGCATCGCGTCGATGATGTCGCTGACGCAGCCGGTCTCGATCGCCGCCGACGCAGCGAGCGCGTCGGGTCCCAGGAACTCCTCGAGCACGATGGTGTCGTCCTCGGCGGCGGCGCCGACCAGGGCCATGGTCGTGATGACCCGGATCTGCAGCTCGTCGCCGTAGTTCGTCGAGAGCTCTGCGCCGGGGGCGAGTGCGGCGGCCCCGACGAGCTCGGCGTCGGGCAGCCGATCGGCTGCCATCTCGTTGGTGACCAGCGCGGCGTGACCGCCCTGGGACACGCCGACCACGACCCACTCGTCGCCGGCGTGTGTCTCGGGCAGCGACCGGACGGCCGCCACCGAGTCGATCACCGCGTGGCCTTCGCCGATGGAGGACAGGTACGGGTGCAGCTCGCCCTCGGGGCCGAGCCCCAGGTAGTCGGGCGAGACGTGCACACCTTCGATGCCGTAGTCGGGCGGCGGGCCCCCGGATCGGCTCGGGGCGCACTGCGACGCGAGGCCGCTGGTGCCGTGGGCCCAGGCGACGACCGGCCAGCCCTCCTCAGGTGCCGCTGCGCGCGGGACGTGCACCACGCCGGTGGCGGCTCGGTCGTCGCCGGCGGCATCGGTGGTGACATACATGATCCGGAGCGCCGACGTCTGCGCCGACGTGTCGGTGGGCGCATCGGTGGACGCCTCGTCGGACGCCTCGTCGGGCGGTTCGACGGGCATGGTCCGGATCACCGTGCCCGGTCCACCCTCGGGCAGCGGATCGGGCACTCGGTAGAAGTCCTCGAGCGAGCCGTCGAAGCGCTCCGGCTCCGCGGTGCGTTCCTCAGCGGTCGTGGTCGTGGTCGTGGCGTCGTCCGAGCGAGCGTCGTCATTGCCGGTGCAGCCGGCGACCACCGCCGCGGCGAGCAGCACTGCGAGCGCCGCAGCGACTCGGCGCCCTCGACGGTGTTCGAACCCCTGACAGGTCGCGTGCATGTGCCGCCTTCCCCGAAGATGTGCGCCGTCGTCCCCCGTCGGCGGAGCGGACGCTACGCAGCGCCCCGACCGCGGTCAACGACCACACGGCCGGGTCGAGCCGCGACCTGGGAGCACGTCCGGGGACCGAACCCGACCGACGGATTCACTCGAGTGTCGCGGCGCGCCGTTCGAGTGCCGTGCGCTCGCTGGAGTTGTCGGTCAGCGCGATCGCCAGCACGTACTCGTCGCGTGCTCGGCGCAGGTCTCCCGCGCTCCGCGCCAGCTCGGCCAACGTCGCGTGCAGGGGCTGATAGCGGTCCAGGCGACCGTCGGCGACGATCCGGTCCAGCAGCGTGAGCGCGGCCGCGGGCCCGTCGGCCCGGGCGAGTGCCGCGGCGCGGTTCAGCGTGATGACGGGCGACGGGTCCAGCGCTTCGAGCACGGTGTACAGCTCGACGATCTGTGCCCAGTCGGTCGCGTCGGTCGACGGTGCTACGGCGTGGAGCGCGGCCACCGCGGCCTGCACCTGGTAGGGACCCGGACGACCGACGCTCAGCGCGGCGTCGAGGATGGCCGTGCCCTCGTCGATCTGCGATCGGTCCCAGAGCGTGCGGTCCTGGTCGTCGAGGCCGACGGCGGTCCCCGTGGCGTCGGTGCGAGCGGACCGTCGGGCATCGGTGAGCAACAGGAGTGCGAGCAGCCCTCCGGTCTCGGGTTCGTCGGGCATCAGCGCGACCAGCAGGCGGGCCAGGCGGATCGCCTCGTCGCACAGCTCGTGGTCGCGGAGCCGATCCTCGGCGGTGGCGACGTGCCCGGCGGTGAAGATCAGGTAGACGACACCCAGCACCCCGGTGAGACGCTCGGGGAGTTGCTCACCGTCCGGCACTCGGTACGGGATACCGGCTCGGCTGATGCGGCGCTTGGCCCTGACCAGCCGTTGGTACATGGTCGGCTCGGTGGTCAGGAACGCCCGTGCGAGTTGCGGGACGTCGAGCCCGCCCAACCTCTTGAGCGTCAGCGCCTGGCGCGCATCGGGCGCGAGCGCCGGATGGCAGCACGTGAAGATCATGCTCAGTCGGTCGTCCGGGACCGCTCCCGCGGCGTCGCCCGACGGCCGGGCTGGTTCGTCGTGTTCGAGGCGTTCCATGAGCTCCTGCCGTGACTGCCGCCGCGCTCGCGCGCGATCCCGGCGCAGACGGTCGATCGCCCGGCGACGGGCGGTCACGGTCAACCAGGCGCCGGGTCGGTCGGGGATTCCTCGGCGCGGCCAGTCCCGGGCGGCGTCGAGGAACGCGTCCTGCACCGCGTCCTCGGCGAGCTCGAGGTCGCCGCCGAGCCGGCGCGTGAGCGACGCGAGCACGATGGCCCGTTCCTCGCGTGCTGCTCGCTCCAGGGCGGCGGCGACCGCGTCGCCCACGTCGTCAGGCGGCTTGTGAGTGCGGCGACAGGGGACGGATCTCGACCGACCCGTAGGCGGCGTTCGGCATCCTGGCCGCCCACTCGATCGCGGCGTCCAGGTCCGGCACGTCGAGCAGGTAGTAGCTGAAGAACAGCTCCTTGGTCTCGGCGAACGGGCCGTCACTCAGCACGGTGTCGCCGTCGCGGACCCGCAGCGTGGTCGCGGTGTCCTCGCTGTCGAGGCCCAGGGCGGCGAGGAACACGCCGGACTCCTGCAGCTGCTGGCTCAGCTCGCCCCACTGCTGCATCTCGGCATCGAACTCCGGCGTGCCCTCTGCCGGACCGGCGTCCTTCTCGTAGCGCAGCATCAACATGTACTTCATCGGTCAACTCCTGGATCGGTGGATGTTCACCGTCACGTCGCAGCTCGGTCGGGTGATTCGACAGCTACCGCGAGATTTCCACGAATTTCTGCGGACCGATGTCCGACCGCGTCCGGGGGGGGGTCGCACGCACCGGCGCCCGGAGCATGGCGCAGACGCGCACGGTCCCGCCCCTCGACCGGCGAGAACCGGGATGGGCGGGACCGTGGCTGGGAGGTCTGCTCGTTCGGCAGACCCTGGGGGGACTCGGGTCAGCGGTTGCTGACCTGGGTGGTGTGGCGACGGCCAGACCACCAAGGGATGAGCGACAGCACGAAGATCACCGCGCCGAGCACCACGAAGAGCAGCGCCGAGCGGCGGTCGACGCCGACGGACTCGGCGGTCTCACCCTCGAGGATCATCGCGCCGATGCCGATCAGCAGGGTGAGCAGCCCGATGAACGCGGCGGAACCGCGGTCCTGGGCGGCGAAGGCGGCGACGAGCGTGGCGCCGCCGAGCAGGATGGCTGCGATCGCCATGGCGGGGCTCACCGCGAAGTCGGCCACACCGGCCGACGCCGTGAAGAACCCGGCGTCGAAGTCGACGCGGAACACCGCCACGAGGCCGAGAACGAACAGCGCCGCGCCGGCGATGCCGGTCAGCACCTGGAAGATCCGCAGGCCGGGGTTGCCGGTCGAGGTTTCCTGCACGACCCTCGCATCGGGGTCGACGTAACCGGCCGTCGGCTGGGCAGGTGGTGCCACGTACTGCTGCTGCTGCGGTGGGGCCGAGGCCTGGAACGTGTCGCCCTGGGGGGACACGGGCCGCTGGTTGCCGGGTGCTGTCGGATCGGTGGACATGGTGCGCTCCTTCTCGTCGAACGACGGTTCGAACGTCGGCGGGTCGGTACCCGGTGCCCGTATCCCACGAAACCCGGTGTGAGCCCGGACAGGACGTGTTACGACTGCGGGGAGCTCGGCGCGACACCCGGAGGCCCGTCCCGTGAATCATCGATCGACACCCGATGCCGCTGCCGACGCCGTCGACAGCGAGGTGTTCACCCACGGGGTGGCCAGCTTCGACCCGGCCGAGGACCGTGTCATCCTGTGGACCTGTGCCCAGGGAACGTCCCGGGTGACCTGGCACCTCGAGCCGGTCGATCGCGGCCCTTCCGATCGCGGCACTACCGATCGCGGCGCAGCCCGATCCGGTCCGCTCGACGTCGATCCCGAGCACGGCTGCGCACACGTCGACGTCGACGGGCTCTCACCGGGCACCGAGTACCGCTACTGGTTCACCGCCGGCGTCGAGCGCTCCCCGGTCGGCCGCACCCGCACGTCACCCGCCGGCGATGCGGCCGCGTGGAAGGTCGCGATGGTCTGCTGCGCGGACTACTCCATCAACCACCTGTCCGTGTACCGCAACGTCGCACAGGTCCAGGTCGACGTGGTCCTGCACCTCGGCGACTACATCTACGAGACCTCCGGCAAGGGCGAGCGCGAGCTCGAACCGGATCACGACTGCGTCACGCTCGCCGACTACCACCGGCGTTACGCGCAGGTGCGACGTGACCCTGCGACGCGGGCGATGCACGAGCAGCATCCGATGATCGCCATCTGGGACGACCACGACCTGGCCGACAACGCGTGGCTCGGCGGCGCGAAGGAGCACGACCCCGCCGAGCACGGCCCATGGTCGGAGCGGGTGCGAGCCGCGGCGATCGCGCGTCAACGCTGGTTGCCGGCCCGCCTGCCGGACCCCGACGACGTGACACGGCTGTGGCGCTCGTTCCGCGTCGGTGACCTGGCCGAACTGGTCGTGCTCGACGCGCGACTGGTCGGGCGCGACCAGCAGGCCGGCGACGACGGCGCGCTCGCGGTCGACGACCCGAACCGGTC
>JALYWI010000187.1 GCA_030852785.1 Actinomycetota bacterium
GGGTGACCCCCAGCTCGGTGACGTGCGCGAAGTTCTTCCACGCCAGGTTGGCGTGGGTGATCATCACGCCCTTCGGTCGACCGGTGGTGCCCGAGGTGTACATGAGGCGGTGCAGCGCGTCGGCCCCGGCCGCCACCCTGGTCGCCGTCGGTCCCTCGGTGAGCTCGGCGAAGTCGACCCAACCGCCGTGCGCACCCTGGCCGGTCCCCGCGGCCGGCGTGCCGACCACGATGCGCACCAGGTCGAGTCCGTCGGCCGCTACGGATCCGGCGTCGAGCAGCTCGGCGGCGCAGACGAACGCCCCGGCGCCGGAGTGTTCGAGCAGGTAGCGGATCTCCGCCGGAGCCAGTCGCCAGTTGATCGGCATCGCGATGGCACCGAGGGTGTTCGCTGCGACGATCGTCGTCAGGAACTCGACGCTGTTGTACGAGAGCAACCCGACGACGTCGCCCGCTCCGACGCCTCGCTCGGACAGGCCTCCCGCGACCCGGCGAGCCGCCTCGAGCATCCCGGCGTAGCTGACGGGCCCGTCCGGGCCGACGACGACGGCCTGCTCGGGAGTGCGGGCGGCGTGGTGCTCCAGCACCGAGACCCAGTTGAGGTCCGCGGACGCGGATGCACCGCCCCCCACTGCCGATCCGTGCGACATGCCGCCTCCCCCTCGCCACCCCACCCGGCGAATTCGTTCGACTGGTCGGAACAACTTTCCGCCGATGCAGACAGTATGGTCGCCCCGTGTCACAGGGCGAGCCGATCACCGAGAACCCGTCGACGTCGAACGGCCGCCGGCCGCCCGAACCGGCGGGCCCCGAACCTGCGGGCCCCGAGCCGACACGCAGCCCGAAGTGGCTGCGGCGCCGGGAGCAGATCATCGACACCTCGGCGGGCGTCTTCGCCGTGCACGGCTTCCACGGCACGAGCACCATCGAGCTGTGCGAGGCGAACGGGCTTGGCAAGGGCGCGCTCTACTACTACATCGGCTCCAAGGAGACGCTGCTCGCGGCGATCCACGACCGGGTCATGGACGAGGTGCTCGCCGGCGCCGAGCGGGTCGTCGACGCGGGCGGCACGCCGACCGACCAGCTGACGGCCCTCGGCGTCGAGCTGCTCGACGTCATCTCGCGCTACCCCGACCACGTGTGGGTGTTCCTGCACGAGTTCCCGGCGCTCACCGGCGACAACGCCGTGCAGTTCCGCTCACGTCGCCACCAGTACGAGCGTGCGGTCGAATCCGTCATCGCGGCCGGCGTCGATGCCGGCGAGTTCCGCGACGTCGATCCGCGCCTGACCTCACGGGCGTGGCTCGGCATGCACAACTACACCTACCTGTGGCTCCGACCCGACGGCCGGTTGAGCGCCGCAGAGGTCGCCGAGCAGTTCAGCGACATCTTCGTGCGAGGAGTGATCGGGTGACCGACTCCCCCACGGTCAGCCAGACCGACTCCCTCGAGATGCTGCGTCGCATGCTGGTGATCCGCGGGTTCGAGGAGCGGGTCTCCGGGCTGTACAGCGACGGCGAGGTGCCGGGCTTCGTGCACCTGTCGACCGGACAGGAGGCCTCGGCGGTCGGCGCGTGCTGGCCGCTGCTTACCAGCGACGTGATCACCTCGACCCACCGTGGTCACGGCCACTGCCTGGCCAAGGGGCTCGCACCGACGCCGATGTTCGCCGAGCTCATGGCTCGCGACACCGGCACCAACCGTGGACGCGGCGGGTCCATGCACATCGCCGATCCCTCACTCGGGATCTTCGGAGCGAACGGGATCGTCGGTGCCGGGCTGCCGATCGCCGTCGGTGCCGCGGCGGCGAGCCAGCTGCGGGCCGACGACGGCATCGCCGTGGCGTTCTTCGGTGACGGCGCGGTCGCCCAGGGCGCCTTCCACGAGGCGGTCAACCTGGCTGCGGTCTGGCAGCTACCGACGGTCTTCTGGTGCGAGAACAACGGCTACGCCGAGTTCTCCCCCGCGTCCGCGCAGCACGCCGTGTCGCTCGACCGACGCGCCGAGGGATACGGGCTGACGTACCTGGCCGTCGACGGCAACGACGTCGAGGCGTGCGCCGCGACCATGGCGAGCGCCGCCACGCAGGTCCGTTCCGGCGGCGCTCCGGTCCTGGTCGAGGCGACGACCTACCGCTGGCACGGCCACTACGAAGGTGACCCGCAGCGCTACCGCACCGCGGACGAGCTCTCGCACTGGAAGCAGCGCGACCCGATTGTGATCCAGGCGGCGCGACTCGCGGCGCTCGGGGTGCGTGAGGACGAGGTCGCCGCCCTCGCCTCGTGGGTCGACCAGGAGCTCGACCACGCGCTGTCCGTGGCCCGGGCTGCGCCGGCGCCGACGGTCAAGTCGCTCGGCGACTTCGTGTTGCGTCCACGCCCCACCGTCGTCGAACGCCCCGTGCCCGACCGATCGAATCCCGACCCCGTCACTCGCGACCCGGCTGAGCCCGAGGCGGCGGGCGCGGATGAGCGCCCGTTCCGCATGATGGACGCCATCCACGATGCGTTGGAGATCGAGCTCGAGTCCGACGACCGGGTGATGGTCGCCGGCATCGACGTGGGCGACGGCGGCAACGTCTTCGGCCTGACCCGTGGTCTGCGCGAACGCTTCGGTGACCGGGTGCGCGACACCCCGATCTCGGAGACCGCCATCGTCGGGCTCGGGGTCGGTGCGGCGATGGCGGGCATGCGTCCGGTCGTCGAGATCATGTACCTCGACTTCGTCGGTGTCTGCCTCGACCAGCTGCTCAACCAGGCGGCGAAGCTGCCGTTCATGACCGGCGGAGTCGCCGAGATGGGCCTGACCGTCCGCACCCAGTTCGGCGCCGGCAGGTCGTCGGGTAGTCAGCACTCCCAGAGCCTCGAGGCGCTGCTCGCCCACATCCCGGGGCTCACCGTGGTCATGCCGAGCAATCCCGCGGACGCCTACGGACTGCTGCGTGCCTCGATCCAGGATCCGAATCCGGTGGTGTTCATCGAGAACCGGCTGATCTACGGCATGAAGGGCCCTCGACCGCCGAGGGACCACCTGGTGTCCATCGGTCGATCCGCGGTCGTCCGGCCGGGTTCCGACATCACCCTGGTCTCGGTGTCACGCATGGTGCACGACGCGCTCGCCGCGGCCGAGGCGGTCGCGTCCGACGGGATCTCGGTCGAGGTGATCGACCTGCGCACCGTCGCCCCGCTCGACCTGGAGCCGGTGCTCGAGTCCGTCGCTCGCACCAGCCGGCTGATGATCGCCCACGAGGCGGTCGTCCCGTTCGGGATCGGCGCCGAGATCGCCGCGACGGTGTCACGCGAGGCGTTCTGGTCGCTCGACGCCCCGATCGAACGCGTCGGAGCGGTCGCCATGCCTGCGCCGTACGCGCCGAACCTGGAACGGGCGTGGTTGCCCGGCGTCGACGAGATCGCGGCCGCGCTGCGGCGACTCGCGGCGGTCTGATCCGCCGCGCACGGAGCGTGGGGACCGCTGGCCGGGACGGCACGGGAGAACGCCGTTTCCGCCGTGGACCGGTCGGTCTACTGTCGCAACCACTCTTCGTCCCGGGTCGTGTGCCCGGGACGCTCGACCATCGAGGGGGGCCATGGAGCACCGGGCCGGGCAAGCGGGGACGGCGGGGGGCCGTCCGAGCGACGACATCGACGTCGAGGTGCTGGTCATCGGTGCCGGTGTGACGGGGCTGTACCAGCTCTACCGCGCCCGGGAGGACGGCTTCTCGACCGTGCTGCTCGAGGCGGGCGAGGGCGTCGGCGGCACCTGGTACTGGAACCGCTACCCCGAGGCCCGCTTCGACTCCGAGAGCTACACGTATGCGTACGTGTTCTCCAAGGAGCTGTTCCACGAGTGGGAGTGGTCGGAGCGCTTCGCCGGGCAGCCCGAGATCGAGCGGTACTTCCAACGCTTCGTCGAGCACTTCGACCTGGCGCCGCTGATCCGTCTGGGGACCAAGGTGACCTCGGTCGTCTGGAACGCCTCGACGCGAGCCTGGACCGTCACCGCGGCCGACGGTGCGACGTGGGTGGCCCGCTACGTGGTCGCGGCGACCGGGATGCTGTCGTATCCCTACATCCCCGACGTGCCCGGACGTGACGACTTCCGCGGCGAGGCCCACCACACCGGGCTGTGGCCCGCCGAGGGCGTCGACGTCACCGGCAAACGCGTCGCGGTGATCGGCACCGGATCCAGCGGCGTGCAGGTCATCCCGCCGATCGCGGCCGAAGCGGCCGAACTGGTCGTGCACCAACGCACGCCGAACTGGTGCACGCCGCTCAACAACGCGCCGCTCACCGACGACGAGCAGCAGCAGCTCCGTGACGACTTCGAGCACATCCAACGCACGCTCGACACCTCGGCCACCGGGTTCCTCTCCCCTCCCCCGTCGCTCATGTCGACCACGCACACGCCCGAGGAGCGGCAGGCGTTCTACGAGACGATGTGGAACAGTCCCGGCTTCGCGAAGCTGCTGTCCAACTACAAGGACCTGCTGAGCGACCCCGCGGTGAACCGCGAGTGGTGCGACTTCATCGCCGCGAAGGTGCGGGCCATCGTGAAGGACCCGGTCACCGCGGACCGATTGATCCCGAAGGACCACCGCTACGGCGAGAAGCGTCCCCCGTTCGTCACCGGCTACTTCGAGGTGTTCAACGAGCCGCACGTGTCGTTGGTGTCGCTCGAGGAGACGCCGATCGTGCGCATCACCGAGACCGGCATCGAGACCACCGACGGCCATCGGGAGTACGACGTCATCGTGTGGGCCACCGGCTTCGACTACGGCACCGGGCAGCTCAACCGCCTGGGTGTGCGGGGCGTCGACGGAGTGGCGCTCGAGGACCACTGGGCCGAGGGTCCGAACACGTACCTGGGCGTGCAGTCCGCCGGCTTCCCGAACTTCTTCTTCCCGGGCGGCCCCCACGGCGCGAGTGCGAACGTGCCGCGCTACAACACCGACCAGGTCGACTACGTGGCCGATCTGCTCGTGGCGATGCGCTCGCAGGGCGTCGACGTGGTCGACGTGACCCCGGAGCTCGAAGCGGGCTTCACCGAGATGATCGACGGCATGGCACGGCATGTCCCGTTCACGAACATCAGCTACTTCTTCGGGTCCAACATCCCCGGCAAGCCGGTGAAGAACCTGCTCAACCCGGGCGGTCGCCCGATGCTGTTCAAGTTCATCGCCGAGCAGCGCGACGAGGGCTACCGGTCGCTCATCGCCGGGCCGGCACCGGCACCGGCACCGGCACCCGGCGAGGAAACCACGTGACCCTCGAGGGCCGCACTGCGGTCATCACCGGCGGCGCCTCGGGCATGGGCCGCGCGGCGTCGGTCTTGTTCGCCGAGCACGGCGCGCACGTGGTCGTCGTCGACCGTGACGGCGACGCCGGGTCGTCGACCGTCGCCGAGATCTCCGACGCTGGCGGCAGCGCAGAGCTGCACGTGCTCGACCTGTCGGACCAGTCGGCGCTCGGGCCGTGGGCCGAGACGCTCGACCACGAGACGATCGACGTGTTCTTCAGCCACGCCGGCCTGCCGGGACCTCCCGGCTGGCGTTTCGACGCCGAGAGCTGGAACGAGACCATGGTCGTCAACGTGTGGGCGCCGATGGAGCTGACCAAGCTCCTGCTGCCCCGGCTGCGACGCTCGCCGTCGGCGTCGTTGATCTACACCGCGTCGACCTCGGGCATCCGGGCGGTGCCGGGCCTGCTGACGTACTCGGCCAGCAAGGGCGCGTTGATCCAGTTCGTGCGGTCCCTCGCGGTGCAGCTGGCACCTCAGGGCATCCGGGCCAACGCGATCTGTCCCGGTGCGACCGACACCCCTGCGCTGCGTCGTGACATCGAGGACGGCACCGTGCCGGTCCCGCTCGAGACGATCGCCGAGCACATCCCGATGCGACGACTCGGCACGACCCAGGACGTCGCCGAGCTCGCACTCTTCCTCGCCTCGGACGCGTCGTCGTACATCACCGGGCTCGCGATCCCCGTCGACGGAGGAGCCACCGCATGACCACCGACCTGCCCACCTCGGCGCCCGATGCTGCCGCGGCTCCTGCTGACCATGCCCCTGCGGCGCCCGCTGCTCGAGCGACGCCCGCGTTGCGTGACGACCCTCGGGTCGACCCTCGTCTGGTCGCCGCGATGGAACCGCTCGGACTCGCCGGTCCGCTGCCCCCGTCGCGCCTCGACGCCTCGACGCCGCTCGAGAAGATCCGCTCGGCGCTCGATCGTCTCGAAGCGGGCTCCTCGACGATGAACGCGCTCGCGGTCGACGGACTCGATCCGGTCGTCGGGGTCGAGCGGTCGACCGTCACCGTCGCCGCTCCCGCCGGGCACGAGATCACGGTGTACCTGCACCGCCCCGACGGCGTGACGGGGCCGCTCCCGGCAGTGCTGCACCTGCACGGCGGTGGCGGCGTGATGATGACGGCGGCCGACGACCACTACGTGCGCTGGCGCGACGAGCTCGCCACCCACGGCGTCGTCGTGGCCGGTGTCGAGTTCCGCAACGGTGCCGGGCGGCTGGGTGCGCATCCCTTCCCGGCCGGGCTCGACGACTGCGCCACGGCGCTCGGGTGGCTCCACGAGCAGCGAGCTGTGCTCGGTGTGTCGAGCGTGGTCGTCTCCGGTGACTCCGGGGGCGGCAACCTGGCGCTGGCGACCGCACTCCGGGCGAAGCGAGAGGGTGTGTCGGAGCGCATCGACGGCGTGTACGCGCTGTGTCCGTACATCTCGAACGCCTACGCGGCGCCACCCGACGAGCTGCCGTCGCTGCGCGACAACGACGGCTACCTGGTGTCGGTCGCGCTGCTCGGCGCGATGGCCAAGGCGTACACACCCGACCCCGACGACGCCCGCAGCGGTCTGGCCTGGCCGTTGCTGATCGACGACGACGAACTGGTCGGTCTGCCGCCGCACGTGGTGTCGGTCAACGAGCTCGACCCGCTGCGCGACGAGGGACTCACGTATTACCGACGGCTGCTGGCGGCCGGTGTGCCGGCTCGCGCACGGACGCTCAACGGCACCGTGCACGCGGCAGAGAGCAACTACTTCGCCGTGATCCCGGACGTGGCCAGGGCGACGCTCGCCGACATCGCCTGGTTCGCCCGCTCACTCTGAGGCGGTCGCTTCCGCGGACTCGGCTTCGGGACAGGTCAGATGAGCAGGTACACCGCTCCGATGATGGCGAGTCCGGCGATCGAGGCGAGCACGGCGACCGAGCTGATCCGGTTCGCCTGCTGGAGCTGACACAGGTCGTCGTCGGACACACCTGGCTGCTGCGCCGCCCCGCGGAGACGCAGCACGACGATCCCGCGGATCAGACAGCCGACCAACGTGGCGATCCCGAAGAACACGAGCATGGGCAGCATCGGCGGTCCCCCTCGTCAGCAAGGTTGCTGAGTGCAACCTGCCCTCTGCATCATGCCCTCTGTCTCGTGCCCTGTGCCTCGTCACCTGGGCGGCGCATCACGCGCTGTCGGTGGGGCCGGACCGAGCCCGGGGTGTCCTCCAGAACCGAGTCGCGACGAATCGGACGGAGGCGTGGGCACTCGTTTCGTCGCAACTCGGTTCTGGGACACCACCACGCTCCAGGCTCCGGGTTGCGATTCGCTTCGGTGCGCTCCGGGGGATTCGAGGCTCCGGTCGGCTGACCGACGCGATCAGCGTGCCGGTGGCAGGCGATCACCGATGGACCGGGTCGCGTCGTTCATCGAGCGCGGCTCGGTGAGACCGGTGAGGTCGCCGGCCTCGTCCAGGTGCGCCGCGACCTCTTCGGGCGACGGCATCACCAGGTCATCCGCATACCAACCCCGGGTGACGCCCACCACGACCCGAGCCACGTGACCACCTCCGACCAGGAAGGTCTGGCGTGTCAGGGTGCAGTGCCGACTCGCCAGGTGGACCACCAGCGGGCTCACGTTCTCGACGGTGAGATGCCGGGCGAGCGGTCGCAGGGCCTCGGTCACCGCCCGGAGCTCGTCGGGCGAATAGGGCGGTGGACCAGAGCCTCCCATGGCGGTGAGGGCCATCGGCATGATCACGTTCGCCGTGATGCCGTGCGGCGCACCTTCCGCGGCGACCACGTGGCTGAGCCCCACCAGACCGCCCTTGGCCGCTGCGTAGTTCGCCTGCCACGGACTGCCGAGCAGCGCGCTCGACGACGTGAACACGATGCGGCCGTAGCCCGCGGTCACCATGTGCCGGTACGCACACTGGGTGAGGTGGAACGCCCCCACGAGGTGAGTGTCGAGGACCTCGCGGAAGTCCTCGGCCGACATGTCGGCGAACGGGGCGTTGCGCAGCTGGCCGGCGTTGTTGACGACGACCTCGATGGAGCCGAACGCCTCGAGGGCAGCCTCGACGATGGCAGCCCCGCCGTCGGGTGAGGCCACGGAGCTCGTCTCGGCGACGGCCCGCCCGCCGCGTTCGGCGATGCTGCTCACCGTCGCACGCGCCGCCGCGTCGTCGATGTCGTTGCACACCACGGCGGCGCCCCGCTCGGCGAGCGCCAGCGCGTGCGACCTGCCCAGGCCGTGACCCGCGCCCGTCACGATCGCGGTCTGTCCGTGGAAGTCGATCAACCCGTCGTCCATGCCGGCGCTCGGTGCTCAGCCGTCGAGACCGCGAGGAGGGGGAAGCGACTCGATCAGCTCGAAGTAGTCGCGCAGCGTCGAGCGGATCTGGTCTGCATCCAAGCCGTACTGCTCGAGGGAGTACTCGAACCTGCCGAGCTCGTGCATCGTGTGCTCGTCGTCCCACCGGAGCATGTTCGCCCGCGCTTGATCCGACAACGCCATGTCGGCGTGGTCGTAGATCCGATCCACGGCGGCCGGGAGATCGCCGACGATGTCCTCGAAGCGCAGATCGAGCACGGGCAGCTCGGGTCGGGCGGCGCGATTGGCGAGGTGGGTGTCCAGCACCCACGCCGTGTTCGCCAGCGCATGTCGTGTCGTCGGCGTCGAGTCCCCATAGGCCGTGTGGAAGCACTCGAGCAGCTTGCACATCGACGGGATCGTCTCGAGCGGCGACCGGTGCGCCACGACGAACGTCGCGTCCGGGAACACCTCGAGCAGGTCGAGCTCCTGGGACAGATAGCTCGGGCACTTGAGCACCCAGGGGCGATCGGCTCGGGCCAGACCCTGCCACTGCAGGTACTTCATGACGTCACGCTGGAACTCGAACCGGACCGTGCGTGGCTGGCCGGCGAGCCAGCGACCGTAGGTCGGGATCTCGACGTAGCCGAGCGGCGTGGACGACACGAAGCAGCCCTCGCTCAGGAACCCGTCCTCCTCGGGCTCGAGGGCCTCGAACCGATGTCCCAACCTCACCTCGGGTGACCGCGTGTCGAACCACCGGCAGAAGTCGTCGGCCTCGGCGATGCGGGCCTCGGTCGGTTCGTCGGGCTCGCCGGTCACCGACCCCCAGTTCAACGCCTGCCAGAGCGTGAGGTGGTTCACGTCGCCCGAGGCTGCCAGGACCTTCTGCAGCTTGGTGGTGCCCGAGCGTGCCGCGCCCGTGACGATGATGGGGCCGTCGATGACCTGGTCGAGGATCTCGGGGTGGCGCTCCACGTCGCGCTGCATGCGCAGCCGGTTGACGAGCAGGCGAAGGAGCCGCTGCTCGAACGCTCGGCTCCCCTCCTCGTCGAGTCGTGCCCTGTCGTCGCACAGGGCCTCGTGCAGCACCGTGAGCGGCTCCACGATCTCGTCGTCGACGATGTCGACCCCAGCGGTCTGCCGTGCGTCGGCCATGAGCTCGTCGACGGAGCGGCGGATCGGGATCGACGTCACTGCGCTGCGCTCCCGGTCCAGCGGTTCGCCGACGACGTCAACGGCCCCAGCTCGGTGACCGGCACGATCCCCGGCGGCGCAGCGATGATGTCGGGGATCCGGTTGAAAAGGTTGCCGGCGGTGGCCTCGGCGGAGTCGAGGCGCTCGACGCGCATGCGGTTGCGCGGCGTGCCCTCGACCTCCCATGTCATGTGCTCCACGTCGTCGGGAAGGAACATGCGCTGTTCGATCAGGGTCGTGGCGACGACTCCTTCTACTGCGGTCACCTCGCTGCGCGACCGCACGCCGACGCAGACACCCGGCTCGAAGAAGCCTTCGGGGACGTAGTGGGTCTGGACCGGCACGTCGTACACGACCGGCTCGACGGTCGTCGTGGACTCCGTCACGGTGTAGCCGAGTCCGCCGAGGACGAGCTCGGGGATCGAACGGATGCCGAGCAGGACGGGGTTCTCGTGCATCCGCATCTCGTAGAACACCTCGGGCGGCTGGTTGATCATCGATCCCCTCGGCAGCGACCGGACCTGACCCTGTGGATCCGTGAGGCTGCTGTGGTGCAGCGACGTGATGTCGACGCAGGGACCCGCGGTCAGGATCCCGGACCAGATCCGTGACATGTCCCAGATGCCGCAGCCGGTGAAGGTGACGCCGTTGTCCTGTGCGAGCGCCTCGATCTCTTCTGCCAGCTCGGGATCGTTCACCTGGGGCAGGTACGACTGTCCGCCGTGGCAGGCGACGTTCAACCCTGCACCCATGAACTTGCGGTAGGCGTCCATGTTCGCTCGCAGCAGATCACGATGGGTCACCACGCCGATGTCGGCGTCCAGGTCGGTGAAGCCGCCCGACGTCGTGTCCTCGATGATCACTCCCAGGTCGCGGCCCAGCCCCGCCACCCGGCCGAGATCCTGACCGACCTTCGGACCCGCGCGGTTGAACGCCGCGACGATGGGCCAGCCCTTCTCCGCGGCGAACCGGGTGATCAGCGCGCCGTACTGACCGACGCCGTAGATGGCGATCCGTGGCGGCTGCATCCTTCCCCCCATCTCGACTCCGTCCGTTCCGATCGTGCCCCGAGCGCGTACGCCTCAGTAGCGCTCGCCGACCAGCTGCTCGCTCAACGCCCACAGGGCCTGCGCGCGTTGCGGATCGACCGCGAAGCCCCGGACGCCGGCGTTGCGCCCGTCGGAGACGCCCACGACCTGGCAGTCCTCGCAGTAGCGACCACCGACGTCGGCGACAGGGGCGACGAACCCGGCCCACACGGTCGTCGCCGCGCCCTGCTCGACGGTCTTGACCGGCGGCGGCGCCGTGTCCTCGCCGTCGTCGGGGTCCCATGCCTCGGCCATCATCTGCTCGAGGATCGCTGGGGTGGTGTGCCGGAGCAGGGCCGTCGGGATACCGCCCGGCTGGACGGCGATGCCGCGCACGCCGCGGTCGCCGCGGTCGCGGAGCCGGCGGTCGAGCTCCGTGACGAAGAGGATGTTGGCGGTCTTGGACCGGCCATAGGCCCGGAAGGGCTCGTAGGTCGAGCGGTCGAAGCCCGGGTCGTCGAGGTCGACGTCAGCCGACCGGTGGGCTGCCGAGGTCAACGCGATGACGCGTCCTCCGTCCCGGATCCGCGGCACGAGTCGGTTGACCAGCACGAAGTGGCCGAGGTGGTTGGTGCCGAAGTGGGTCTCGAACCCGTCGACGGTCCGACCGAAGGGGCAGTTCATCACGCCGGCGTTGGCGATGATGACGTCGAAGGTCTCGCGCCGCTCGTCCAGCATCTCGGCGCACCTGCGCACGCTGTCGAGCGACGCCAGGTCGCACTCGACGAGATCGATCTCAGGGCCCGACCCGGCGGCGGTGTCGGCGGCGATCGCGCTGCGTGCCGCATCGATGTCGCGCACCGCTCCGACGACCTTCGCACCGTGGGCGGCGAGCGCCTGCGCGGTCTCGAGCCCCAGCCCCGAGGAGACACCCGTGATGAGGACGCGCCGACCGTCGAGGTCCACGCCGTCGAGTACTTCCGCGGTAGTGGACGTCGCCCCGAACGATGGCGTCATGCGCCGCTCTCCCCTGCCACGGGCCGAACGTAGCCTGCCGTGACACTCAGTGCCACGATCCTCCGGCGCCGGGGGCGGTGCCGGTGGACCGTGTCAGCGCCCTCGGCTCGTTGCGCTCGCTTCGCCGGACCGAGCTCGGGGCGCTACGAGCCGAGCACGGCTGCCAACAGCGCGGTGAGCTCGTCGTCGGAGAAGTCGCCGGCGCGCGCCGTGGGCAGCTTCACGGTCCCTCGCCCCGAGGAGAGCTCGGGGTGGCGAGCGATGAAACCGGCGTCGTTCGACCCGGTCAGCCCGTACAGCGACACGCCGTGCTTCCACACGCCGACCGGGAGGCGCTGCTCGCCGACGGCGAAGGTCGGCATGTCGTAGGTGATGAGCAGCTCGACGTCCGGGTGGAGCGTTCGGACGATCCGTTCGATCCGATCCCACATCGGGCGGTGCTCGTCCGCGATGCCGTCGAGATACGTCTGCACGTCGGGCGGCAGTGGATCGCTCACGCAGATCAGTACAGCTGCCTGCGTGCGCCGACCGGCGGATGGTCTGCGGTGCCCCGGTCAGGCGCGCCGGTCGGGCGTCCCGGGCGACGGACCACGGACGTACGCTTCGATCGTGATCCTGCCGAAGGAACGCGACCCTCGTCTCGTCACGATCCGCCGAGGCGGCAGCCTCACCGACGCCGACCATCGTCTGCACGCATTGTGGGCGGCTCGGTGCGCCGAGCACGTGTTGGGGTGCTTCGAGGAGGAGTGCCCCTCGGACCGTCGCCCTCGCGATGCGATCACGGCGATTCGAGGATGGACCCGGG
>JALYWI010000201.1 GCA_030852785.1 Actinomycetota bacterium
GGTCACGGCGCCCCCGTGGTGCTCGCGCACGAAGTACTCCTGGAACGCCAGGTCGCGGCCGTCCTCGGTGGTCAGGCGGGTGCGGAGCGGGTCGTCGGTCACGGGCAGCAGCCGGAGCTCGAGACCCCAGGCACGGGCGATCTCGGCGGTGACCTCGCTGAGCGGCGCGCCGGCGAGTCGGCGCGACGTCCGGTAGAGGTGCGTGCCGAGGTCGCGGTCGCCGAGGGAGAACCAGCCGGCCGCGTCGTTGCCCCGCGGATCCTGCGCGTCGATGCCGTTGGTCGCCGCGTAGTGGCGGACCTGTTCCATCGCGTGCCAGGTCTCTCCGGCGAGACCCCAGCCGGTGTCGGTGTCGATGGCCTCGGCGAGCGTGTAGGTGATGGTGTCCAGGTCGGGGCTGATGTGGAGCCCGTGCAGCTCGGTGTCGTCGCCGACGTTCACCACCGCGGTCACCGAGGCGGCAGGGACCGCACGGACCATGCCGCGCAGCAGCCGTGCTGCACCGACCCCACCCGAGAGCACCGTGACGTTGGACATCAGGGTCGGACCCTAGTGGTCCCGGTCCCGGCCTCCGACGTGCGGGTCGTCACCGTCGCCACCGTCGCCGCGGCGTCGGTGCTCAGTGCGTGATGCTCAGCTGATCGAGTTCAGCTGATCGAGTTGAGCTTGCCCGAGAGCAGGGCGACGTCGGCGTCCACCATCATCGTGACCAGGTCCTCGAACCCGACGGTGGGGGTCCAGCCGAGCTTCTCCTCGGCCTTGGCCGGGGTGCCGATCAGCAGGTCGACCTCGGCGGGGCGGTAGAACGCCTCGTCGATGACGACGAACTCCTCGTAGTCGAGCCCGAGGTGGCCGAAGGCGACCTCGCAGAAGCGGCGCACCGAGTGGGTCTCGCCGGTCGCCACGACGTAGTCGTCGGGGGAGTCCTGCTGCAGCATGAGGTACATCGCCCGGACGTAGTCGCCGGCGAAGCCCCAGTCGCGCTCGGCGTCGAGGTTGCCCAGGCGGAGCTCGCTGGCCTGGCCGAGCTTGATCTTGGCGACCGTGTTCGAGATCTTGCGGGTCACGAACTCGAGGCCGCGGCGGGGGGACTCGTGGTTGAAGAGGATGCCGCTCGACGCGTGCAGGTCGTAGCTCTCGCGGTAGTTCACGGTCAGCCAGTGGCCGTACATCTTCGCCACGCCGTAGGGCGAGCGGGGATAGAACGGTGTGGTCTCGGACTGCGGGACCTCGACGACCTTGCCGAACATCTCCGAGGACGACGCCTGGTAGAAGCGGATGTCCGGGTCGACGATCCGGATGGCGTCGAGCAGGCGGGTCACGCCCAGGCCGGTCACGTCGCCGGTGAGGACCGGCTGGCTGAAGCTGGTCTGCACGAAGCTCTGCGCGGCCAGGTTGTACACCTCGTGCGGGCGGTGGGTGCGCAGGACGTCGATCATGCTGGCCTGGTCGAGCAGGTCACCCGGCACGGTCGCGATGCGGTCCTGGAGGTGCGCGATGCGCTCGAAGGTGACCGTCGACGAGCGACGGACCATGCCGATGACCTCGTAACCCTCGTCGAGGAGCAGTTCTGCGAGGTACGAGCCGTCCTGGCCGGTGATTCCTGTGATCAACGCACGCTTGGTCATGGCCTCCGTTCTACGCTGATCGGAGTGCGCTGTCTGCCAACTGGGTTGGCACGGTCGTTCGGAGCCACTCGGTTGGCACCTTCCGGGCCGGGCGCACCACACTCCCTTCCGCCCATGACCCCCGCTCCCGACCCCGCCACCGACCTGTCGACCGCCTCCGAGTCGGCTCCGGGCTGCCACCTCGGCCGCCGGATCGCTGCATGCCGGATCGAGCTCGGTCTCACCCAACAGGGACTCGCGGCACGGATCGCGATCTCGCGGGTGGCGCTGTCGAACCTGGAGTCCGGTCGCAGCGTGCCCGGCGAACGGACCGTGACGCTGCTCGCCGGGATCTTCGGGATGGAGCCGTGGGACCTGGTCGAGGGCACGAACTACCCGGGCGCGAAGGTCGACCGGCTCCCGCTCGTGACCGCCCGCCACACCGAGGTCGAACTGCAGCTCGCCCTGTTGCAGCGCGACCTGACGTGGCTCGAGAGCGCGCCGGCGGGCATGGCCCGACAGGTCGTCGACCGCTGGCGCAGCGAGCTCGGTGCGCTCGAGCGTGCCACCGCGGATCCGGCGCAACGTGCCAAGGTCCGCGCCGCACTCGACGACCTGCGCTGAGCCCACCAGCCACACGCGCACGACCGTCCACGGTCCGTCCGTGGCTGGCGGCCCGGGTGCGTTACTCGGCGCGAAGGCGCCGACGGCGGTCGTCGAGCAGGTCGCGCAGCGTCTGCTCGAGCGGGATCTCGGGGGTCCAGCCGGTGTCGTGCTGCAGCCGGGAGCAGTCGCCCAGCAGCAGGGGGATGTCGACGGGTCGCTGCAGGTCGGGGTCCGGTTCGAGCACCATCGGCGTCGTCGCCATCTCGATGAACTGCTCCGCCAGGCGCTGCACGGCGATCGCGGTGCCGGAGCACACGTTGTAGACCTGGCCCGGGTGACCGGCCTCGATGAGGAGCCGGTAGGCGCGCACCACGTCTCGTACGTCGGTGAAGTCACGCTCGGGGCTCAGGTTGCCGACCTTGACCACCGTGTCGCCGTTCAGCTCGTTGAGAGCGACGCGTCCCGCCAGGGCCGGAGCGACGAACTTGTCGGTCTGGCCGGGGCCCAGGTGGTTGAAGGGCCGGGCCCGCACGACGTGCTGGTCGTAGCCCAACGCCGCCTGCAGGGCGACGTAGTCCGCAGCGACCTTCGACGCGGCGTACGGGCTGACCGGGCGCAGCGGCTGGTCCTCGGTGATCGGGGCGTCGGCCGGGGTGACCTTGCCGTACACGTCGGCGCTGCCGATGGTCAGGACGCGCTCGGCGCCCGATTCGCGTGCTGCCCACAGCACGTTCAGCGTGCCCTCGGCGTTGGCCCGGAAGGTGGCCTGCGGGGTCTGCCAGGATCCGCCCACGTCGGCCGCACCGGCGATGTGGTAGACGACCTCGGGAGCGGCCCGTCGGAACAGGTCGAGCAGGGCGGCGGCGTCGAGGATGTCGAGGCCATCGGTCACACGGTCGGTCGGGATGACCTCGTCACCGCAGGCCTCGAGATGGCGGACGAGGTGCTGGCCGACGAAGCCCCCGGCGCCGGTGATCAGCGCTTTCATCGGGTGCCGGGAGTGGACGGAGTGGCAGTCACGGGCCTGAGTGTAGGGGCGTCGTCGAGGCCGGCCACCCGACCCGGCGGTGCACGGCGGCGACCACCGAGCGCGGTACGCTCGATGTCCCTGCGTACGGAGGAAAACGGCCATCTCGCCCGACCCTGACGAGCCCGAAGCGTCCACGCCCACGCCTGCTCCCGGCGAGCCTCCGGCGTCGGACGGCGGACCCCGCTCCGATCCCGCTGTCGACGCACCGACGACCCCTGACGATGCGTCGTCCTCCCCGGCACCGCCGGCAGCAGCGCCGTCTGCAGCAGAGCCACCTGCAGCAGAGCCACCCGCGCCGGTGGCGTCACCCGCGCCCGCAGCGCGGCCCGTACCGGCGGCGACCTCCGGCCCCGACCACGTCGTCGACGAGACCGAGCTCGACGAGAAGTGGGGCTTCAAGGCCGAGGAGCCCTTCGTGGGACACGGCGCGCCGCCCGTCGTGGCGGTGCTCGTCACGAAGGACCCGGGCGACTGGTTCGAGCGGACCCTCGAGTCCCTGGCCGACCAGGACTACGAGAGCCTGTCGGTGCTGGTGATCGACAACGGCGGTCGCCACGACCCCACCGAACGCATCGCGGATGTGCTGCCCTCGGCGTTCGTGAAGCGCCTCGACAGCGACGAGGGGCTCTCCGCCGCCTCGAACGAGGTGCTCACCTCGGTCGAGGGTGCGACGTTCTACCTGCTCATGCACGACGACGTGGCGCTCGAACCGAATGCCGTCACTGCACTCGTCGCCGAGGCCTTCCGTGCCACCGGCGGCATCGTCGGGCCGAAGATCGTCGACTGGGACGACCCTCGACACCTCTGGTCGGTCGGCTACTCCGTCGACATCTACGGCTTCAGCTCGCCGCTGTCGGAGCCGGGTGAGCTCGACCAGTCGCAGCACGACACCGCTCGAGAGGTCTTCGCGGTCTCGGGGGCGTGCATGCTCGTGCGTTCCGACCTCTTCGCGGCGATCGGCGGCTTCACCGACGGCATCCCGTACTTCGGCGAGGACATCGACCTGTGCTGGCGGGCCCACATCGCAGGCGCCACGGTGCACCTGTGCCCGTCCGCCGTGGTCGCCCACCGGGGCCGGTTCACCGAGCGGCGCGAGCAGGAGAACTGGAACCGCCTCGCGGTGCGCCACGAGGCCCTCACCATGCTGACGAACTACGAACCGCTGCGACTGCTGCGCATCGCCCCGGTCGCCGTGCTCCTCTCCGGTGTGGATCTGCTCGGCTCGCTCGTCGGCGGACGTTTCCACCGTGCGGGCGACATCGTGGCGTCGTGGCTCTGGAACCTGGGGAGCGTGCCGTCGCTGATGCGCGCCCGCTCCAGGGTCAAGCGGATCCGACGCGCCCACGACGCCGAGTACCTGCCGCTGATGCGCCAGGGCAGCACCCGCATCGGGACGCTCCTGCGCGCGGACGAGGGTGAGAACCGACTGCAGTCCGTCGCACAGGCGGGGCGCGGCTACCTCCAGGACCTCACCGAGGGATCCAGTCGAGCCGGGACCGTGCTGGCGTTGTTCACCACGGTGCTCGTCGTCCTCGGCGCCCGCTCGCTCATCGCCGGACCGCTGCCCGTCATCCGCGAGTTCTTCGACGCCGGGCAGAGCTCGAGCGCCCTGCTCGCCCAGTGGTGGTCGGGATGGCGCGAGGCCGGCTTCGGCGAGAGCGCCGTCGCCCCGGGAGTGGTCCCGGGACTCGGCGTGGTGGGCACCGTGCTGCTCGGTTCGGTCGGACTGGCCCGACGTCTGCTGATCGTCCTGCCGCTCTTCGTGGGGGCGCTCGGCGCGTGGAAGCTGCTGCTGCGCACCGGCTCGATCAAGGGGCGGGCCGCCATGCTCGCCGCCTACGCCCTCAACCCCGTCGTGTTGAACGCGATGGCCGAGGGCCGCCTGCAGGCGCTGGTCACCTACGCGGCTGCGCCGTGGCTGCTGCGTCGCACCGCGACCGCCGCCGGCCTCGCACCCTTCGGCGACGACTCGACGGCCCCGACGTCGGTGGTCCGCAGCGTTGCGGGCACCGCGCTGATCCTCGCGTTCGTGGGGTCGGTCAGCCCACTGGGCGCGGCAGTGCTCGTCGTCTGCTGCCTGCTCCTCGGGCTCATCGCGACCACCCGCTCCGGCTCCGGCTCCACCGGGCGCTTCGTGGGGCGCTTCGTCGTGTCGACGGTGCTGGCGCTCGGCGTGGTCGGTCCGTGGATCCTCCAGTCCGTCCTGCGGGGCGACATCGCGTCGCTGACCGGCATGTGGACCGGCCGTGACGTCCGCCCCGGTGCGGCGGACCTCATCACCGGCAGCGTCGGTCCGGTCACCGTCGGCCTGTTCGGCTGGGGTCTGCTCGTGGCGGCCGGTTACTCGCTGCTCGCCGGGAGCAGCTGGCGGTTCCGCTGGGCCATCGGTGGCTGGGTGCTCGCCCTGGCGTCATGGGTCGTCGCGATCTCCCTCGTCCGTGTCGACGCGGTCGCCGGCGCCGGTGTCGAGCTCGTGCTCGTGCCCGCCGTGCTCGGCCTGGCCATCTCGATCGCGATGGGTGCGCTCGCCTTCGAACACGACGTCGTCGGCTCGGACTTCGGCGTCTCGCAGATCCTCTCCGCGGTCGCCGTGGCCGGCCTGCTCGTCACCCTCGTCCCGATCACGGTCGCGTCGGCCAACGGGCGCTGGTACCAGCCCGAGGGTGGGTTCAACCGCCCACTCGAGAACGTCGACGACGGCACGGACTTCCGGACCGTGTGGATCGGCGACCCCGACGTGCTGCCGCTCGCCGGCTGGCAGCTCGAGGGGAGCGACGGGGTCGGCATCGCCACCAGCTCCGGACTCGACCCGACCGTGACCCAGCGGTACCGGCTCGACGGCGGCGCGGGTGTCACGGCGCTCCAGGACGCGATCGGCGCAGCGGTCGACGGTGAGACCGCCCGACTCGGCCGGGTGCTCGCGCCGATGGGTGTCCGCTACGTCGCAGTGATCGATCGCCCCGCTCCCCAGCCCTTCGCACCACCGGCTGCGCCGTTCCCGGCGTCGGTGGTGGCCGCGCTGCGCGAGCAGCTCGACCTGGTCGAGGTCGAGCTCAACGCCGGACTCGTGCTCTTCGAGGTGCAGGGCGCCTGGCCGCTCCGCTCCGACATCTCCGACGTCGAGCTGCCCGGCACCGGTGACATCGACCCGTCGGTGCAGCTGCAGACCGAGGCGCCTGCGCCTCCCGCGGTGTTCGGCCGTCGGCCCGGCACGTCGTTCACTGACGAGCTCACCGCCGATCGACGCATCGCACAGTCCTCCACCGCCGATCCTGGCTGGTCGCTCACCGTCGACGGCGACACCGCCGACCGCTCCGACCTGTTCGGCTGGGCCCAGCAGTTCCGCACCGGACCGGCCGGCGACGCCGAGCTGCGGTGGTCGACCTCGCTCGCCGCTCGAGGTCTCCAGGCGCTCCAGGTCGCCTCGCTGATCGTGCTGATCGTGGCGGTGGTACGACAGCGCCGTGTCGTGGGTCGGACACGACGCACACGGTCGTCGCGGGGGTCCGAGGGTCCGGTGATGGTCGTCGATGACGACGGCCGTGTGGTCGTCGCCGAGGAGAGCCGGTCATGAAGTTCTCCCGGCTGCTGGTGGTCACCGCGCTCGTGCTCGCGCTCGTCGGATTGACGACGTGGTGGGACGGCACGCCCGAACCGATCTCCGAACCCGAGCAGATCGTCGACCTGCCCAGCGCCGGCAGCGCCGAGGGGCTGTCGTCGACCTGGTTCTGCGCGGGATCGACGACCGGTGTCTCCGGCACCGAGCACCAGTTGTTGGTGACCAACCCCGGAGCCCCGACCCAGATCCGCCTCGGTGCCTACAACGCCGAGGGCCTGCTGCGGAGCGAGACCGTCGAGGTCGCCACGGGCACCTCGACGCTCGACACCCGCACGATCTTCCAGGCGGTCGAGCTGTCGGTCATGGTCGAGTCCGCGGCGGGTGACCTCGTGGTGGAGCACCGGCTCGTCACGTCGTTGGGCGTCGACCAGGTGCCGTGCGCGACCTCGGCCTCCGACGAGTGGCACTTCCCGGCGCTCACCACGTCGCTCGGCGCCACGGCTCGCCTCGTCCTGTTCAACCCGTTCTCGGCCGACGCCGGTGTCGACGTGACCGTCGCTCGTGACGACGGGGTGAGTCTGCCGCCCGCCCTCACCGGCGTCGTGGTCCCCGCCGGGACCAGCAAGGTCATCGACCTGGGGGAGTCCGTGCAACGCCGCGAGCTGTTCGCCCTCTCGCTGCGCCTTCGCACCGGTCGTGTCGTCGCCGAGACGATCCAGGTCTACGACCCGCAGGCAGTCCGTGAGGGCGCGCCGCCGGCCCGGGGCGTCCGAATGATGCTGGGCGTGCCTCGCCCGGCCTCGGACTGGGCCTTCGCCGACGGGTTCACCGGTGCCGGCGTGCGTGAACGGGTCGTGGTGTACAACCCCGGCGAGGACAAGGTCACGGTCCTGATCCAGGTCACCCCGTTCAGCGGCGCCGAGCTGGCGCCTGAGCCGTTCGAGCTCGAGGTGGCGCCGCGGCGTTACGGGTCGGTCGACCTGAGCGCCGAAGGGCGCATCCCCGGCGAAGGACTGCACGCGATCCGGGTGCAGTCCGAACCGTCGGACCGCGTGGTGGTGGGCAGGTCGGTCCTGATCGACGGCCGTCCCGGCGACGCGACGACACCCGGCGTGGTGCAGCGGCCGAACCTCGAGTGGGGCGCGACCATCAGCGGCGGCAGCCCGGTGGCCTCGATGGGCTGGTTGGCCTCCGGGTTGGTCGTCGGCGAGAACCAGCAGCCGATGCTCCAGATCCACAACCCGAATCCGGGCATCGTGTCGTTCAGCGCCGCGATCCTCGGTGGGGCCGACGACGGGCTCGTGCTCGCCGACGGGGTCGAGGTGGCGGCCGGCGACACCCTGGCACTACCCGTCGCCGCCGAAGGGCTGCCCGCCGGCGAGGTGACCGTGGCGGTCGAAGCCGGCGCTCCGGTCGTGGTGGAGCGACTGATCACCTTCACGAGCCGTCAGGATCTGGCCATGGGGCTCGCCGTGCCGTTCCCGGTCGAGGGCGGCCGCACCGTGTCGCTCGCCGAGGGCTGACGGGTGGACCGCATCCTGGTGGCCGTCGCGCTGGCGGCGGTGGTGGTGGTGATCGCCGTCGTGTTGCAGCGTCGACGTCCCGACGCGCCGACGCAGCCCTCGGGCGGGTTCACCGCTCCGGTGCAGCTGGACCGGTTCGACTTCGACCGGCCCGATGCTCCGTGGCTGGTCGCCGTGTTCACCTCGGCGACGTGCGACACCTGCGCCGACGTCGCTGCCAAGGCGGCGATCCTCGAGTCCGGCGAGGTGGTGGTCCAGGTGGTCGAAGCGGTCCGGGACAGGGGCCTGCACGAGCGCTACGCGATCGAGGCGGTCCCGATCGTCGCCATCGCGGGCAGTGACGGGGCCGTGGGGTCGTCGTTCATGGGGCCGGTGTCATCGACGCACCTGTGGGCGGCGCTGGCCGAGCTGCGCGACCCCGGCAGCGTGCCGCCCGACTGCTCGCACTGAGCCTCGTCGCTCCGATCACGACCATCCGCGCGCTACGTACTGGGTGCGTTCATGCCGGCCGGAGCCGGCACAAGTGCGCCCAGAACCAGGGGTGCGCCCAGAACCAGGGGTGTGCCCAGAACCTCGGGGTGGCGCACCCGGCGTGACGGGCTCAGGCGGGGTTCGGACCGAAGGGCTGTGCTGCGGGACCCGGGGGGATCGGGTTCGGCGGCTGGGCATCGGTCGCCGGGCGTGCCGGCGCTGCCTGGACCCGGTCGGCCTCGGCGGTCGGGTTGGCGCCCGGTGCCAGGTGCTGGGGGATCGGCGGCGGCGCCATGGGAGCACCCGGAGCCGGCGGTGCCGCCGGGGGAGCCTGCACCGCACCGTTCGCCTGGGCGATGAGCCGGTTGACCTCGACACCCGAGATCGTCTCGTGCTCGAGCAGGCTGCGTGCCACCAGGTCGAGCGACTTGCGGTTCACGGTCAGCAGGTCGATGCAGCGCTCTTCGCCGGTGCGCAGCACGCGGTCGACCTCTGCGTCGATCAGCCGTGCGGTCTCCTCGGAGTACTGCGGCTTCTGGGCGAAGTCGTCGCCGAGGAACACCGGACCGGAGCCACCCCAGGCACGGGGCCCGACGGCGTCGCTCATGCCGAACTCGGTGACCATGCGACGTGCTCGCTCGGTCGAGACCTGCAGGTCGTTGCTGGCGCCGGTGGAGCGGTGGTTGAAGACCAGGTCCTCGGCCACACGCCCGCCCATGGCGACGATGATCGACTCGTCGAGGTACTCCTGGGAGTAGGAGTGCTTCTCCTCCTCGGGGAGCTGCTGGGTGACACCCAGCGCCATGCCTCGGGGCAGGATCGTCACCTTGTGCACCGGGTCGGCGTTGGGCAGCAGCGCTGCGCACAGCGCGTGGCCGGCCTCGTGGTAGGCGGTGATCTCCTTCTCACGATCCGACAGCACCATGGACTCGCGACGCTGACCCATGAGGACCCGGTCACGGGCGTCCTCGAAATCGCGCATCTCGACGACCTTGGCGCCGCGGCGCACCGCGGTCAGGGCCGACTCGTTGACGAGGTTCGACAGATCCGCACCGGACATGCCGGGGGTGCCACGTGCGACCAGGCCGAGATCGACCGACGGGCTGAGCTTCTTGTGCCGGACGTGCACCTCGAGGATGGCGCGACGGTCGTCGAGCTCGGGCAGCGGCACGACGACCTGGCGGTCGAAGCGGCCCGGGCGCAGCAGCGCCTCGTCGAGGATGTCGGGACGGTTGGTGGCGGCCATCATCACGATGCCGTCGGTGCCCTCGAAGCCGTCCATCTCGGAGAGCATCTGGTTCAGCGTCTGCTCGCGCTCGTCGTGGCCGCCGCCGAGGCCGGCTCCACGCTTGCGACCGATGGAGTCGATCTCGTCGATGAAGATGATCGCCCGGCCGTGCTTGCGTGCGGACTCGAAGAGGTCGCGGACGCGGCTGGCGCCGACGCCGACGAACATCTCCATGAAGTCGGAGCCCGACACCGACAGGAACGGGACGCCCGCCTCGCCGGCGACCGCTCGTGCCAACAGCGTCTTGCCGGTTCCCGGAGGGCCGACGAGCAGCACGCCCTTGGGGATGCGTGCACCGATCTCGAGGAAGCGGTCGGGCTCCTTCAGGAAGTCGACGACCTCTCGGATCTCACGCTTGACGCCCTCGTAGCCGGCGACATCCGCGAAGAGGGTGCCGGGACGCTCGGTCGAGTAGGTCTTGGCCTTGGATCGGCCGATGGACATGATGCCGCCCATCTGGCCCTGCGCACGGCGGTTCATCCAGACGAAGAAGCCGATGATGAGCAGGATCGGCAGCATGAGCGGGATCAGCTGGCCCAGGAAGCTGGCCGTGGGGGTCGAGAACTCGACCTTGACGCCCTTGTCGTCCATCAGGGTGAGCAGCTCCGGCGGCGGCTCGGTCGGGCCGGTGGTGGTGAACTCCTCGCCGCTCTTGCGGGTGCCGGTGATCTCCTGATCGACGTTGTTCCACGTGACCTTGGCGATGTTGCCCTCGTCGACCTGCTCGGTGAACTCCGAGAAGGGGATGGGGTCCTTCGGCTTCGCGGAGAGCGACAGCGCGCTGACGACGGTGAGGGCCACGACCGCGACGAGGATCCAGACCGCCCACGAGGGGAGGCCGTTCTCGCCCTTCATGCCGGGGCGGCCCTTGCCACCGGAACCGGGCGCGGGGGTGTCGTTCTGCTCAGACGGCATGAGGACAGCCTAGGAGCACCGGGAGACATCGCCGTGGCGTGGATCGCATGCAGCTGAGAACACTGTGCAGTTGTCCGGCAATCCCCGCGCCGAGCATCCCCGAACCGCACGCTCGCCGCCGGTACCGTCGATGTCGTGAGCAGGAGCTGTGCACGTCCCGGATGCAGTCGACCGGCGGTGGCGACACTGTCGTACTCGTACGCCGAGGGCGTGGTGTACCTCGAGGAGCTCGCAGCGGAGGACCACCCGATGGTGCACGACCTGTGCCGCATGCACGCGTCGACCGTCCGGGTGCCGCGTGGCTGGTCGCTGACCGACCGATGGTCCGAGGCCGCGGCCACCGTCGAGCAGTCACAGCTCGACCTCGTCGGCGCCTGAGGTGTCCGACCTGCCCCTGAGCGGTTCGGGGGAGGTGGATCCGCTCGGCGCGGGCGAGCCCACCCCGATGTGGGGGCTGGGCGAGGTCGCCGTCGGGATCCTCTCCAGCCTGGTGCTCTCGACGTTCGTCGGCGCGCTGATCATCGGTGTCGCCGGCTGGAAGACCTCCGACGACATCCCCGTGTGGGGCATGGCGTTGCTGCAGATCCCGCTGTGGGGCGGCTACCTGGGAGCGGTGATCGTCGCCGGCCGCCGCTTCGGCAACGGCGTCGTCGCGGACTTCGGTGTCCGACAACGTTGGTTCGACCTCCCGATCGGGTTGGTCATCGGCATCGTGACCCAGCTGATCGTGCTGCCCGTGATCTACCTTCCGATCCTCTGGGCGCTCGGGACCGACCAGGACGAGCTCTCCCGTCCCGCACGTGAGCTCGCGGACCGGGCGGACTCGACGGTCGGCTGGATCCTCTTCGCGCTCATCGTCGGGGTGGGTGCGCCGGTCGTCGAAGAGCTCTTCTACCGCGGGTTGTTCCTCCGGTCGCTGCGCAAGAAGGGGATCGGTCCCGTGCTGTGCGTGGTGATCTCGGCCGCGGTGTTCGCGGCGATCCACTTCCAGCCGCTGCAGTTCCCCGGCCTGATGGTCTTCGGCCTCGTCGCCGGCACACTGGTCGCTCGGACCGGTCGCCTCGGTCCTGCGGTGTGGGCCCACATCGGCTTCAACTCCACCGCCGCACTGTCGCTCTACCTGTCCTCCTGAGCAGGCACACCCCGCACCGCTCCTTCGGCGGGGACCGCAGAGCCCTTGGACTCGGGAACTCAACATGTGACCGATGGCCCGGTGTGGCCACATCCCGCGTCTGCGTAGGCCGTTCGGCCCATTTCGGCAGTCGAACGGATCATTCGGCTCCCGATCGCTCTCATCGGAGCCCCTGTTGTGCCGATGGGTAAGCAGCAGCCGGTGATCGCCGGCTCATCCGGCCGCTGGGGCACGGATCGATCGTCGAACTGTGGAGCAGGAGAACTGTGGCGTCGTGCAGCGCGTGTGGCAACGAGCAGGTGGAGATCGGTCTGACGATCGACGGTTCGCGACTGCTCATGCGGTCGTGTTCGAACTGCGACACCCGGAGCTGGCACCGCGACGGTGAGTCCGTCGGCCTCGACGGCGTGCTCCACGACATCAGCGCGGTCCCGACGCGCTACCGCCGCTCACTCTCGGCCTGACCGTCCGGTCGGGCCACTGGCCCGCACCAGGTCCTGCGTCGTCGGTGGTTCCCGGCTGAGCGCGCTCGAAGCGCCGCCGCCTCGGTGCCCACCGATCGGCGTGAGCCGTGCCACCATGGTGGCTCCATGGATGAGACCTCCCGGGCCGGGGACGAACGGGTCGGCCTCGACGTAGCCCCGATCGACGCGCCCGACGGGACCGCGGCCCAACCGGCCGCACCTGACACGGCCGCGTCCGACACGGCCGCGCCCGACCAGGCCCCGCCCGACTTGATCGAGCCGGACACGATCGAGCCGGAGTGGACCGCGGGCGGCGAGCGCGCGCCCGACGACGCGCCCGCACCGAGCCACGCCGGGTTCGTCGTCGACGAGGAACCGGCAGCGCCGGTCGACCCGCGACAGCGCATGGAGATCGAGAAGTGGGTCGGCCTGCTGGTCGCGATCGCCTGCGGGATCTTCGTCTTCGTCTCGCTCGGTCCCGATCTCCTGCTGCGCAACTCGACGCCGACCGGTGGCGACATGGGCGCCCACGTGTGGGGGCCGAAGTTCCTCACCGACCACCTGTTGCCCGAGTTCCGGGTCACCGGGTGGACCCAGGACTGGTACGCCGGCTTCCCCGCGTACGTCTTCTACATGGTCGTGCCGTCGCTGCTGATCGTGTGGCTCTCGGTCAACCCGCCCGTCTGGCTGATCCCGGTGCTGCTGGTCGCGATCGGCGGCGCGGCGTGGTGGGCGCTGCAGCGCGTGAAGGCGCCGTGGGCGCGGATGCTCGT
>JALYWI010000058.1 GCA_030852785.1 Actinomycetota bacterium
GCCGCTTGAGCGGTCGAGCGCTCGCCCCGCCGCCGGACCGGCACTCCCGCCTGCATGAGGTGACCGGGGGAAGGAACGTGCCGCGGCCCGCAGGATGAGGCCCTGGAGCCGACACGGGCGACCTCACGGTGGCCGGTGCGGATGCAGAGCTGATCCCCTGTAATGGGTTGTTCGGCCGAGAGCCTCCGCCTCCTCGAGGCGCGACGGACACGGCGTGAACGATCGATTGCGATGTGGTGCCGCTCGGTGATCGGGTGCTCCGGGGCGCCTGCCTCGATGTTCCACGTGGAACATGTTGAGGGTGCTTGACCCCGGCGCGGCGGCGCGGAAGGATTGCACCGTTGCGACACCCTGTCGCACGAGCTGTGTCCGAGCAGGGAGAATGGATGATTGACGTCCCATCCCCCGGTGAGCCGGATCACGAGACCGATGTCCAGCCGATCCGTCCGGATGTGACCGGCACGCCGGTCCCGGAGGCCGCTCCGACGAGCGGGCTGGGTACATCGTCCGACCGTGACGAGTTGCTGCCGAACCCGTCCATCGATGCCCCGGCGCCGGTGGATGTCAGTGCACCCATCGATTCGTCCGAGCAGTCCGGCTCGTCGCTGACTGCTGCCGCACCGGTCGGCCACGTTCCGCCGAGCGACGCAGGAACCCCCGCCGTCGCCGACACGACGACCCCGAGTGGCGACCCATCGCCGGCGCCGGGGATGGCCCCGACGGCTCCCCCTGCGGCGACTCCCCCGACCTCGACTCCCCCGCCCGCCACTTCTTCACCGGCGAGTCCGCCGCCTGCCACGCCGGCCACCGTCGAGACCGCCGCACCGGCAGCCCTCGGCGTACGGTCCCCCGAACTGGTGAGCGACGTCGTCCGGCCGCTGCCCAGGGTGATGGCGGTCGCCAACCAGAAGGGTGGCGTGGGCAAGACGACCACCACGGTGAACCTCGGCGCCTCACTGGCCGAGCTCGACTACCGAGTGCTGGTGGTCGATCTCGATCCCCAGGGCAACGCCACCACCGGTCTCGGGATCAACCCACGCACGCTCGAGTACACGATGTACGACATCCTGCTCAACGACGTGCCGCTCGACGAGTGCATCGAGCCGACCGAGGTGAAGGGGCTGTTCGTCGCCCCGGCGAGCCTCGACCTGGCAGGCGCCGAGGTGGAGCTGGTCTCGACGCTGAGCCGCGAGAGCCGGCTCAAGCGTGCGCTCGCCGAGGTGATCGACGACTACGACTACGTGCTCATCGACTGCCCGCCGTCGCTCGGCCTGCTGACGGTGAATGCGTTGGCGGCGGCCACCGAGGTGCTCGTCCCGATCCAGTGCGAGTACTACGCCCTCGAGGGCCTGGGGCAGTTGACCCGCAACGTCGACCTGATCCAGCGCAACCTGAACCCCGATCTCGAGATCTCGGCGATCGTGCTCGTCATGTACGACGCACGCACCCGTCTCGGCGAGCAGGTCGCGACCGAGGTGCGGGCGCACTTCGGTTCGAAGGTGTGCCGCAACGTCATCCCCAGGAACGTGCGCCTCTCCGAGGCCCCGTCCTTCGGCAAGCCGATCAACACGTTCGATCCGAGCTCCCGGGGCGCCGTGGCGTACCGGGAGTTGGCAAGGGAGGTCAGCGGTGGCTCGTAAGGGTGGACTCGGTCGTGGACTGACCGCACTGATCCCGGCGGCAGAGGAAGGCCCCGTCGGCTCCGAGAGCGGGCTGCGTGAGCTGCCCATCGGAGCCGTGCAGCCGAACCCGTTGCAGCCCCGGCGCCTCTTCGACGAGGAGACGCTCGAGGGTCTCGTCGAGAGCGTCAAGGAGCTCGGCGTGCTCCAGCCGATCCTGGTGCGTCAGCGCGGCGACGCCTTCGAGTTGATCGCGGGGGAGCGGCGCTGGCGTGCGGCGAAGCGCGCCGGACTGCCGACCATTCCCGCAGTGGTCCGCACCGCCGATGACGAGGCCTCGCTCGAGCAGGCGCTCGTCGAGAACCTGCACCGACAGGATCTCAACGCCCTCGAAGAAGCCGGCGCCTACCAGCAGCTGATCGAGGACTTCGGACTCACCCAGGAACAGGTCGCCAAGCGCGTCGGCAAGAGCCGCTCCGCCGTGACGAACCATCTGCGTCTCTTCCAGCTGCCGCCTGCCGTGCAGAAGCTGGTGGGCGAGGGCCTCCTGTCCGCAGGTCATGCGAAGGCGCTGCTGAGTCACCCGGATCGCTCGTACCAGGAGTTGCTCGCCCGCCGTGCGGTGGCCGAGGCGCTCAGCGTGCGAGACGTCGAAGGCCTGGTGAAGGAACGTCTCGACCTCGAGGCCGGACTCGGCTCCGCTCCCGACACTTCCGTCGAGCCGGAGGTCGCCGACGACGCACCCGCCGGCGCCGAGGGCGACACCGATCGACGCCTTCGTCCCCCGGGCCTGCTCGAGCTCGAAGAACTGCTCGCCTCGCGGCTCGACACTCGTGTCTCGATCGCCATGAGCTCCCGTCGCGGCAAGGTCACGATCGACTTCGCCAACCTCGAGGACCTCGAGCGCATCTACCGCCTCATCATCGAGTAGACCGCCGCTCGGTACCCGCCCAGCGGGTCATCCTCAGCTCGAGGGTGGAGCCTCGCAGCGTTGTCCACAGGTTGTGCGTAAGTCTGTGGTTAACCGAAGCTGAGGTGCAGAATGAGACCCGCCGCCCCGGTATCGCAGGAGTCTCGACCTCGACGAGAGGCGCGACCTGTCCACAGCCCAGGGGATCGCCGCATCGTGAGGCCCGAAGTGCCGGCGGAGTGCCTGCGGAGCCGCGTGGAGTGCGGCCAGGGGCACGCGGCGAGGCGCGTCAGCGGGGCTCGGTGGCCCAGGCGGTCACGGCGCGATGCACCGATGCCACCACCAGGTCGAGGTTCTGCTCGATGAGCTGGGCGTCGCCCAACTTCAGGACCACGGCGGGCGGCCGGGTCTCCCGGAGGATCTGGAGTCGCATGCCGTGGACCTCGCCGATGCCCCAGCCGGGAGCGGCGGGCAGTTCGGCGACCAGCTGCTCGGCCAGGTGGCGTCCACCGGTCGATTCGTAGCCGGGCACCGAGAAGTACGACGCCTCGACGGTCGGCTCGTCTGCGACGACGAGTGCCAGGTAGAGGTCGGCCGCGAACTCGTTGGTCGCGTTCGCCTGGTCGGACCACTCACCCTCGAGCGTCAGCGTCTCGGCGCCCGAGTGTCGCAGCTCGGCGACCACGTGTCGCGCGGCGGGGTGCTCGTCGCCGTGGGTGCCGACGGCGACGCGGAGCTGCGAGCCGACGCGACGCCGGAGCTGCTCGCGCTCGCGCACGCCGGTGACGGTGGCGGTCCCGCCGCGACCCTCGAGTCGTCGCAGGCAGCTCACGGTCTCGGGACCGCAGACCTGGTCGCCGACGAGCCCGGCGTTGCGCTGGAAGTCGCCGACCGCTCGTTGGGTGGTCGGCCCGAAGATGCCGTCGACGCGCCCTGCGTCGAAGCCGAGTGCACCGAGGCGCAGCTGCAGTTCCGAGACGTCGTCGCCGCGCATCATGGGGGAGCGCAGGCACAGCAGGCGGTCGCCCAGCCCGAACCCCGCCTCGATCAGTGCCGACCAGGTGCTCGAACCGCAGATGCCGTCCGGGTCGAGGCCGGCGGCGCGTTGGAACGCGACCACTGCCGCGATGGTCGCCTCACCGAAGTCACCGGGGTCGTCGTCGGAGTGGAACCCGGCGGCCGAGAGGCGACGCTGCAGGTCCGCGACGTCGGAGCCGCGGGCACCGAGTCGGAGCGGGAGGGACGCGAGGGCGATGATGCGCTCCGGGGATCGGGGGTGGACACGGGCGGAACGGGCGAGCACGTCGGGACGCGGGCATCCCGTCAGCAGCCGATGCTACTCCGCGGGGATCCGTGGACAAAGCGGGGGACCGAACGTGTGTTCGATCCCCCGGACAGGCGTGGAACGTCTCAGATAAAGGTGCTGAGGTCCTCGAGCAGCTGCGCCTTGCCCCGGGCACCGACGATGCGGTGCGCTTCGACGCCGTCCTTGAAGACGATCATCGTGGGGATGCTCTGCACGCCGAACTGGCGGGCGAGACCCTGGTTGTCGTCGACGTTGACCTTGGCGATCCGGAGCTTGCCGCCCTGCTCGGAGGCGACCTCTTCGAGGATGGGTGCGATCGTCTTGCACGGCCCGCACCATTCGGCCCAGAAGTCGACGAGCACGGGCTCGTCGGAGCTGTTCACCTCTTCGGCGAACGTCGCCTCGCTCAGCTGGCTGATGGAACCGGGCATGTGACCGACCTCTCGTGGGGTTGGGGTGGTTCGTGACAGAGTGGCAACTCGCTCGACGAACGGGTCATTCCTGTGGCGGACGTCGCCGTCCGCGGCCGGTCAGACGCCCTGCTCCTCGAGCCAGCGCTCGGCGTCGATCGCTGCCATGCAGCCGGATCCGGCGGCCGTGATGGCCTGGCGGTACCAGTCGTCCTGCACGTCACCAGCCGCGAAGACACCCTCGACGTTCGTGCGCGAGGTCCGGCCGTCGGTGAGCAGGTAGCCGTTCTCCTTCAGGTCCAGCTGGCCCCGGAACAGGTCGGTGTTGGGCCGGTGGCCGATGGCGACGAAGACACCGCTGTACGGAGCGGTGGTCACCTCGCCGGTCTCGACGTTGCGGAGCACGAGTGCCTCGACCGACGTCTCGCCGACGATGTCCTCGACGACGGTGTTCCAGAGGAACGTGATCTTCTCGTTCTCGTGGGCGCGGTCCTGCATGATCTTCGAGGCCCGCAGCGTGTCGCGGCGGTGGATGATCGTCACCGAGCGCCCGAAGCGGGTCAGGAACATCGCCTCTTCGACAGCGGAGTCACCGCCGCCGACGACCGCGATGTCCTGGTCGCGGAAGAAGAACCCGTCGCAGGTAGCGCAGGTGGACAGACCGTGACCCATCAGGCGCTGCTCGGCCGGCAGGCCGAGCATGAGCGACTGGGCGCCGGTCGAGACGATGACGGAGCGCGCGAGGTACGTCGGGTCGGCCTCGGTGTCGCCGACCCAGATCTTGAACGGACGCGCCGAGAAGTCGACCTTGGAGACCTTCGCGGTGACGATCTCGGCACCGAAGCGCACGGCCTGCTGGCGGAAGTTCGCCATGAGCTCCGGGCCCATGATCCCGTCGGGGAACCCGGGGAAGTTCTCGACCTCGGTGGTGAGCATGAGCTGGCCACCGGGCTGATCGCTGGTCGAGGACGGCTCGCCCTCGACCATGAGGGGCTCGAGGTTCGCCCGGGCTGCGTAGATGGCGGCCGTGAGGCCGGCGGGGCCTGATCCGATGATCACGACGTTGCGGATGTCGGGCATCTCTTCCTCGTTGGGGTGGGGCCGGACAGGGTGGACCCGCGTCGAACGGGATCCTGTGGCGGCAGGGGGTGCGGTGGACGGCGGTCGATCGACCGTCAGGTCGTCGACGGACGCCGGCGTGACCACAGGACAACACCGACCAGCACGAAGAGCGTCCCGAGGATCGTGTAGGTGATCCACACCTCGTCCACCCAGTAGGTGATGAGTCGCACGAGCCCGGCGATCGCCAACACGGCGATCGGCAGGAGCAGGATCATCGCGACGACGGCATGCACCGAGACCCGCGACGCCTGGAGGATCTTCCCGGTGGTGCTGTCCCTGACCTTGTCGACGGTGTCGACGATCAGGTCGGTGACCTGATCGGTCCAGTCCGGCTCGTTCGACGCAGGCGTCGCGGGCGTGGCGCCTGCGGCGGCGGTCGGGTTCGACCGGGGCACACCTGTCCCTGGCGCGGCGGCCGGGGGGATCGAGCTGTCCGGTACGGAGCCTGCTCCGGCGACGGGGTCGGTCATGGGGGCGAGCCTACGCGGTGACGCGACACCAGGCGACGAGCCTGTTCAGCGGCGGGCGAGCTCGGCGCAGGTCGCGGCGTCGAGCACCACCACGACCGAGGCGTCGGGTGCGGTGACGGCGAGCCAGACCGGGCGCGATCCGACGGTCGCTCGTCCGGTGACCGTCAGGCCTGCGGCGCCGAGCTCGTCGGCGCAGGCGTTCCACGGCCCGGCATCCGGGGCGCCGACTCCTTGGAGCGCATCGCTGCGGTAGCCCGAGGTGTCGACGAGCGCTTCGAGCAGCTCCTCGACCGAGGCGAAGGTGCCGGCGTCGAACGCGGTGCTCGCCGCGGCCTGCGGTGCGGTGGTCGTGACCGCCTGGTCCGAGGCCGTCTCCTGGTCGGAGCGAGTCGTGTCGGACTCGCCGGTGGCACCGCCAGCGCTGTTCGACCCACCGGAGCTGGTCGGGTCCTCGGCGCCGGACGAGGTCGGTCCGGGCGGCATCTCGGACCCCGACAACGTGCTGGCGCTGTCCTCGGCGGAGCCGGAGGACAGTGCGCTGTCGTCCTGACCACCGCTCGCGACGATGCCGGCGACCCCGAGCCCGGCGACCAGGAGCACCGCAGCGGCGACGAGGGCCACACGACGTGGCCCGCCGAGCGACGCCCGACGAGGGGTCGGGACCGGCGCGACCTGCCGGCGGGCCGCGAGCTCGTCGGTCGAGGTGTCGGCCGGGAAGAGCGTCGAGGACAGCTCGAGCGCCGCGTCGACGGCGGCCTCTCGGCGGATCGGGTCGACCGCGACCGGCTCGTCGCGCAGCTGGGCGGTGATCTCCGGATGCAGTTCGGTGAGGTCGGCGTCGTCGTGTTCGGACATCAGGACTCCACCTCTCTGACGTCGGAGGTGGCCGTCGGGTTCCCCGGGGCGTCCCCGACGGGCTGTGCTGTGTCGACCGACTGTGCTGTGTCGGCCGAGTGTGCTGCGTCGGCGCGGCGGTCCTCCGCTCGGAGTGCCTCGGCGAGCTTCCGGCGACCCCTCGAGATGCGTGACCGCACCGTGCCGGGCGCCAGATCGAGCAGCTCGGCGATCTCGGCGTAGTCGAGCTCACCGACGTCGCGGAGCACGACCGGGATCCGGAACTCGTCGGGCAGGTCGGCCAGCGCCCGTTGCAGGGCGGTGCGCTGCTCCGCGACGACCGCGAGGTCCGCGGGGTCGGCGTCGAGGCCGTCGGAGCGTCCGCTGTCGGTGCGGTCGGTGGTCCAGCGCCGTCCGTCGACCGCCGATGCGGGCCGGTCGGCGCCGTCGGCGCCCGCCGTCGCGTGTGGCACCGGGCGACGCCCACGACGTCGCAGCTCGTCCAGGCACGCGTTGGTCGCCACACGATGGCTCCAGGTGCTGAACGCCGCGGTGCCGTCGAAGCCGACCAGCCCGCGGACGATCGCGAGCAGCGCGTTCTGGGTGGCGTCCTCGGCGTCGCCGCGTTCGCGACACAGGCGGTGGCACAGGAGGTGGATCCGCTCGTGATGCCGCCGCAGCAACGTCTCGAGGGCGTCGCGCTCGCCCGTCCTGGCCCGCTCGACGAGCTCGGCATCGGGGCGATCCTCGAGGCGGTCGCCGCGCCCCGGCGGGTTCATGACGCGGGCGCGGTGCCGAACACCCGGACCTCGCGGAGCTCGACCCGGTGTCGGCCGTCGTCCGAGGCGTCACCCAGGTCGGTGATCCAGACGACCACGCGCGAGCCGGTCGTCACCCCGGGTGCGCCCAGGGGCACGTCGACCGGCGTGCTCACGTCGCGCAGCTCGGCAGCCGGTGTCGCGGTGTCGGGATCGAAGTCCTCGAGCGGGACGGATGCGTCGACCACGAACACGTCGCCGCTCCAGCCGTTGTCGGAGGAGTCGATCTGCATCGAGGTGACCTCGGCCGGTGCGTCGAGCACGAGCGCGAGGCCCACGCCGCTCTTGGTCCCGAAGGTCTGGGCGTCGTAGCCCTCGGTGATCCACCCGGCATCGGGATCGTCGTCGATCGCATCCGCGGCCTTCGACTCGTTCTCGCCGTCGCCGCCGAAGGGATCGAAGGGCACCGCGTCCTGGATCGCCAGGCGCGCCGGCAGGGCAGCGGTGCTCTCCGGAGGGTTGCTCGTCGTGCCGTTCGAGCGGACCGCGGTCTCCCGCAACAGCAGTCCGGCGACCGTCAGGGCCGTCGCGACGAGCAGGATGAACATCGCGGGCAGCAGCCAGCCGCGCTCGGAGCGGGCGAACGACGCGGGCTGCTCCGCGGTGGGCTGCTCCTCGACCACCGGATCTTGCGCCGGCACGACGGCGTCGATCCCGGCGTCGAGCAGCGCGGCGCGCAGGTCGGCCGCCGAGTCGAAGCGGTCGTCGGGCTCACGCTGCAGCGCCCGCATGACTGCCGCGGCCACACGTGGCGGCACGTCGGCCTTCACGCGGCGCGGATCGATCGGATCGGTGTGCAGCCGTGCGAGCGCGACGGCCGCGCCGGTGTCGCCGTGGAACGGCACACGTCCGGTCAGGCACTCGTAGAGCACGATCCCGAGCGAGTACAGATCGGCCCGTCCGTCGACCTCGTTGCCGAGCAGCTGCTCGGGCGACAGGTAGGTCGCCGTGCCGACGAGCGTCCCCTCCTGGGTCAGCTCGGTCTGGTCGTCGGCCTTCGCGATGCCGAAATCCGCAATCTTCACCCGGCCGTCGCGGCACAGCAGGACGTTGGACGGCTTGACGTCGCGGTGCACCAGGCCGGCACGGTGGGCCGCCTCGAGCGCGTCGAGCAGGCGGAGCGCGATGCGCACCGTCGTGTCCGCGTCGAGCGGACCGTGCTCGTCGAGGTGGCTGCGCAACGTCGAGGCGTCGAGCAGCTCCATCACGATCGCCTCGTGCACGCCGTCGGAGCACGTGTCGTAGACCCCGACGATGCCGGGGTTGCTCAGCCGGGCGGCGGCGACGGCCTCCTGGCGGAAACGCGCCACGAAGGCCTGGTCGCCGGCGAGGTGCGGGTGCAGCACCTTCACCGCGACCTCTCGTCCGAGCACCTCGTCGGTGGCGGCCCAGACCTGGGCCATGCCACCGGAACCGATCAGACGTTCGAGGTGGTAGCGGTCGCACAGGGTCAGACCAGCGAGGCCCTGGACAGGGGAGGGCTGCACCCGCGTCATGTCGTCGTCCTGCGGCACTCGACCCTCAGCCACCTGCGCCCACGCTACTGGTGTCGTCGTCGTGGTCGGTGGTGGACGACGGGTGGGTGCCCGCGGTGCCGGCCTGCTGTCGCCGGGCCCGCCGGTGCGTGTGCAGCCACCAACCGGCGAGGAACAGGATCGACAGGATCGACAGGGCGGCGCCGACCCCGGACACTGCGGTGGATCGCACCGGGATCGCCGTGGTCGGCAACGCGAGTCCGCCGTCGGGGACCGAGACCTCGATGCGCAGCAGCGACTCGCCGGGCGCCTGGACCTCTACGGGCAGATCGATGCGGTTCTCGCCCGGCGCCAGCACGATCTCGCGCGACTCGCCGCCCTCGATGTCGAGTCGCGGCGAGCGTGCCCGCAGCGTGAGCGTCACCTCGAAGGGCAGTCCGTTGCGGAAGCGGAGCGGGATCACGCTCGCCTGGCTGGTGACCACCACGCTGCGGGTCCGCGGTGTCTCGATCGCCGCCAGGTTGCCGGCGATGCCCGCGCGGATCGTGGCGTGCAACGTCTCGCGTTCGGTGGCGTCGAGCGACGCCGCGAGGCTCTCGTCGTTCAGGTCCTCCCAGATCACCAGCGACGGATCGGCACCGCCGCCCATGGAGCGGTACGCCTCGAGCTGGCGGCGCGACTCGGCGACGGCGACCAGCGCCGGATCCTGGTCGGGAGCGGTCCGTGGAGCGAGTGCGATCTCGACGCCGGGGTCGTCGGGCGTGGGCGCGGCGAGCGCGTTGCCGGACGGGTCCGCGACGAGCGGTCCGCCGGGGGTCGTGAGCATCGGGGTGAGCGCGTCGAGCACCTCGGGATCGGTCGTCGAGGGCAGCACGATCGCCGCGGCGCGGCGCCGTGCCGTGCCGTCGTCACGACCGTCGAACCACGACGACATCAGCACCGAGGCGGTGTGGTGGGCCCGCATGCCGGGGTCGACGTCGGCCGCGGTCAGCAGCGCGGCCAGGTCGTCGTCGTAGGCGAGCACCTGCATGCCGCCACCGCCGAGGACCGTCATCGGAGCGGTGACGAGGTCGTGCTCGTCGACGTCGTCGGCGGACTCCAGGTCGAGCCGTGAGCGGGGGACGAGCAACGACTCCGCACCCGCTCCTGCGTAGATCGGCAGGCTCTCGGGGCTGACGGTCTCGTCGAGACCGTACGTGGTCCGCACGGGGATCCGGCCGGTGATGTCGGTCACGGTTCCCGACCCCAGCAGCAGCTGGCGACCCAGCTCGTCGGCCCCGCCGGCGGCGACCAGGCCACCGGAGTCGACCCCGACGTACGGGCGGTTGAGCAGCTCGTTGGCGACGACGCCACCACCGGCACCGCCGACGGCGCGTCGCCGGGCTCCGAGCGCGTCGATCACGCGGGCGGCCCAGCTCTCCTCGACCGCGCTGAGGGCGTCGAGGGTGTTGGCACGGGCACCGACGATGAGTGGCGCATCGGGCACCTCCTCGAGCAGGGACCCGGCCCGCTCGATCGTCTCGCGGTCGGACGCGGAGATCGCCGCGGAGCCGTCGGGGGCGATCGCCGGCGGCGACTCGAGCGGCAGGAGCAGGCTGACGCGCAGCGGCTCCTCGGACGGGTCGATCCCGCGCCGCCCGGGGTCGGGCAGCCGGTTCAGGAAGACGACCTCGGTCCACAGCACCGTGCCGTCGGCCGCGGTGAGGACCAGGTCGACGGGATGGATGCCGGGGTTCGGGAGCAGGACCCGCTCGGAGCTCGAGCGCTCGGAGCGGATCGGGATGCGCAGCGCGGCACCCTCGGCGGGATCGCCGAGCTCGGCCACCGGCACCGTCACCGAGCTCTGCAGGATCCGGCCCGCCGACTCGCCGTCGATGATGCTGCGGACCTGCTGACGCAGGTCCTCGTCGCGATCGGGAACCAGGGACTGGTGGATGGTCCAGGTCAGCTCCGAGTCGGCGGGCACGGTCGAGGTGGGGGCGAACCGGACCTCGAAGTCGCCGTCGGCCTCGACCCACGGGCTGACGGTGGTGATCTCGAACCCCGGACGCGACGCGGGCGAACCGGAGGGTTGGGCGCCCACGTCGCCCGCGGGAAGGACCACCGCCAGCGGCAGGACCGCGGACAACGTCGCGACCAGGACCAGGAGCAGCGGTGCTCGCCGCGTCACGGGATCGGTCTCGACAGCACGACGAGATCGGTCGGCGTCAGCTCGAAGCCGAGGTTCGCGTAGAGGTCGAGCGCACGCTGGTTGTCGTACTGGGTGTTGACCAGCATCCTTCTGACCCGTCGTCGTCCTGCCCAGCGCAGTGCATCGAGCACGAGGCTACTGCCCACCCCCTGGCCCGTTCGGTCCGGTTCGGTCGCGAGCCGCTGCAGGAAGCCCTGGTCGCCGGCACGGCCGGTCACGGCGTAGCCGACGACCTCGCCGTCGATCTCGGCGACCCGGAACCTGCTGCGAGGTGTCGCCTCGACGGCTTCGTCGAGGCCGGTCCGGTCCAGGCGCCAGAAGTCCGGGAAGGCGCGCCCGTCGACCGCGAGGGCCAACTCGTGGTCCCGCCGCCGTGCCCGGCGCAGGCGGAGGCCCTCGGGTGTGCCGACCGCCGGTTCGGTGGGGACGTCGCGCAGATCGTGCGCCAGGACCCGGAGTCGGTCGTACTCGACGAATCCGGCGTCGAGGAAGGGGGCGGCCTCCGCGGAGTGCATCGCCGAGGTGATGATGGACGAGTAGCCGTTCTCGGCGAGTCGCTCGCCGCAGCGCACCAGGCCCTCGGGGCTCGGGCGCGGGTGTTCGGGCAGCAGCGCCAGGTACGCCACGGCGGGGTCCGCGTGCCACGGACCCACGCGGAACCGCTCGTTGCCGAGCGTCACTGTCTGGCGCGTGCTCATGGTCTCGTCCGGAGTCTCCTGCACCTGGGTGGTCGGGTCGGCCGCCGGGCGACCCAGGGGAGGAGCGGGGGTCCCGACCACCCGATCAGGTTAGGTCAGCGTCCGGGCGGTCCGGGGTGCCCCGGCCGACCTCGGAGACGGTCCGGGACCGACGAGCGGCGCCGCCCGGGTCGGAGCGACGCAGGCCCGGCCCTCCGGCCCCGGTACGATCTCGCCGATGGCGGTGCTCCTCTACACCGACGATCGATTCCGCGAGCACGACACCGGGCCGCACCACCCCGAACGCGCCGCCAGGATCGGCGCGGTCGAGACCGGTCTGTCGGAGCACGGCCTGGCGGACGCCCTCGTGCGGGTGACTCCTCGACCGGCGACCGATCTGGAGCTGCAGCGTGTGCACCCGGAGCGCTACGTGTCGAGCATCGAGCGGTTCGCCGCGGGTGGTGGCGGCAACCTCGACCCGGACACCGTGGTGTCGCCGCGATCGGCCGAGGTGGCCAGGCTCGCAGCGGGCAGCGGCGTCGACGCCTTCGAACGACTGCGTCGGGGCGACGCCGACGCGGCCTTCCTGGCGGTGCGTCCTCCGGGTCACCACGCGACGGCGACCCGCTCGATGGGCTTCTGCCTGTTCAACAACGCCGCGGTCTGCGCGGCGGCGATCGCGGCCAGCGGCGCCCGGGTCATGGTCGTCGACCTCGACGCCCACCACGGCAACGGCACGCAGGACATCTTCTACGACCGCGACGACGTCACGTACGTCTCGTGGCACCAGGACCCGCTGTACCCGGGGACGGGCCACGCCGAGCAGTGGGGAACCGCCGAGGGCGTCGGCCACACCCTCAACATCCCGATGCCGGCCGGCGCGACGGGCGACCACTACCGGCAGTCGATCGAGGAGATCGTCGCCCCGTACGCCGAACGCATCGGCATCGAGTGGCTGGTGATCTCGGCGGGCTACGACGGCCACGTGCACGATCCGCTGACCGACCTCGCCCTCACCTCGGGTGACTTCGCCGACCTGACCCTCGACCTGCTGCAGCTCGTGGAGCCCGGGCGGGTCGTGGTCGTGCTCGAGGGTGGCTACGAGCTGCGGGCCGTCGCCGACTCGGCGAGTGCGACGGTCGCCGCGTTGCTCGGGGATCGACTGCACCCCGAGGCGCCCAGCTCGGGCGGCCCGGGCTCGGAGTCGCTGCGACACGTCGCGTCGATCCGACACCGACTCGACTGATGCTGCCCGAGGCCGTCACCCCGGCGATCGACGCGGTCGCCCCGGTGACCCGCCGGTTCGCGGCGGCCGGACACCGCCTGTACCTGGTGGGCGGGATCGTGCGGGACCTGCTCGCGGGGCGTCCCGTGCGCCGCCAGGACCTGGACCTGACGACCGACGCCGAACCGACCGTGGTCAAGGAGCTCGTCACGCCGGTCGCGTCCTCGTTGTGGACCCAGGGGGAGCGGTTCGGGACGATCGGTTGCATCGTCGAGGGTCAGGACCTGGAGATCACGACCCACCGCGCCGATCGCTACGACGGGGCGACGCGCAAGCCGACCGTCGAGTTCAGCGACGACGTGGTCGCCGACCTGTCGCGACGCGACTTCACGATCAACGCGATCGCGATCGAGGTCACGACCGGATCGCCCCGTCTGATCGATCCCTTCGACGGCGCGGGCGACCTGGCCGCCGGGGTGCTGCGCACGCCGATCGACCCCGTGGTGTCGTTCTCGGACGACCCGCTGCGGATGCTGCGCGCCGCCCGGTTCATCGCAGGGTTCGGGCTGGAACCCGTCGAGGAGCTCACCGCTGCGGTCACCGACATGGGTGCGCGCATGTCGATCGTCTCGCGGGAGCGGGTCCGCGACGAGCTCGTGAAGCTGCTCTCGCTGGGCGACCCGACCGCGGGCCTCGAGTTCCTGCGCGACACCGGTCTGCTCCGGGTCGTGCTGCCCGACGTCGCCGCGACCGCCCTGCTGGACGATCGCGGCGGATGCCACCCTGACGCCCTGGCGCACACGGTGACCCTCGTCGCGAGCACCGAGGATCGCACCGCCCGGCTCGCCGCGCTGCTCGCGGATCCCGCGTCGTTGGCCCCCGGCGTCACCCGCGACGACGACGGACTGGGTCGACGGTTGCGCTCGCTGCGCTTCAGCAACGACACGACGTCGTCGGTGCTGACCGCGGTGCGGTCGCAACGGGCGCTCGACCTCGCGCTCGACGAGCGGTCCGATCCGTCGCTGCGACGGCTCGTCGCCTCGGCGGGCAGCGACGTGACGACGGCGATCGAGCTGGTCCGGGCCGAAGCGGTCGCCCGGCGCGCGGTCGACAGTGGCGCGGTCGACAGCGGCGCTGTCGATGGGCGCGCCGTCGATGGGGGAGCGCTGCGGGACCGTGTCGGCGACCTCTCGGAGCGGTTGGCGGAGTTGTCGCGCACCGAGGACCTGCAGGAGCTCGGTCCCACCGTGGACGGTGCCGCGGTCATGGCCCGTCTGGCGATCCGCCCGGGGCCCGAGGTCGGCGCGGCGCTCGCGTATCTCTCGGAGCGTCGCATCGAGTCCGGGCCCAGGGACGCGGCCGACGAGCTCGACGACGTGGCGAGTTGGTGGTCGCAGCGGGAGCGCTCGACGGCGGACCGATCCGGTCCCGACGTCCCCTAGCGTGGAGTCACGCGAGACACCCGTCGCCACGACGGGACCAGGAGGAGCAGACCATGGCTGGAATCGTCGTCGGAGTCGACGGGTCGGAGCACTCGGTGGACGCGCTCCGCTGGGCCGCGTCCGAGGCCCGGCTGCGGGGCGTGACGCTCCGGGCGGTCGCGTCGTTCTCCGCCTCGATCATCAGCACCGGCTACGAGGTCGCCAGCCCCGACCCGTCCGACCTGGCCGCCGCGTCGAACACCATGCTGGGTGCGGCGATCGACACCGTCCGCGAATCCGGTGAGCTCGAGGGCGTCGACATCGTCACCGAGGCGCTCGAGGGCCACGCGGGCGAGCAGCTGATCAAGCTGTCCGAGGACGCCGACCTGCTCGTCGTCGGCGCCAGGGGCCACGGCGGCTTCCTGGGACTGCTGATGGGCTCGGTCACGACCTACGTGGTCAACCACGCGCTCTGCCCGGTCGTGGTGGTGCGTCAGCGGGACTGACGCCTCGTCGCGCACGGGCCGTGGGGCCCGGTCACGAGGCCGAGGTTCAGGTGCCTTCCTTGCGGGCCCGCACGATGACCGTGCTCGGGACCCAGTCCGCCAGCGGCGAGGAGTGGATGCTGCGGCGGTCGGGCTCGGGAGCGGGCTCGACGACGGCGTCGACCCGGAAGTTCGAGCGGATCAACGTGGTGAAGACGTCGCCGATCTGGTGCACGTGGGTGACACCCTCGTCACCGCCGGCGCGCCAGGCGTGCGGATGCTCGCTCCACGCGGTGCGGGTGAGGTACGGCGTCTGCTGCTCGTCGCCGTCGAGCTCGAGCATCATCGAGAACGGGTGCGGCAGCGACATGACCAGCGCGGCGTCGGGCTTCATGATCCGGTGCAGCTGACGGAACACCCGGCCCAGGTCCTGGACCCCGCTGAGCGAGTAGACCGCGACCACGAGCTCGATGCTGTCGGCGCGGATGAACGCCAGGTCGGCCAGGTCGCTGTGGTGGAACTCGACCTTGACCCCGGCGATGTCGGCGCCGTGGCGGGCCTGTGCGAGTCGGGCGGTCGAGGACTCGACCGCGATCACCCGTGCACCGCGACGAGCCAGCGCCACCGAGCCGGAGCCGGCGCCGCAACCCAGGTCGAGCACCCGGCGACCGTCGATCGATCCGGCGGACGCCATGAGCTTGGCGATGGCGGCGTCGTCCAGGTCCGGACCGAACTGCACGACGTCGGTCGGCAGGTCGGCACCGTGGGGGTAGCTGGCGGCGGGCAGTTGCGGTGCGGCAGCACCTGCACGGACGAGTGTCGGCCGTGCGTCGAGGTTGCCGGCCGAAGGGTGACGGCGGGGAGCCTGGAGGTGCGGGATCGAGTCGGACATCGATGCGAAGTCTGATTCAAGCGACGGCGCGGAGCGTGGATCCCAACCGAGTCGCAGGTCACCCGTCGCGGTCCGTCGCGTCGCGTGCGGCGGTAGCCTCGTCGATCGTGCCGTTCCTCCAACCGGAGTCCCCGGGCCGACCCGGGCGATCGCCCGGAAGTGTCGACTACCGCTTCGCCCGGCGGCGACTCCTGCACCGGTACCGGTCCGGTGAGCTGACCCGTGGCGACGTGTGCGACGCCCAGATCGAGCTCATGCGCATCGCGTTGAACTGCTCGCAGGGCTCGACCGCCGCATGTCCCGTCTGCGGCGAGCGCACATTGCGCGTCGTGCGCTTCGTGTTCGGACCGAAGCTGCCCCCCGGCGGCCGCCCGGTCGCGACGCGCGCCGAGCTGCGCAAGCTCGCCGCCGGTGCCGCCGGCCGACGCTGCTACACCGTCGAGGTCTGCACCTCGTGCCGCTGGAACCACCTGCTGCAGGTTGCGCCGCTCTCGGGCGGGGAGTCGGGCGCAGCGTCCTCCGGCTGACACCGGGCACAGCGTCGCTGGGACGCGAGCGTCCCGACGGAGCAGACTGTTTCGATGGCCGAACGACGTCGCAGCATCTTCTGGCGCCTGCGTCGCCTCGGCTACGTGGCGCTGGTGCTGGCCGTCGTCGCCGTCGGCGGTCTGTGGATGGCGCTCAACACGATCGACCTGCCACCTGCGAAGCGGTCGGCCGAGACGACCTTCGTCTGCGACCTCGCCGTCGCCGACGGCCAGTGCGACTTCTCCAACTCCATGGCGCACCTCTCCGCCGCCGAGGACCGCGTCAACGTCGACTACGACGATCTGCCCCCGGTGCTCGTGCAGGCCGTGCTCGCCGGTGAGGACCGCAAGTTCTTCGACCACAGCGGCATCGACCCGGTCGGCATCGGGCGTGCCTTCTACCAGTCGGTGCTCGGCGACAGCGCGTCGCAGCAGGGTGGCTCCACGATCACCCAGCAGTACGTGAAGCTCACGTACCTGACCTCGGAGCGCTCGCTCGAGCGCAAGCTGCGCGAGGCGGTCCTGGCGGTGAAGCTCGAGGGCGAGCTCGACAAGCGCGACATCCTCACCCGCTACCTCAACGAGATCTACTTCGGTCGCGGTGCCTACGGCGTCGAGGCCGCGAGCCGCACGTACTTCGGCATCGGCGTCGAGAACCTCCAGCTCCACCAGGCCGCCTACCTGGCCGGGCTGATCCGGTCGCCCAACCGGGCGGACCCGACGCAGGACCCCGACGAGGCGTCGCGCCGTCGCCGCACCGTGCTCGCCGGCATGGTCGCCGAGGACTACATCACCCAGGAGCAGGCCGACGCCGCCGAGGCCGTGCCGTGGGTCTGGGAGCCGACGGCACCCGACGGCACCCCGCAGACGATGACGGTGCTGCCCAAGGCGTCCGAGAAGACCGACCTCGGCGTCGTCGACGACGCCGAGCACGGCTCGGAGTACTGGATCGACCTGGTCCGACGTCAGCTCCGCGAGCGCTTCGGTGCGGGTGCCGAGACCCAGGGCCTGCGGGTGTACACGACGTATGACCCCGAGATGCAGGCGCAGGCCTACGACGCGGTGACCGAGACCCTGGATCGCGACGACGGGCCCTCGGGCGCGCTGGTCGCGGTCGACGACCTGGGCCGGGTGCGCGCCATGGTCGGGGGCACGGACTTCGCCAACAACAAGGTGAACCTGGCGTTGGGCAAGCAGGGCGGCGGGTCGGGCCGTCAGCCGGGCTCGACGTTCAAGCCGTTCGCCCTCGCCGCCTTCATCGAGGACGGCTACTCGACGGAGTCGCTCTACAAGTCGCCGCCCACGACGCAGTTCCCCGGCGTGTACACCGAGCCGGGCAAGCTGTGGTCGCCGCGGAACTTCAAGAAGGCCGACCAGGGTGTGCTGACCGTCGAGGAGGCGACCTGGAAGTCGTCGAACACGGTCTACGCGGGCATCGTCAACCTGATCACGCCCCAGCGACTCGCCGAGACGGCGAACCGCCTGGGCATCCAGGCCGAGCTGCGTCCCGACTACGCGCTCGTGCTCGGCACGAACGAGGTGTCGGTGCTCGACATGGCGTCGGCCTACTCGACCTTCGCGGACCGCGGGCAGCACATCGACCCGTACTTCATCCGGCGGGTCGAGAACGCGGACGGCGAGGTGCTCTTCGACGCCTCGACCGAGATCCGCCCCGAACAGGTCATCAGCGAGCCCGTCGCCGACACGGTGAACTCGGTGCTGAGCGGCGTGCTCATCAAGGGCACGGGCGCCAGCGCGAACATCGGCCGGGTCGCCGCCGGCAAGACCGGTACGACCACCGACTCCAAGGACGCCTGGTTCGTCGGCTACACGTGCACCCTGACCGCGGCGGTCTGGATGGGTCACCAGCAGCCCCAGGCCATGGAGGAGTTCAAGGGAGAAGAGGTCTCCGGCGGCACCTGGCCGGCGCGCATCTGGCACGACTTCATGGACGAGGCCACCGAGGACGACGAGACCGACTGCGAGTTCCCCACGACCGATGCCGGCGAACGACTGGTGAACCAGAACCTGGAGTGGGCGCGCACCACGACCACCGTCGCGTCGAAGCGGACGTCGACCACCACGACGACACCCGGGGCCGGCACGTCGTCGTCGGTGCCGCGGTCCTCGACGACGACCGCGCCGCCCGCCACCACGACGACGGCACCGCCGGCCACGACGACGACGGCTGCTCCGCCGACGACCGCACCGGTCGGCGCGCAGGGCGCCGGCGCCGGGAACCCCTGAGCCGGGGCCCCTGAGCGTCGCGCCGCCCGTCCGGGCACGGGTGCATCCACCCCTTGGCATCGGCTCGACGCTGACGTAGTGTCGATCTCGACGGCCGGCAGCTACAGGGCGCTGGACCTGACAAGGAGGCCAGAGATGGCTGCAGCGACTCGCACCACCGTTCCCATGGTGAGCAACCGCAAGGTCCGCGCCGGTGGAGATCCTCTGGTGATGGTGACCGCGTACGACGCCCCCGGCGCCCGGATCGCGGACGAGGCCGGCGTCGACATGATCCTGGTGGGCGACTCGGTCGCGATGGTCGTGCTCGGCTACGACGACACCCTGCAGGTCACCACCGACGACATCGCGCACCACACCGCCGCGGTCGCCCGGGCGAAGCCCTCGGCGCTGATCGTCGGCGACCTGCCGTGGATGAGCTACCACGTCTCGGTCGAGGACACGGTCCGCAACGCCGCGCAGCTCATCCGTGCCGGCGCCCAGTCGGTCAAGCTCGAGGGCGGCAGCCGCCGCGTGCCGATGATCGAGGCGCTCGTCGCCGCCGAGATCCCCGTGATGGGCCACCTGGGCCTGACACCGCAGTCGGTGCATGCCATGGGCGGGTTCAAGGTCCAGGGCCGCGACTCCCAGGCCGCGCTGCAGCTGGTGGCCGACGCCAAGGCGCTGCAGCACGCCGGCTGCTTCGCGATCGTGCTCGAGGGTGTGCCCGACATGGTGGCCCGCATGGTGACCGAGGCGCTCGACGTGCCGACCATCGGCATCGGGGCCGGCGTGCACTGCGACGGCCAGGTCCTGGTGTTCCACGACGTGCTCGGCATCGAGGACCGCGTGGCGCCGAAGTTCGTGCGCCGCTACGCCTCGCTCAAGGACGACGCGGTCGCCGCGATGGCGAACTACGCGGCCGACGTCCGCTCCGGTGCCTTCCCCGGCGCCGAGGAGAGCTACCACCTGAGCAGCGACCAGGCCGAGGCGCTCTCGCTCTACGGCTCCAACCCGAGCTGACGACGGGCTGACTGTCACAGGCCGTCGGCAGACTGTCGACGACCTCACCCAGCCCGCCGTCCGGCCGTCTGGTGGTCGACCCCTGCGCTGCGACTACACTCGAACGGTCGTGCTGCCGGGGTCGATCGATCAGATCGTCCGGGCGCGGCCACAGCAACACCCTGTCCTGCAGATCGCAGGACCCTGACGGCCGAAGGGCCGAGGTCCAAAGGGAGGTATTCCACGTGATCACTCGCGTGTACGAGTTGATGATCATCGTCGACCAGGACGTCGACGACGCGGCCGGCAAGGCGGTCATCGCACGCACCAAGGAAATGATCGAGGCCGACGGTGGCACCGTCCCGACGGTCGATCAGTGGGGTCGTCGGCGCTTCGCCTACACGATCAACCACAAGAACGAGGGCGTCTACACCGTCCTCGAGATCGTGACCGAGGCACCGAACCTCGACGAGGTCGACCGGTACCTCCGACTCGCGGACGAGGTCGTCCGCCACAAGCTGATCCGCCTGCCGGATGCCGAGGCTGCGCGCCGCGGCCTCCTCAGCGAGGCGGGCTGAGCCCGAGGAGGACCCAATGGCCAACGGAAACACAGTCGAACTGATCGGGAACGTCACACGCGATCCCGAGCTGCGCTTCACCCCCAGTGGTGCAGCCGTGGCGAACTTCGGTCTCGCGGTGAACCGCCGCTGGATGAACCGCAAGACCAACGAGTGGGAAGAGGACGTGTCGTTCTTCGACGTCGTCTGCTGGCGTGAGCTCGCCGAGAACTGCACCGAGTCCCTCACCAAGGGCACCCGCGTGATGGTCTCGGGGCGTCTCGACCAGCGCTCCTGGGACACCCAGGAGGGCGAGAAGCGCTCGAAGGTCGAGGTCGTCGCCGACGAGATCGGCCCCAGCCTGCGGTGGGCGACCGCCCAGGTGACCAAGACAGAACGCCGCGAGGGCGGCGGCGGCGGCGGATTCGATTCCGCGCCACCCCCCCAGGAACCCCCTGCCGGCGGGTACAACGATGATGAGGAGCCGTTCTGATGGCAAAGCCGCAGATGAAGCGAAGCCCCAAGGGCAAGGGCAAGGACGCTGGACGCAAGTTCAAGAAGAAGATCTCGATCCTCAACTCCGAGAACGTGGAGTACGTGGATTGGAAGGACGTCAACCTGCTGCGCAGGTTCGTCTCGGATCGTGCCAAGGTGCGCGCCCGCCGGGTGACCGGCAACGACGTGCAGCAGCAGCGTGCCGTCGCCCTCGCGATCAAGAACGCCCGTGAGATGGCGCTGATCCCCTACGCGAACCGGGTCACCACCCAGCGCGGCGGTCGTGGTGGACGTGGCGACCGTGACGGCGACGACCGTGGTCGTCGTGACCGTCCGGACCGCAACGAGTCGTCCTCCGAGGCTCCGACCGAGGCTCCGGCCGAGGCGACCACCGAGTTCGTCGAGATCGACACCGCAGCAGTGGGCACCGAGACCGGTGGAGGTGAGCAGTGAGCGCAGTGAAGGTCATCCTCCGCTCCGACGTCTCGGGGCTCGGCAAGCGTGGCGACCTCGTCGAGGTCTCCAAGGGCTACGTGCGCAACTTCCTCGAGCCCCGCGGTCTGGCCATCTCGGCCACCGAGGGTGCTCAGCAGCAGGCAGAGGCCATGCGTCGCTCGCGTGACATCAAGGATGCGCGTGACCGCGACTCCGCCACGCAGATCGCGACGGTCCTCGTCCCCAAGAAGATCGAGATCCAGGCGAAGGTCGGCGGCAACGGCCGTCTCTTCGGCTCGGTCACGACCGCCGAGATCGTCGACGCCGTGCTCGCACAGACCGGCATCGAGCTCGACCGCAAGGACGTGCACCTCGAGGAGCACATCAAGGAGCTCGGTGAGCACCAGGCCACCGCGCACCTGCACGCCGATGTGCAGTTCCCCATCTCGCTCGAGGTGGTCGCCGCCGACTGAGTCGGCCGCCCCACGAGCAACCGTGGTTCATCGAGCGCTGTCGGTCCGCCGGCAGCGCTCGATGCGTTTTCCAGGGCCGATCAGGCGGCTCGTCCACACTGTCCCACCGGTTGTGCACAGTGGTGGCGCTCGATCCCCGGGGTTGTCCACAGGGGATCCACGGAGATTCCTGAGTTGTTCCTCTATCGATTCACAGGCGTTCCCGCTGAGGATGGTCACCGATGTCCGAACCCCCTTCCGGCGGCGATTCGCCGCGACTCCGAGTACCCCCGCAGAGCATCGAGGCAGAGGAGTCCCTCCTGGGGGCGATGCTCCTGAGTGAGCAGGCGATCTCGGCGGTCACGAACGTCGTGACGGCCGAGGACTTCTACAAGCCGGCGCACCGCCACATCTTCGACGCCATCCAGTCCCTCTACGCCGTGGGCGAGGGCGTCGACCCCGTCACGGTCGCCGACGAGCTCGCCCGCGCCGACGTGCTCGAGTCGATCGGCGGGTCCGCCCGCCTGGTCACCCTGCAGGCCCGCACCCCGGCGATCACCAACGCGCTGCACTACGCCAAGATCGTCGAGGAGAAGGCGCTGCTGCGGAAGCTCATCACGACCGCGAACGACGTCGCGGACCTGGGCTACTCGCCCCTCGACGACATCGAGAAGACGATCGACTCCGCCGAGGCGATGATGTTCGCCGTCGCCCAGCGTCGCAACACCGACTCCATGGCGGCGCTCGCTCCGCTGCTCGACGCGAGCCTCGAGCAGCTCGAAGCCCTCTACGAGCGGGGCGACGCGATCACCGGCACGCCCACGGGCTACACCGACCTCGACACCCAGCTCGCCGGCCTGCAGCCCGGCGCCCTGATCGTCGTCGGTGCGAGGCCGGCCATGGGCAAGTGCCTGGCGTGGGACTCGCCGATCGTCGATCCGGAGACCGGGCAGGTCCGCACGATCGCGGATCTCTACCGACTGGGTGCCGCCGGGGTGTCGCGACCCGTGTTCTCACTCGGTGACGATCTCCGGTTGGCGACGTCGGTCCCGTCCGACCACATCGACGACGGCATCAAGCCGGTGTTCCGGGTCACGACGGCGCTCGGCCGGACGGTCCGGTGCACGCTGACGCACCCGTTCCGGACGGTCGACGGGTGGCACCCGCTCGGTGAGCTCTCCGTGGGCGACCGCATCGCCGTGCCCCGGGAGCTCCCCGTCTTCGGTTCGATGGCTCTGCCCGAACACGAGGCGTCGCTGCTCGGCCTGTTGCTGGGCGACGGCACCCTGACCGTCGGCGACCACCGGTACGGATCGATCCGCTTCACCAACCAGAACCCGGAGATCGTCGCGGAGGCCGCCCGCTGCGCCGAGCTCCTCGGCTGCGCCCTCAATCCGTCGGGTCGACCGGGCGAGTACCGCTTCAGCGCAGGTCGCGGCTGCGCGCCGCGCACCAGCGGCGTGCTCGAGCTGGTTCGCCGGCACGGCTTGGCCGGCACCAACTCGTACTCGAAGCACGTGCCCGAAGCGATCATGACCCTGCCCGAGGAGCAGCTCGCGCTCTTCCTCAACCGGCTGTTCGCGACCGACGGGTGGGCGTCCACGTCGGCGACCGGATGCAACCAGGTCGGCTACGCGTCGGTGTCGGAGGACCTGGCGCGCTCGGTGCAGCACCTGCTGCTCCGCTTCGGTGTGGTGTCGGCGTTGCGCCGCAAGACCGTCGCGTATGCGGGAGCGCGTCGGTGGTGCTGGCAGGTCATCGTCACCCACCGCGAGTCGATCCTGACCTTCGCCGATCGGATCGGCATCCTGGGCAAGCAGGCGGCGCTCGACGGCGTGGTCGCGTCCGTCGGTTCGAAGCGGAGCCGCCATCCTGGCAATGACACCGTGCCCCGCGGGGCGTGGTCGCTGCTCAGCGCCGCGAAGGGTGAAACGTCCTGGGCGGCGCTCGCCACTGCAGCGGGGTCGCCGTCGACGAACCTCCACGCCGGCCAGCGCGACATCGGTCGAGGTCGCCTCGGCACCTTCGTCGAGGGCCTCGATCGGCTCGGCCACGACTCGGGCGCGGTCGCGACGCTCGCCCGATCCGATGTGTGGTGGGACGAGATCGTCGACATCACCTTCGAGGGGCATGACCAGGTCTACGACCTGACCGTGCCCGGTGACCACAACTTCGTCGCAGCCGACATGTTCGTGCACAACACCGCGCTCTCGTTGGGCATCGCGTCGCACGCGGCGGTGCGCGAGCAGCGTCCCGTGCTGTTCTTCTCCTTGGAGATGGGCCACCTCGAGCTCACGCAGCGACTCATCGCGGCCGAGGCACGCATCGAGGCCACGAAGCTGCGCACCGGTCGGTTGACCGACGCCGACTGGACCAAGATCACCAAGGCGATGGGCCGCCTCGGCGAGGGGCAGCTGTGGATCGACGACAACCCGGCGCTGACCGTCACCGAGATCCGCTCCAAGGCCCGGCGTCTGCAGGACCGCCTCGACCAGCCCCTGGGTCTGATCGTCATCGACTACCTGCAGCTCATGTCGGGCCGTGGGTCCGCCGAGAGCCGTCAGGTCGAGGTCGCCGAGATCTCCCGTGGTCTCAAGGTGCTCGCCCGTGAGCTGCAGTGTCCCGTCATGGCGCTGTCCCAGCTCTCCCGTGGTCTGGAGCAGCGCGCCGACAAGCGCCCGATGCTCGCCGACCTGCGTGAGTCGGGCTGCCTGACCGCAGAGACGCGCGTGCTGCGCGCGGACACCAACGTCGAGGTGACCCTCGGTGAGCTGATGGCCTCGGGCGAACGCGACGTGCCCGTCTGGTCCCTGGCCGACGACTGGTCCATGGTCCCCGCGACCATGAGCCACGCCTTCCCGAGCGGGTCGAAAGAGGCCTTCGAGCTGGTGATGGCCTCGGGGCGTCGGGTGACGGCCACGGCCAATCACCCGTTCCGCACCCTGGGCGGCTGGCGTCGCCTCGACGAGCTCGCGCCCGGCAGCCGCATCGCCACGCCGCGCACGGTGGCCGCCCCCGAGCACCTGACACGGGTCGGCCCGTCGGTCCTCGACGAGCTGGTGTCGACGTCGATCGACGACGGAGCGGTCGACCCGCAAGTGTTCTCACTGCCGGACGACCAGCTCGGCATCGTGCTCGCCGGGCTCTTCGGCCGCATCGGCTCGCTCGGCGTGGGCAAGCTCCGTGGTCGCCCGAACGTGCGGGTCACCGCGACCAGCACCCGTCGCCGTCTCATCGACGACCTGCAGCTGCTCCTGTTGCGCTTCGGTGTGTTGTCACGCATCACCGATGTCGGCCCGAACCGGTCGCGTTGGCGTCTGTGGATCCACGGCGTCGAGCAGCAGCGGCGTTTCCTCGGTCAGGTCGGCATCGCCGGCGAGCGTGGTCGTGCCGTCCCCGAGGCGCTCGCCGCGCTCGAGGGCATCGAGGGCAACCCGAACGTCGACACCGTCCCCGGAGAGGTACGCGACCTGGTCGTCGACGAGCTGGCCCGGGCATCGATGACCCAGCGCGGTCTCGCCGCGGCGCTCGGCGAGCAGTACTGCGGTGGGTACCTGCTGGGCACCGACAGCCGCCCGCGGTCCTCGAGCCGAGCACGCCTGGAGCGCATCGCAGTCGCGACCGAGTCGAAGGAGCTCTCGGCGATCGCCAACTCCGACGTCTTCTGGGACGAGGTGGTGAGCATCACCCCGGTCGGGGAGCGTGAGGTCTTCGACGCCACGGTGCTCGGCACGCACAACTTCGTGGCCAACGGCATCGTCGTGCACAACTCGATCGAGCAGGACGCGGACGTCGTGATGTTCCTGTACCGCGACGAGGTCTACAACCCCGACAGCCCCGACAAGGACACCGCCGAGCTGATCGTCGCGAAGCACCGAGCAGGGCCCACCGGCGTGTGCCGGCTGGTCTTCCTCGACTACTGCACCCTGTTCGCGAACATGGCCAAGGGCGTCTGAGCCGGCGGTCGGCCGGCGGCTGAAGCCGCGCAGCGGCCACGGCGATGGCAACGCCTCGGCGATCGGCGACGGGGCTGAGGAGAAGGTCGTCGCGATCGGTATCGTGCAACCATCGCCATGTCCTTCGTCAGCAAACTCGCCGCTCGGTTCCGCGGAGGCGGAGTCGCGACGGAATCGGCCTGGGGCCTCGCCATCGAAGGCGTGACGATGGTCGGCACCATCCTGTCGTTCACCTTCCTCGGCCGCTCGCTCGGCCCCGAGGGCTACGGCGGCTACGCGTCGCTCTATGCGATCGTCGGCCCGCTGGTGACGCTCGCGGCATCAGGGGTGACGCTGTCGCTGCTTCAGCACGTCGTGCGCGACCGCGAGGACCTCGAAGTCACTGCGCGGTCGTGTCTCACTCTGTCGCTGGTGCTCGGCGGGCTGCTCACCGTCGTCGGCTACGTCGCAGCGACCCTCATCGTCGAAGAGGTCGCGACCGTCGCGATCATCGCAATTCTCGCCACTGAGTTCGTCACGATGCCCCTGGTGCATCTGTCCGCGACCACCGTGCAGGCGCAATCCGGGTTCGCTGCGTCGGCTCCGATCCGGCTGATCGTGCTCGGCGCGCGGATCGTGGTGCTCACCGTGTTGTTCCTCACCTCGGCGCTGTCGATCATGTCGCTCGGGCTGACGATGCTGGCGGTGTCTGGCGCGGCAGGTGTCGTCTTCCTCGCACTGGTCGGCCGGCGCTACGACTTCGGGTTCCGCCCTGGTCGTGTCCACTGGAACCACATGAGGTCCAACCTCGCCTACTCCGGCGGCATCTCCGCCGACGCGTTGGGCAACGAGGGCGACAAGCTCGTGCTCGCGGCCAACGGGTTCGTCGTCGAGACCGGTCTCTACGCGGCTGCGTACCGGATCGTTCAGTTCGGTCTGCTGCCCGTCGGCAGTGTGATCCAGGCGACGCACGCCCGATTCCTGCAGCACGAAGAAGGACTCCGACGCCAGCACCTCGACCGCGCCATGCGCTACGCGTCGATCGGCGCTGCGTACGGCATCGTGTTCGCCATCGGCATCTCGCTCGTGGCGCCGCTGCTGCCGATCGCGCTCGGCGACGAGTTCGAGGAATCCGTGACGATCGTCCGCTGGTTGTCACCGATCGTGCTGCTGCGCGCCGTGGGCAGCTGCTCGATCAACGGTCTGATGGGGCTGGGCAAGGTGACGCTGCGAACCGTGCTGCTCGCGATCAACGCAGCCATGGCGTTGGCGCTCTACATCATCCTGATCCCGTCGATGGGTTGGCAGGGCGCCGCAATCGGCACGATCGTCGGCGAGGTCCTGTCAGTGGTGATGACCTGGGCCGCGCTGGTCGTCTGTCAGCGCGCCGCGGATCGCAGGCTGGACGAGCTAGCGGTGATCGACGGCGATACCCGCCGCACCGAGCATGCGACCGACGCCGCGGAGGAACTCTGAGAGCGCGAACCGCCACCACGCGGGGGATCGTCGCCCCAGGCGAGCGAACGG
>JALYWI010000045.1 GCA_030852785.1 Actinomycetota bacterium
GCGCCGCAGGGGCCGCGGCCCCGCGGTCGGCGGCTGCGTCGGCCGGGCCGCCGTCGACCGCCGCCCAGGCGAGCCCACGGAACCGATCGGCGGACTCGCCCGTCAACTGGTTGGCCACGATGGCGCCCTCGATCACGTCGGCCCGGACCGCGGCGAGGGGCCGCTGACCGCGTCGCACGGCGACGATCACGGTGCCGTTGGCACGTCGCAGGATGGAGCGATCGACCCCCTCGATGCGGGGTGGGGAGCGGTACACCGGCGGCTTGAGCCCCCGACGACGGCAGAGCTGCACCACGGCGCGCACGCACTCCGAGAACTGGGTGGCGCTGGTGCGTTGCTCGTCGCCGCCGACGGCGTGCAGGGCTCGTGGTGGACGGTGGTCGACGGACGTGGAGGCGGCGGAGGGCATGGCTCCACAATGCCGGCCGGGTCTGACAATGAAGGCGGTGCGGCGTGGCTCCGAACAGGGTGCGGGGCAGCTCTGGCGAAACTCGTCGAATGACCCCACACTTGGCCCTCCGATGCATGTGGTAGCCGCCCCTGAACGGCGGTCGATGATGGAGATGACGTGTCAGAGCTCAAGGTCCACTGGTTCCTGCCCACCGGCGGCGACAGCCGGGACATCCTGCCCACCGGGCCTGCGGCACATCGGCGCGCCCCGTCGTTCGACTACCTCTCGCAGGTCGCCACGGCGTGCGAGGACATGGGCTTCGACGCGGTGCTCACCCCGTGCGGCACGGCGTGCGAGGACGCCTGGATCGCCACCGCTCCCCTCGTCGCGGTCACCCGGAAGCTGAAGTTCCTGGTCGCGTTCCGCCCGGGTCTGCTCAACCCGACGATCGCGGCGCAGATGGCCTCGACCTACCAGCGCATGTCGAACGGCCGCCTGCTGGTGAACATCGTGATCGGCGCCGAGGACGCCGAGCTCGCCCGATTCGGCGACTTCCGCCCGAAGGACGAGCGCTACGAGCGTGCCGCGGAGTTCCTGCAGATCCTCGACGGCGCGTGGAGCCCGGAGCCCTTCGACTTCAGCGGCGAGCACTACCGCGTCGAGAAGGCCACGACCCGCGACCAGCCGCTGGTCCGGCCCCGCATCTACTTCGGTGGCGCCTCTCCCGCGGCCGAGAAGGTCGCCGCCCGCCATGTCGACGTGTACCTGGCGTGGGGTGAGACCCCCGACATGGTCGGCACCCGGCTCGACCGCATGCGCGAGCTCGCCGCAGGCGCCGGTCGCCCCGAGGGTCGGCCGCTGAGCTTCGGCATCCGGTTCCACGTGATCAGCCGTGACACCTCCGAGGCTGCGTGGGCAGAGGCCGGACGTCTGATGTCGGGCATCGACCCCGCAGCGGTCGAGGCCGCACGCGCGGACTTCGCGGCGACCAGCTCCGAGGGCCAGAAGCGCATGGCGCAGATGTCGGCCGGCGCGGCCGACGGACCGGTGCCGACCGACCCCCGCGACCTCGAGGTGTACCCGAACGTCTGGTCGGGTGTCGGCCTGGTCCGCGGCGGTGCCGGGACCGCCCTGGTCGGCAGCCACGCCGAGGTCGCCGATCGCATCGAGGAGTACCGGGCGGTCGGCTTCGACGAGTTCATCCTGTCGGGCTACCCGCACCTGGAGGAGGCGTACGCCACCGGCGAGGGGCTCCTGCCGGAGCTGCGTCGTCGGGGCCTGCTCGCACCGTCGGACCGGCTGGTGGACACCACCACGTCGTCGTTCCGCTGAGGAGATGCGATGACCATCGGCCTGCTGCTCTGCGACCACCTCGACCCCGACGTGGTCGAACAGGTCGGCGACTACACCGAGCTGTTCCCCGCCGCGTTCGGACCGGCAGGGGTCGACCTGCGCATCTATGACGTGACCGCAGGTGAATTCCCCGCTTCCCTCGACGAGTGCGACGGCTGGATCATCTCGGGCTCCCGTCGCTCGGCCTACGAGGACGAGGGTTGGATCCACGAGCTCTCGGCGCTCATCGTGCGCCTGGTGAGCGAGCAGCGGCCGACGGCGGGCATCTGCTTCGGACACCAGCTGATCGCCCAGTCGCTCGGTGGGCTGGTCGAGCTGGCCGACGTCGGCTGGGGTGTCGGCGGCAAGCGCTTCGACCTGGTCGAGCACCCCGAGTGGATCGACCCGGAGCGCGACGACTTCACCCTGCTGATGAGTCACCGAGATCAGGTGACCCGACTGCCCGAGGGCGCCGAGCTCGTGGCCACCTCGGCCTACTGCCCGGTCGGCGCGTACCGCATCGGCGAGCACGTCTTCTGCGTGCAGGGCCACCCCGAGTTCGTGCCGCAGCTGTCCAGCATCCTGATGCGCAAGCGACGCGAGATCATCGGCGACGAGGTCGTCGACGCGGGTCTGATGAGCCTCGAGGGCCCCCTGGACCAGGACCGCGTGGTCGACTGGATCGCCGACTTCTTCGGCGTCTGAGCTCAGACCGGCAAGAAGTCGAGCAGCAGGTCCGTCACCGCCGCGGGCGCCTGGAGCTGCAGCCAGTGTCCGGGGCCCTCGACCCGCTCGTAGCGCCACGGTCCGGCGACGTGCTCGGCCGAACCGGTCATCTGCGCCTCGGTCAGCGCGAAGTCCCGGGTGCTCCAGATGCCCATCGTCGGCGCCTGGATCGGCGGGAGGTCCAATGGCGGCGCGACCCACGCCTCTGCGGTGATGTTCGCCCGGTACCAGTTGAGCGCGGAGGTCAACGACGACGCCGACGGAGCCGACGAGCTGGCCTCGAACCGGCCGATGACACCGTCGGCGTCGGGGTGGTGCGACCACGCCCGGAAGTTGGCCCAGTCGTCCGCACGCAACCACCGCTCGGCGACGTCGTGGAACTGGAACAGCAGGATGTACCACGACGCCATGCCCTGCTCGAAGCCGGTGAGGCGGAACGAGGCGGGGTGACCGACCGACATGGGCACCAGGTGGTCGACCCGCTCGGCGCAGAACGTCGCGAACACCCAGGCGAGCGCCGAGCCGAAGTCGTGGCCGACCACGTGGGCCCGCTCGATGCCGAGGTCGTCGAGGATCGCCGTCACGTCGAACGCCGAGGTCAGCAGCGAGTACGACTCGACCGCGTCGGGGGCGTCGGATCGCCCGAAGCCCCGGAGGTCCGGGGTGATCACCCGGAAGCCCGCCTCGACCAGCGGTGGCACCTGGTTGCGCCACAACGCCGAGGAGTCGGGGAAGCCGTGCAGCAGGATCACCGGCCGTGCGTCGTCAGGTCCGAACACGTCGTACTCGATCCCGACCCCACCGACGTCGACCCGCATGCTCGCTCCCCTTCCGCGGCCACCGTTCGGCGGCCGACGTGGCGCTCAGCTTCCCACGCCGCGACGGCCACGTCGTCGCAGGCGTGCGTGGCGGCGCTCAGCGCCCCGCGCCACCGGCGGCGGCATCCCGCGCGTCGTCGGCGGCTGCCATCACCGTGAAGCGGCCGGTGACGATGAACACCAGGGTCACCGCGACCAGCAGAACGCCGGCGCCGACGGTGGTCGCCCTGATGCCGATCTGGTCCGAGATCACACCCCAGAGGTACAGCCCGATCGGCAGCGCGCCGGTGAGGCACATCAGGTACACCGCGATCACGACACCGCGCAGGTGCTCGGCGACGACGAGCTGGATGGCGGTGTTGATCGTCGACGCGATCGCCAGGTACGCACCCCCGAAGAACAGCAGCGAGATCACCGCCGTCGCGTAGCCCGGCGACGCACCCACCGCGACGGTCGCCACGCCGTAGGCGACCATCGCCGTGCCGAGCAGTCGGGCGCGTGGCAGCCGGGGGGCGACGCTCAACAGCAGCGGCGTGAAGAGCACCGAGCCGATGCCCGCCGCGCCGAAGAGCAGACCGAGTCGCAGCCCCTGCACGGAGTAGATCTCTTCGCCGTACACCGCGAGGTAGCTGAACAGCGGGCTGCCGATACCGGCGATGGCCAGGATCGCCGTACAGCACGCCAGGATGGCCGGCGTGGCCAGCACGTAGCGGACCGCGACCTTCCACCCCTCGACCACCCCGCCCGGTGCACCCCGGCGCCGTCCGCCGCTGTGGCCACGGATCACGAACAGCACTCCGACCACCACGAGGAAGGACACGGCGTTGATCGCGAAGGCCGTCGCCGCGCCCCACGAGGCGATGACCAGCCCGGCGAGCAGGGGGCCGAGCGCGCGAGCCGCGTTGAACTGCGCGCTGTTCAGGGTGACCGCGTGCAACAGCTGTTCCCGGGGGACCAGCTCGGTCACGAACGACTGCCAGATCGGCGTGTTGAGGCCACCCGCGAGACCGGAGAGGAACGCGAGCGCCGACATCCACGCGGTGGTCGCCGAGCCTGACGCGACGAGCGCGTACAGGGCGACCGCGCAGGCGGCCTGTCCGAGCTGGCAGACGATCAGCAGCGCACGACGTGGGAACCGGTCCGCCAGCGTGCCGCCGACCAGGCCCATCAACATGAACGGCACGTACTGGAAGAAGCCGGTGATCCCCACGTCGCCCGCCCGACCCGTCAGGTCGAACACGACGTACGGGATCGCCGCGTTCTGCATCCAGTTGCCGGTGTTCGACACCAGCGCGCCGATCCAGAACAGCCGGAAGTCGCGTTGCCCGAGCGCGGCCAGGGCGCCACTGCGGGTGGAGCTCGGCGGGGACTCGGGCACCCGCCGACGGTACCCGCGGCCACCCGGAGGCCGGACACGTTGCACCCCGGGACGATTGCCACGCGCGACGTAGCATGTCCGCATGGTCCCGCCCCCCAAGCGCTCCGAGTCCAGGGCTCGCACCACCCCGGAGCGCCGGCGTGCGAGGCAGGCCGTCGACGCGGCCAGGAACGCCACCGCCACACACACCCCGACGGTCGACCTGACGGCGTCCGAGGACCTGACCGCCGGCGTGAGCACCGGGACCGACCTGGTGCCCGTCGGTCGAGGCAGCGACCCCGACGTGCTCGACGACCGTCGGCTGTCCGACGTCAACGAGTGGGGCCGCTCCGAGCACATGCGCGAGATCGCCCGGCGGATCTACGACCCAGTCTACCGGCACTGGTTCCGTGCCGAGTGGGAGGGCCTCGAGCACATCCCGACCGACGGCGGCGCCCTGCTCGTCGCGAACCACGCGGGGGCGATCCCCTCGGATGCTCCGGTGATCATGCACGGCATCGAGACCGAGCTCGAACGCCCCGTCTACGGGCTCGCCGACAACCTGTTCCGCACGCTGCCGATGATCGGCACGATCTGGAACCGCCTGGGCGGCCTGCCCGCCCATCCCGACAACGCCTACCGGTTGCTTCGCGAGCAGCGACAGCTCGTGCTGGTCTTCCCGGAGGGGTCCAAGGGACCCGCGAAGACCTACGACGAGCGCTACCAGCTGCGACGGTTCGGTCGTGGCGGCTTCGTCGAGATCGCGATGCGTGCCGGCGTGCCGGTGATCCCCATCGCGGTCGTCGGCGCCGAGGAGTCGATGCCGACGCTGTTCCGCATCCCGTCGGTCGCCAAGGCGCTCGGGCTGCCGTACGTGCCGCTCACGGCGAACATGCTCGTCGGCGGTCCGCTCGGCGTGGTCTCGTACTTTCCCGCCAAGTTCAAGCTCAAGGTCCTCGAGCCGGTGCACTTCGACGTGCCCGCCGGCCAGGAGCGCTACTCGCGCTCCCGGGTGATGGACGAGTCCGAGGCGATCCGCGACCACATCCAGGCCGCGCTCTACGAGATGCTGCAGGTGCGTCGATCGGTGTGGTTCGGATGACCGCGGCGCGGTCGAACGAGTCGATGCCGGCGTCGGGCAACGAGCGCCGCCGGGTGCTCGTCACGGGGTTGGGCACCTTCTGGGGTGGTCGAGTCGCGCAGGCCCTCGAGGAGGACCCGAACGTCGAGGTGATCGTCGGGCTCGACACCACCGAACCGACCGTCGAGCTCGAGCGCACCGAGTACGTGCGGGTGGACGCGAACTACTCGATCCTCTCGCGGATCGTGCGGGCGACCGAGGTCGACACGATCATCCACACGTTCCTCGCCGTCGACCCGACCCAGATGTCGACCCGTGCCATGCACGAGATCAACGTCATCGGCACGATGAACCTGTTCGCCGCCGCGTCGGCGCCGTCATCGACGGTCCGAAACGTCATCGTGAAGTCCTCGACGATGATCTACGGCTGCGCACCCGAGGATCCGGTGTGGTTCACCGAGGACACACCGCGCTCCAGGCCCTCTCGGGCGCCGATCGAGCGCAGCCTCGAGGCCGTCGAGGGCTACGTGCGCGACTTCGCCGAGGACAATCCGCACGTCAACGTGGCGCTGCTGCGCTTCTCGAACGTGATCGGTTCCGAGCTCGAGACCCCCCTCACGCGACTGCTGAGCCTGCCGATCGTGCCGTCGATGTTCGGCTACGACCCCCGCTTCCAGTTCGTGCACGAACACGACGTGATCCGCTCGATCCTCTTCGCGTTCGACCACGACCTGCCCGGCGTGTTCAACGTCGCGGGCGACGGGCTCCTGCCCTGGTCCGAGGTGGCGGCGCTGTGCGGCAAGCGGACCATCGCGCTGCCGCCGTGGGGCACGTCGCTGCTGACCAGCCCGTTCCGCACGCTCGGCATCGCGGACGTGCCCGACGAGTACCACGGCCTGCTCAAGTACGGCCGCGGCGTCGACAACCGGCGGCTCAAGAACTACGGCTTCCGCTACGAGTACACCTCGTCCGAAGCGATCGAGGGCTTCATCCGCTCGTCGCGGCTGCGGCGCACCGTCGGCGACAGCGAACCGTCGTACAGGTACGAGCGCGACGTCGAGCAGTTCTTCCGGCACTCCCCCGCCGTGCACCGCGACTGAGACCCACTCGATCGGCGGCTGCCTGGCGAGCGCTGCGTGGTCGCGTGGGACCTACGGCTGCTCGGCGACCAACGGCTTGGCGACCTACGGCTTGGCGACCTGACGCGCGAGCGCGCCGACCGTGGCCTGGATGTGCGCCCAGTCGTAGCGGGCTCGGAACAGCTCATCGCCGGCGTCCGCCAGCTGCTGGCGCAGCGCGGGTTGTTCGATCAGCCGCAGGCAGGCATCGGCGAACGTCCTCGGGTCGTCCGCGATGAGCGCGTCCACGCCGTCGGTCAGCGCGATGCCCTCGCAGCCGACGGTGGTCGTGACCAGCGGCAGGTGGTTGGCGAGCGCCTCGACCACCTTGAGGCGGGTGCCCGCGCCCACACGGATCGGGACGATCGAGATGTCGGTCGCGGCGAGCTCGTCCGCGATCTCGGGCACCGCCCCCACCA
>JALYWI010000077.1 GCA_030852785.1 Actinomycetota bacterium
CGGCGCCGCCTGCCCGTGGGTGAGACCACCGAGTTCGCGGCCACGCACCGGCACGCGCTCGAGAACCCCTCGATGGTGACCGCACGTTCGGTGAACGTGTACTCGCCACCGCTGGGCTCCGCGCTGCCCGACTGACAGCACTGCCCGGCCGAGCGGCGGGGCCGCCCTGACGACATCCGATCTCGATTCGGGGCTCCGGCCCCGAATCGGAGTCGGATGTCACGCAGATCGGCGCTCTGGGAGCCGGAAACACCGTGGACCAGGATCATTTAGCTTGGTAAACTAACTTCCGTGCCCTCGACGCCCGCTCCCCCTGCCACCAGCCCCGCAGCCCCTCCCGACCCTGCATCCCCTCCCGGCTCAGGCCTCGAACCGGGTGCGTCCCCGACCGTCGATCCGGCACCGGCGGTCGATCCCGCACAGCTCGCCGGCGAGCTCCGTCTGAGCATCACCCGGCTCGCGCGGCGCCTGCGCCAGGCCGCCGACCTGGGGCTCTCACCGAGCCTGCTCTCGGCACTCGCGATCGTGCACCGGCACGGCCCGCTCACCCTCGGCGCGCTCGCCGAGCTGGAAGGCGTCTCGCCGCCCACCGTCACCAAGGTGGTCAACCGGCTCGAGGACGGCGAGCTCGTCCAGCGCGCGCTCGACCCGAACGACAAGCGCGTCTGCCGGGTGTCGACCACCGACACCGGCGAAGCGCTGCTCGCCTCCTCGCGGGAGCGCAAGACCGCATGGCTCTCGGAACGACTCGCCGCGCTCGACGCGGAACAGCTCGCCCACCTGACCGCCGCGGCCGTCGTGCTCGAGCAGCTGAGCGCCTCGGAGCAACGATGACCAAGCTCCGACTCGCCACGAGCGAGACCTTCGCCTCACTGGACGTCCGGAACTTCCGCCTGTTCTTCATGGGCCAGGCCGTGTCGCAGATCGGCACCTGGCTCTGCATGGTCGCCCAGACGCTGCTGATCCTGGAGATCACCGGCAGCGGTGTGGCGCTCGGCCTGCTCGCCGCCGCGCAGTTCGGCCCGGTTCTTTTGCTCGGGGCGTGGGCGGGTGTCATCGCCGACCGCTCCGACAAGCGCCGCCTGCTGATCCTCGTGCAGTCGCTCGCCATGCTGCAGAGCTTCGTGCTCGCCGCCCTGGCGTTCTCGGGATCACCGCCCGTCGCCGCCGTCTACGCGGTGGCCGTCGCCGGCGGTGTGCTGACCGCGTTCGACAACCCGACCCGTCGGTCCTTCGTCGTCGAGATGGTCCCTCGCGAACGCATCAACAACGCCGTCAGCCTCAACAGCGCACTCATGACGGGTTCCCGTGTCGTGGGGCCCGCGCTCGCCGGTGTGCTCGTCGCCACGGTCGGCTTCGGCTGGACCTTCCTGATCGACGGGCTGTCGTACCTCGCGGTGCTGGCCGGTCTGCTGATGATGCGCCCCGCCGAGCTCCACTCCGCACCGCTGGTCGCCAAGGCCAAGGGGCAGGTCCGCGCCGGGCTGCGCTACGCGGCGAGTGTGCCCCAGCTGCTCGTGCCGCTGATCATGATGGCGGTGATCGGCACCTTCGCCTTCAACTTCCAGGTCGTGTTCCCGGTGTTCGTCATCGACGACCTGGGCGGCACCCAGTCGACCTTCACCCTGTTGTTCTCGGTGCTCAGTCTGGGCTCGCTCGTCGGCGCGCTGGCCGTCGCCCGCCGGACCTCGTCGTCGGTGCGCCGCGTCGCCACGACCGCGCTGGCCTTCGGCGCTGCCATGGCTGCACTCGCCGTCGCTCCGAACCAGGCGTGGGCGTTCCTGGTGGGTCCTCTGATCGGCGTCGCCAGCATCTCGTTCATGACCGCCTCGACGGCGATCGTGCAGACAGAGGCCGAACCCGCGATGCGTGGGCGGGTGCTGGCGCTCCAGGCGATGGTGTTCCTCGGCAGCACCCCCATCGGTGGACCGATCCTCGGATGGGTGGCGGAGCACCTCGGTGCACGCGTCGCCGTCGGCCTGGGTGCACTGGCCTGTGTGGCCGCGGGCACCTGGGGTCTGTGGGTGGTCCGCCGGCGCGGTCTCGACGGACGCGGGCTGTCGGCCGGCGAGTTGCTCGACGGTCCGCTCTCCGGGGTGGATGCGGGCGGTCCGACCCCTGTGGCAGCGGGGACTGGCACGGGCTGAACCCGTGTTGACGTGGTGCGCGCGCCGCTCTGCGGTGCGCTCGATGATTCGACGGAGATGACGACATGGCAGTCCCAGGTGGACATCAGGCGTACGGAACGGTCCGGTCCCTCTCGAAGGACCGCTCCGTCACGCGCCATCGGCTGGCGCCGGGCACCCTGGGCCGCATCGCCGGGTTCGCCCGTCCCTACCGAGGGCGGTTGACGATCTTCATCTCGCTGATCTTGCTCGAGGCCGGTCTGGGTGCGATGACGCCGCTGGTCTACCGGCAGATCATCGACGTCGGCATCGCGGACGAGCGGACCCGTCTGGTCGTCGGCCTCGCCTTCGTGCTCGTCGGGCTCGCGGTGGCCGGCGCGGCGATCTCGCTCACGCAGCGCTGGTTCTCGGCGCGCATCGGTGAGGGACTGATCTTCGACCTGCGCACGGCCGTGTTCGACCACGTGCAGCGCCAGCCGGTCGCGTTCTTCACCCGCACGCAGACCGGCTCGCTGGTCTCACGGCTCAACTCCGACGTCATCGGCGCACAGCAGGCGTTCACCTCGACGCTGTCGAACGTCATCGGCAGCGCCGCGACGCTGACAGCGACGCTCGGCGCCATGTTCTTCCTGTCGTGGCAGATCACCGCGATGGCGTTGGTGCTGTTGCCGCTGTTCCTGCTGCCGGCTCGGCGTCTCGCGCCGAAGCTCTCCGCGATCACGCGGGAGCGCTACCAGGTCGACGCCGCGATGGGTCAGACCATGACCGAGCGCTTCAACGTCTCCGGCGCGCTGCTGGTGAAGCTGTTCGGCCGCCCCGAGGAGGAGTCCGAGACCTTCGCTCGTCGCGCCGGGCGAGTGCGCGACATCGGCGTGACCACCTCGATGTTCTCGACCGTCGTGATGGTCTCGCTCGCGCTCGTCGCGGCGCTCGCCACCGCGCTGGTCTACGGCGTCGGCGGCGTCTTCGTGGTCGAGGGCACCCTGGCGATCGGCACCCTCGTCGCCCTGACCGCGTACCTGAACCGGCTCTACGGCCCGATCACCGCCCTGTCGAGCGCACAGGTCGACATCATGACCACCCTCGTCAGCTTCGAACGGGTCTTCGAGGTGCTCGACCTGCAGCCGGCGATCGCCGAGGCGCCCGACGCCGTCGAGCTGCCGACCGGTCCGACCGCGGTCGAGTTCGACACGGTGTCGTTCCGCTACCCCTCGGCGAGTGAGGTGTCGCTCGCGTCGCTCGAGTCGATCGACTCGGACCGCCTCAGCAGCGAGCCCGGCGCGATGCTGCTCCACGACCTGTCGTTCCGGATCGATCCGGGGCAGATGGTGGCGCTCGTGGGGCCCTCGGGTGCCGGCAAGACGACGATCGCCGGGCTGGTCTCGCGCCTCTACGACGCGACCGGTGGCAGCGTGCGACTCGCCGAGACCGACGTGCGCACCGCGACGATCCAGTCGGTCCGTGAACGTGTCGGCGTGGTCTCCCAGGACGCGCACCTGTTCCACGACACGCTGCGCGCCAACCTGCTCTACGCCAGGCCCGACGCGACCGAGGACGAGCTGGTCGAGGCACTGCGGGCCGCGCAGGTCTGGGACCTGGTCGCCGCCCTGCCCGACGGGCTCGACACCCTCGTGGGCGACCGGGGCCACCGGCTCTCCGGCGGCGAGAAGCAGCGCCTGGCCATCGCCCGGCTCCTGCTCAAGGACCCTGCGGTCGTCGTGCTCGACGAGGCGACCGCCCACCTCGACTCCGAGTCCGAGGCCGCCGTGCAGCGGGCGTTGTCCGCGGCGCTCGAGGGCCGCACCTCGCTCGTCATCGCACACCGCCTCGCCACCGTGCGCGACGCGGACCAGATCCTGGTGGTCGAACACGGCCGGATCGTGCAGCGGGGCACCCACGAGCAGCTGATCGCCGAGGGTGGCCTCTACGCCGACCTGGTCCGCACGCAGCTGTTGGACAGCGCCGGTCGCGACGACGACGTCGTCGGCGCGGTCTTCACCTGAGCCGACCGGTCAGCCGATGAGCTCGAGGGTGTGCAGGTCGCGGATCGCGTCGCAGAACCGGTCCGACATGGCGAGGAACATCTCGTCGCCACGCTCGGTCGGCTCGCTGTAGGCCGCGCCGATGATCCCGATCAGCGGGCCCTGGAGCATCCCGAAGCGGTAGTCGTCGAAGCACTGCTCGAGGCTGTGGCCCTCGACGCCGTACTCGAGCAGTGCCTCGTGATAGGTGCGCACCAGGTCGTCCTCGTGTGCGCGCCGGTCCTCGGGCTGCAGCCCGGTGCTCAGGAAGTACGCCAGGTCCCGACCCGGCAGGCCGAGCGTGACGGTCTGCCAGTCGACCGTCGCGACGGGTCGGTCGCCGGCCGGGTCACCGAAGAGCAGGTTGTCGAGCCGGTAGTCGCCGTGCAGCGCCGCGAAGCGCTCGGGGCGCGACATGATCCACGTCGGCACCGCGTCGGGCAGGCGGTCGAGCAGCTCCAGGTCGGCGTCGTCGATGCGGCCGGTGTAGCGCTCGACGTAGCGGTTGGTCGCGTCGCGCAGCACCAGTCCGAGCATGGTGGCGCCGTCGCCCGCGACGGGTGCCATCCAGTCCAGGTCCCGCAGCGTCGGGTCGCACCATCGCGGCCCGTGCAGGCCCGCCAGGTTGATCACCGCGGCCTCGGCCTGCTCGATCGAGCAGCCGGCGATCTGGTCGCCCTGGACGCGCGGTGCAAGGTCCTCCATGAGCAGCACGAACTCGTTCCAGTTCACCGACAGCTCGGAGTGGTGGCACCGAGGCGCGCCGGCGTGCACGGTGTCGGCCAGATCCCGGTAGAAGGCGACCTCGGTGCGGTAGACCCCCGCGGCGAGTCCTCGCTTCGCGGGATCGCTCGCCGGCAGCTTCACCACGAACGTGCTCGGCAGCGACTCGCCGCCGTGGGCGTAGCTCGGCACGATGCGGTAGCTGCACCCCATCTGACCGGTGCCGACGGGCTCGGTCGTGAGCGAGTCCACGGTGACGTCGTGACCCTCGAAGCGCAGCGCGTCGGTGAGCCACGAGGCGGTCACCTGATCGATCGTGTCGATCACGGCGTCGTCTCGGTGGTCGAGTCGTCCGGGTGCGTCGGTCATGGCGCGCCTTCCTGTCGGGTGCTCATGGGGCCTGTCGGGTGCTCATGGGGCCTGTGGGGTGCCGACTCCGGTGGCCGGTCGGCCCGGGTTGGCGGGGAGGTGGTCGAAGCGGCCCACGGGCCGCTGAGCGCGGTAGGCCCGGACCACCGGCTCGAGTTCCTGGGGTGTCGCGCCGTGCAGCACGACGCCGTCGGCGCCCAGGTCGAACTGCGCGGCGACGCGCTCGGCGCACTGCTCGGCGGTGCCGGTCGCTGCGGCAGCGAGCCACTCCTCGGGCAACAGGGTGGCGACGCGCTCCAGATCCGCGGTCGTCCCGATCGCGTCGAAGGCACCGCCGAACGACGTCACGAACTCATCGGCTCTGAAACGCGCCAGCACCGCGGGGTCCCAGCCGTTGGCGGTCACCAGCACGTCGCCGTAGCCCTGGAGGTAGGTGGCCAGCCGTCCGACGAGCTTCTTGAGCCGGAGCTCCTCGTCGAGGTGGTCACCGATGGTCGCGAGCACCGACCAGACACGCACCGCGTCGGGATCGCGGCCCGCTCGTTCGGCGCCGCGGCGCACCGCGGCGACGCTGTTGGCCAGCGCCTCGTCGGTGAAGAAGGTGTGCAGCACGACGCCGTCGACGAGGCCGCCGGCGAACTCCAGGGTGCGTTCCCCGATGGCGGTCAGGATGACCGGGATGTCCTCGTCGAAGGACTGATCGAGGCACAGCATCGGGAACCGACCCGCCGGGCCGTCATGGCCGAGCACGACCTCGCCGTGCCAGAGCCGACGCAACAGCTCGACCACATCGGTCAGCTGCGCCATGGTGACCCTCGGCAACCCCATGATGTCGAACAACATGTCGAAGCCGCGGCCGAGGCCGAGCGAGAACCGCCCCTCGGTCAGCCGGTGCATGGTCATCGCGAAGGTCGCGGTCACCAGCGGGTGGCGCGTGTTGTGGTTGGTCGCGGCGGTCGCCACGCCGAGGCGCGTGCTCACCGCGCCCACGGCGCCGCTCAGCACCGCCGCGTCCTTGGTGTTGAAGCGCTCCGAGATGAACGCGGTGCCGAGTCCCATCGACTCGGCGTCGGTGACCTCGGCGACCAGGTCCCGGGGCGTGCCGGAGTGCCCCGCCAACGTGTAGAACGCGAGCTCGTTCATCTGATCGCCCGCGTCGTGCGCGGCACCCCTGGTCTTCACTCGACGTTCCCCCTGGTTCGTCGGCCCGGCGGGACCTTATCGCCGGAACGCGAGC